>NZ_BAAAZU010000003.1:28615-193439 GCF_039537065.1 Luteimonas lutimaris | reverse complement strand
GCCCGGGTGCCATCGCGGCCATGGCCGCTCCCACAAGACCCCTGCGCCGCAAGTCCGTAGGATGGCTTGAGCACGGCGAGCGCCCTCTGTTCCCCCACCCACCACGGCCTGGTGTCATTCCCGCCCACCCGCATGTTCGACTTCAGCCCCGCCGAACTGACCGCCATCGCCCTGAGCCTGAAGGTCGCCGCGGTGGCCGCATTGGCCAGCCTGCCCTTCGGCATCGCCACCGGCTGGCTGCTGGCCCGCAAGCGCTTCTTCGGCAAGGCGCTGGTCGATGCGCTGGTGCACCTGCCGCTGGTGCTGCCGCCGGTGGTGGTTGGCTACGTGCTGCTGGTGATGCTGGGCAACCAGGGCGTGATCGGCGGTTTTCTGCAGCAGCATTTCGGCATCGGCGTTGCGTTCCGCTGGACCGGCGCGGCGCTGGCCAGCGCGGTGATGGGCTTCCCGCTGATGGTGCGCACGATCCGGCTGTCGATCGAGTCCGCCGACCACCGCCTCGAACAGGTCGCGGCCACGCTCGGCGCGACGCCCTGGCGCGTGTTCCGCAGCGTGACGCTGCCGCTGGCGTGGCCGGGCATCGTCGCCGGCGCGGTGCTGGCGTTCGCCAAGGCGCTGGGCGAATTCGGCGCGACGATCACCTTCGTCTCCGCCATCCCCGGCGAGACGCAGACGATCTCGTCGGCGATCTACGGCCTGCTGCAGGTGCCCGGCGGCGACGCCGGGATCTGGCGGCTTGCGCTGGTGGCAATGGGCATTTCGCTGCTGGCGCTGCTGGTCTCCGAATGGCTGGTGCGGCGCCAGCGCGGCGAGCGGGCACGCTGATGCTGGCGCTGGACATCGTCATCGAGCGCGGCACGCGCACCGCCGGCGGCTTCCGCCGCCACGTGCGCATCGCCGACGACGCTCGCGTGATCGCGCTGGCCGGCCATTCGGGCGCCGGCAAAACCTCGGTGCTGCACGCCATCGCCGGACTGATCCGGCCGCGCGAGGGCCGGATCGAGGTCGACGGGCGCTGCCTGTTCGACGCGGCCGCGGGCATCGATGTGCCGGCGCACGCGCGCCACGTGGGCTACGTGTTCCAGGACGCGCGGCTGTTCCCGCACCTGACCGTGCGCGGCAACCTGCGCTACGGACGCCGCACCGGCGGCTCCACAGCATTCGCGTTCGACGACGTGGTCGCCCTGCTCGGCATCGGCGCGCTGCTCAGGCGCCGCACCGCCAACCTGTCCGGCGGCGAGGCGCAGCGCGTGGCACTCGGCCGCGCGCTGCTGTCGCAGCCGCGCATCCTGCTGCTCGACGAGCCGCTGTCGAACCTCGATCAGGCCCGCCGCGAAGAGCTGATCCCCTACCTGCAGCGCGTACGCGACGAGACGTCCCTGCCGATCATCTATGTCAGCCATTCGGCCGACGAGGTCGAACGGCTGACGCGGGCGGTGCATACGCTGGACTGACTGCCCCGCCGCTAGCGCGCCGCCTTGCGCGCGATGCCGACCCGGCGCCTGCCGTCGCGGCTGTTGAAAGTGAAGGCGTAGTTCAACCGCACCGGCACGCGCCGCACGCTGACTTCGGGGCCGGTGCAGTTGCCTTCATCGCGTTGGGCAAGCAGTTCCGGCGGAAACTCGCAGATCATCGCCGGGGTGAACTCCCAGCGCCGCAGCGCGTCGCCGACCGCCTGCGCGTAATCACGCACCGCCGGGTCGCCGTCCGGCGCACATCCGGACGCGTCGTGGAACGGCGCCACCCGGGTCACGTCACCGTCGGCCGACAGCCAGATCTCGGCGCAGACCTCCACGTCGACCGACGCGGCCGCCGTCTCCGGGAACACCGGCTCCGGCGACGCCAGCGCGATCGGCATCACGAACAGTTCCCGTGATTCAAGCTCGACGCGGTCGCCGCCCTGTGGAAGCAGCATGCGGTGGTCGATGTGCGTACTGCGGGTGGCGCAACCCGTGGCAGCGATGGCCAGGACCAGCCCGGCCATCGCCTGCATGCCTGCGCCGCAGGCGCGCACTGCGTCAGGCCTTGCCGTCCGATGCTGCATCCTCAGGCGCGTCCATGTCGAAATTGACCGGCACGCGCACGCGCCCGGCAACCGCCTTGCCGTCCTTGATGGCCGGCTGGAATTTCCACTGCTTCACGGCATCCAGCGTGGCCTGGTCGAACACACCGGCCGGTTCGGATTTCTCCACCCGCGCATCGGCCACGCTGCCGTCCGCGGCGACATCGACGATCACCACGACCTTGCCGGTCACCTTGTTGGCAGCGGCGTCGGCGGGATATTTCGGCGGCGCCAGCCACCGCGACGGGTCGTCGACATGCGCATCGCGGTCTGCCTGCCTGCCGGCAGGGGCGAGCGGGGATTGCGCATCGGTGCGCGCGCGGAACGACACGCTGTCGCCATCAATGCTGGCCACGAGTCCGCACTCCTCGGCGATCATCTGCATCACGATGCCGGCATCCATGTCGGCGAACTGCAGCGTGAGCGGCTTTTCGGGCACCGCCTGCGGATCGACCACGTGCAGCCCCGCCAGGCGCGCGGCCTCCAGCACCACTTCGCGGGCCGGCTGCCGGGTGGCGGTCAGCGTGATTGTCCTTGACGCCGGTTCGGATGCCGCGGCGCCGGCTGCCGACGCGGCCTGGCCTGCGACCGCGACGGTCGTGACCGGCGGGCGCGCGGCCCAGGCGGCGAAGCTGCCACCGGTGACGACCAGGGCGGCGACGGCAAGGCCGATGGAGACCCGGCGCTTGCCGGGAACGGGACGCTTGAGCATGGCGATTCTCTCCTTGACTGGATGGCTGCCGAACCAATGGCAGGCCAGGGGTGCCGGCAGCGCCGACAGTTGGGTCTTGACCATCGCCTCGCCGTAGGCGCGGCGCGCGTGCGGATTGCGGGCGACGACGCTCTCGTCGCAGGCCAGCTCCTGGTCGCGGCGGAAGCGGTCGGCGGCGATCCACGCCAGCGGGTTGAACCAGTACGCGCTGCACAGCGCTGCCAGCAGCGCGTTGCCGAGCACGTCGCGGCGCGCGAGGTGGATGCGTTCGTGGGCGAGGATCAGGGCGCGCTCGTCGTCGCGGTAGCGGGCTTCGAAGTCCGCTGGCAGCACGATCCGCGCGCGCAGGCCGACCACCGCCGGCAGCCCGGCGCTGGTTTCGGCGCGCAGATGGCCGTCCCCGCCCATGCGCACGGCGCCGAGGCTGCGCCGGAAGCGTCGCTGCGCCGCAACCTGCCAGAGCGCCAGCGCAGCCGCGCCCGCGCCCCAGCCCGCCAGCAGCCACGCGGTCGTTGAACCTGTCGTCGCCAGCGGCTCGACCGCGCCAGCGCCACCAACGCCGATCACGCCCGCCGTTTCCCGCAGGACGACACGCACGACCCGCGCCGGCAGCGACGCGGCCAGCACCGCCAGCGGCGGCAGCGCCCACAGCAGATAGGCCGCGTTGGCGCCGAACGCCGCGCGCAGCGGCCGGCGCAGCAGCAGCACCAGCACGATCGCGGCGCTGCTGGCGAAGGTGCTTTCCAGCAGCCAGCGGAACACTTCAGCCTGCGTCATCGTCGATCTCCTCCAGCAGCTTGCGCAGTTCGGCGACATCGGCCTCGCTCAGCCGGCCGCGCTCGCTGAAGTGGGCGACCAGCGGTGCCACGCGGCCGCCGAACAGGCGCTGCAGCAGGCCCTCGCTCTGCTGCGACACCCAGGCCTCGCGCGCCAGCACCGGCGAGTACTGGTAGCGGCGGCCATCGCGGGTCGCCGCGATCGCGCCCTTGTTGAGCAGCCGGTTGAGCAGGGTCTTGACCGTGGGTTCGGCCCAGCCGGTGCCGGGCGCGAGCGCGGCGACCACCTCATCGGCGCTGCGGGGATGGTGATCCCACAGGACCTGCATGACCTGGGCTTCGGCGTCGCTGATGGGCATGATGTTTACACCTGTAATTTTTGTCGATTACATCTGTAATTTCTGGCGGTGTCAAGGTGCGGGTGATTGGGCCGGGGCCGGGGCCGGGGCCGGGCCGGGGCCGGGGCCGGGGCTGGGGCCGGGACTGGGACTGGGACTGGGACTGGGACTGGGACTGGGACTGGGACTGGGACTGGGCAGCATCACATCTGTCATCCCGAGCGCTGCGAGGGATCTGCTGGTCGGGTCGGAAGCAGATCCCTCGCTGCGCTCGGGATGACCGTACTCACCCCACCCCGGCTGGACGGGCCACTCCCCACGCCATCCCTTAACGCCCCGCTCCGTACCCTGCCGCGATGACCGAATTCATCGATTCGCTGGACCTGGCCGTCGACCGCCTGCTCGCGCGCATCCCCGGGCCGCTGGCCGTCGGCGCGCCGCTGGGCATCGGCAAGCCGCATCGGCTGCTCAACGCGCTGTACGGCCGCATCGAACGCGATCCGTCGCGCACGCTGGCGCTGTACACCGCGCTGTCGCTGGATCCGCCATCAGCGGGCAAGGGGCTGGAGGGCCGGTTCCTTGGGCCATTCGTGGCGCGCCACTTCGGCGACGATTTCCCGCGGCTGGACTACGTGGCCGCGCAGAAGCGCGACGCGCTGCCGGCCAACGTCACGATCGAGGAGTTCTACGTGCAGTCCGGCGCGCTGCTGGGGTCGTCGCAGGCGCAGCGGCATTACGCCAGCCTCAACTACACCCACGTCGCGCGCGCGCTGGTCGACCGCGGCGTCAACTGCATCGTGCAGAAAGTGGCCGCGAACGCCGAGGGCACGCAGCTGTCGCTCTCCTCGAACACCGACCTCACCTTCGACGCGATCGACGCGCTGGTCGCGGCGGGCCTGCCGCGGCCGCTGCTGGTGGCCGAGATCGATCCGCTGCTGCCGTGGCTGGGCGGCACCGCGGCGGTGCCGCTGGACTTCTTCGACCTCGTGGTCGCACCGCCGGCGCCGTATCCGAAGCTGTTCGCGCTGCCGCGCCAGCCCGTGGGCGACGCCGAGCACGCGATCGGCCTGTACGCCAGCGCGCTGGTGCGCGACGGCGGCACGCTGCAGGTCGGCATCGGCGCGCTGTCGGACGCGCTGTGCCACGCGCTGGCGCTGCGCCACACCGACAACCCCGCCTACCGCCGCGTGCTGGCGGCGCTGGACCCGGAGTTCGAACGCCATCCGGCGGTGGTCGCCAGCGGCGGCCTGGGGCCGTTCGAGCAGGGCCTGTACGGCTGCAGCGAGATGGTCAACGAGGGTTTCAAGCGGCTGGTCGAGCGCGGCGTGATGCGCCGCCGCGTGGTCGACAAGCTGCCGCTGATGCAGCGCATGAACGACGGCACGGCCAGCGAGCTGGACCGGGAGCTGGTGGCGCGCGACGGCCAGTTCCTGCACGGCGCGTTCTACCTCGGATCGCAGGATTTCTACGACTGGCTGCAGGGCCTCGACGACGACACCCGCCGCGGCATCGGCATGTGCCGGGTCGGCGAGGTCAACCAGCTGTACGGCGGCAACGAAATGCTCGAGCGCGCGCAGCGACGCGAGGCGCGCTTCTTCAACACCTGCATGATGGCCACCGCGCTGGGCGCGGCGGTGTCGGACGGCCTGGACGACGGGCGCGTGGTGTCCGGCGTCGGCGGCCAGTACAACTTCGTGGCGATGGCGCACGCGCTGCCCGACGCGCGCTCGGTTCTGCTGCTGCGCGCCAGCCGCGATGCCGGCGGCAAGGCGCAATCGAACATCCGCTGGAACTACGGCCACTGCACCATCCCACGACACCTGCGCGACGTCTACATCGACGAGTACGGCATCGCCGACCTGCGCGGCCGCAACGACGAGGACTGCGTGATCGCAATGGCAGCCATCGCCGACGCGCGTTTCCAGCGCGGGCTGGTCGAAACCGCGAAGCGCGACCGCAAGCTGCGCGCGGATTTCGCGCCGCCCGACGCGTGGTCGCACAACACGCCCGCGCGCCTGCGCGAGTCGCTCGCGCCGTTCCGCGCCGACGGCACCCTGCCCGACTATCCGCTGGGCAGCGATTTCACCGACGTGGAGCAACAGCTGCTCAAGGCGCTGGGCTGGCTGAAGGCGCGCACCGGCAGCGCCGGCGGCAAGGCACGCACGGTCGCCGCGGCGCTGCTGTCGTCCGGCAGGCGCGATGACGGGGCGCTGGAGCGGATGGGGCTGTCGGCGCCAAAGGGTGCCGGCGAATGGCTGCAGGCGCGATTGCTGCGGCATGCGCTGGCGCGGACCCGCTCGCCATAGAACCGCTTCAGCCACCAGTCTCCACTTGCCCCTGGAAGGGTCCTGCGGGCTTGCAGCCCGGTGTCGCACGATATTCGGGGTCGATTCAGGAAAACCCGGCAGTCACGCACCAGCTCACTGATGCAGGCGCCGCATCCACCGTAACCACGGGTTCTCCCTAATGGTTGCCGACCCCCTTGGGTAAATAGAATTTCCACATCTTCAATCCAATAAGCAGAAAGGGAGCGTCGCCATGGGTGGCCCCACCGTTGGTCCCATGACCCCATCGCCGGTCGAGCATCCGCAGACTCCGCCCGCGGACACGACCAGTGCCGGGCAGATCGACCAGATCGCACAGGAAATCCTCGATACCGGGGTGCGGTGGTGGGTCGTCGTCGACGACTATGACGGTCGCGCGGTGCGCTTTGCCGCGGAAATGGAAAAACTGGGCCCGGACGATGCCGCACGCTTGCTTCAGGTCCTGCTGGAAAAGGATGGTGGCGCGCTGGCCTCCTGGATGACGCTGCCGATCATGAGCCGGCTCCACGACAGCGGGCTCATCAGCGGTGAACAGTTCGCCGCCATCTCCAATGCATTCGCCAGCGCCTATAACGAGGGCAAGTTTTCCGATGCGCAGATGCGGCAGTTCCTGCAGGTGTTCTCGCTGCAGAACGTTTCGCCCGGAAACGCGGCGGACCAGTTCGGACAGCTGCGCACATTCCTCCAGGCGGGTGGAAACTCGCCTGCGATGCAGACTTTCCGCGAGAATTTCGCCGCTTCACTCCTCAAGGATGCCATTGGGGAAAACTGGGCAGGCAACCAACCTGGACTGGCGCTGCAAATCTGCGCCGATTCCGGCGATCCGGACATGGCTGCACGTGTTTTCGCAACGGTGGTGGAAGGTGCGGCCAGCGACCCGGTGGCACGTGCCGCGATCATGGACAAGCTCCTGCACGCAGTCGGCGAAGCCAGCATCGGTTACGAGAACAGCCGCCCCATGGGCGCGACCAATCCTCTCGAAACGCTCATCAACTCGGTGGCCAGGCAAAGTGCCACATACCAGTGGAACGAGATATCGGTGGCCATTGCGCGCTATGCAGGCTCAGCCAATGACACCAATGACGTTTTCTACGACCCCTATTCGCACAAACCTGTCGAAGGCATCTCGCAGGCATTGACGAACCTGATCGCCGGCCCGCAGGGCAATGCCGTATTCACTGAGTTGTCCCGTTGGGAAACAAACCCGATCGGCGGCAAGTCCGGGCACGCGCAACAATACGGACTGAACGCCATACAGCTGGGGGGACTGCTGCGGCTGACCGCATTCAATCCCGACAACCCGCAAGCGGACCAGGCGCTGGACGCCGTCCAACAGTGGGCGCAGATGCGCAAGGACTTCCTCAACGGCGTGCAGCGTGACGATTACCCGCCGGGCATGGATGTGTCCCAGGCACGCCAGGACCTGGCCATGCTGGGCGGCGCAGCGATCGATGCCGTGTCGCAGATGAAGATCGATCAGGACAACCGCGCTGCCGCCACCAAGCAACTGGTGAGCTTCGTCGTCGACCTGGCGCTGTCCGCGGTCCCTGGCGGAGGCACCATCAGCAGCCTGGTAAGCAAGGACCTCAAGGCTGCGTTCGGCGACAATGCGCGTATCAACGGGCTGATCGACCAGGCACTCAAGAGCGGAGACAAGCTCACCTCCGCGCAGATCCAGCAACTCAAGGATGGCATTGCCGACGTGGTCGACGGCGAAGCAGGCGATCTCGATACCCTGAAGGCCACGGTGGGTTCATTCGTGCAAGCCGCCGTGCTGACCGGCTTGCCCCGCGGCACGCAGGACGACCCCGGGAACGACAGCTATACGGATGTCCTGCAGGGGACGCAGGTCGTGCAGACCGAGGTCGACGACGTACGCGGCGACTGAGGGACGCACCCCCTCGCGCGCGCAAGCGATCCTCAGAGGGCGCGCGCAGCCTCCACGACCCGGCCCACCGTGAAGCCGAAATGCGGCATCAGCGCCTCGATCGGCGCGCTGGCGCCGAAGGTGTCGATGCCGACCACCGCGCCGTCAAGCCCGACGTACTTGCGCCAGAAGTCGGTGACCCCGGCCTCGATGGCCACGCGTTTGCGGCAGGCGTTCGGCAGTACCGATTCGCGGTAGTCGGCCGGCTGGCGGTCGAACACGTCGGTCGACGGCATCGAGACCACGCGCACGCCGTCGCCCAGCTGCGTGGCGGCCTGCATCGCCAGGTCCACTTCCGAACCGGTGGCGATCAGGATCAACTCCGGCGCGCCCGCGCTGTCCTTGAGCACGTAGCCGCCGCGCGCAATCTCCGCCACCTGCGCGTCGCTGCGCGGCTGGTGGGCCAGGCCCTGGCGCGAGAACACCAGGCAGCTGGGGCCGTCCCTGCGCTCGATCGCCGCGCGCCAGCACACCGCGGACTCGACCGCGTCGCAGGGGCGCCAGACGTCGTTGTTGGGGATGTGGCGCAGGCTCGCCACGTGTTCGACCGGCTGGTGCGTGGGACCATCCTCGCCCAGGCCGATGGAATCATGGGTGTAGACGTGGATCGCATGCGCCCCCATCAGCGCGCTCATGCGCACGGCGTTGCGCGCGTAGTCGCTGAACACCAGGAACGTGGCGTCGTAGGGAATGAAGCCGCCGTGCAACGCCAGGCCGTTGCTGATCGCGGTCATCGCGAATTCGCGCACGCCGTAGTAGACGTAGTTGGCGTCCGCATCGTCGGTGGCGACCGACTTGCTGCCGCTCCACAGGGTGAGGTTAGAGCCGGCCAGGTCGGCCGAGCCGCCGATCAGTTCGGGCAGATGCGGCGCGAATGCCTCGATCGCCATCTGCGAGGCCTTGCGCGAGGCGACCTTCGGACCGTCGGCCTGCAGCTTGGCGACGTAGGCGTCCGCCGCGGCGGCGAAGTCTTCCGGCAGCTCGGCGTGCGAACGGCGCACCAGCTCCTCGGCCAGGTCCGGATGGCGCGACGCGTACTGGTCGAACATCCGGTTCCACTGCTCCTCGCGCACCAGCCCCGCGTTGCCGGCGCGCCAGCCGTCGCGGATGTGCTGCGGGATCTCGAACGGCCCGTAGTCCCAACCCAGCGCCTTGCGCGTGGCTTCCACTTCATCCTTGCCCAGCGCGGCGCCGTGCGAGGACTCCTTGCCGGCCTTGTTCGGCGAGCCGAAGCCGATCGTGGTGCGGCAGCAGATGAGCACCGGCTTGTCGTCGTGCGCGATGGCCTGCTCGATCGCGGCCTTGACCGCGTCGGCGTCGTGGCCGTCGACGTCGCGGATCACGCGCCAGCCGTAGGCCTCGAAGCGCGCCGGGGTGTCGTCGGTGAACCAGCCCTCGACCTCGCCGTCGATGGAGATGTGGTTGTCGTCCCAGAATGCGACCAGCTTGCCCAGCCCCAGCGTGCCGGCCAGCGAGGCGGCCTCGTGCGAGATGCCTTCCATCATGCAGCCGTCGCCCATGAACACCCAGGTGCGGTGGTCGACGATGTTGAATTCGGGGCGGTTGAAGTGCTGGGCCAGCAGCTTCTCGGCCAGAGCGAAGCCCACGGCGTTGGCGAAGCCCTGGCCCAGGGGGCCGGTGGTGGTCTCCACGCCGGGAGTCATGAAGTTCTCGGGGTGGCCCGGGGTCTGCGATTCGAGCTGGCGGAAGTTCCTGATCTGCTCGATCGGCAGGTCGTAGCCGGACAGGTGCAGCAGCGCGTACTGCAGCATCGAGCCGTGGCCGTTGGAGAGCACGAAGCGGTCGCGGTTGAACCACTTCGGATTGTTGGGGTTGTGGCCCAGGTAGTCGTTCCAGAGCACCTCGGCGATGTCGGCCATGCCCATCGGCATGCCCGGGTGGCCGGAGTTGGCCGCCTGCACGGCGTCGATGGCGAGGAAACGGATGGCGTTGGCGAGGTCGCGGCGGCTGGGCGTCGTCATGGGGCGCTGGGATCACGGGTGGCGCCCGGCCAGTCGCGGGCGGCGCATTGTCCCATGCCCTCGCGGGGAAGCAAAAACACCGGCCTCTTGCGGGCCGCCCCAGGGGCGCCTCGAGACCCTTGTAAAAAGGGGACGGCGAGCGAAGCGGCGGATTTGCTCTTGTCTTGTCCGGGAAGGCCAAAGTCAAAAGCAAGCCCCGTCCGGCGCCTTGCGCCGGCCCGCCGCTATTTCAAAGGGGGCGAAAGCAGGGTCGCGCGTGCGGACATGCCGCGCGTCCGACGCCGAGCCGCGCAGGAATCCCGGGGACTGCGTGCAAGGACTGGATCCCGACACGCCCGTGCGTCAGCGCCCCCCCTTTTCCAAGGGGGCACAGGCAGGCGCCCCGGCTATGCGGTGGGTTCCGCCGCCGCCTCGTCGAGCATGGTGGTTTCCGGCTCGCCCCTGGACACCATTGCCGCGATGCCCAAGTCGCCGGTGACGTTGACCACCGTGCGCGACATGTCGAGGAAGTGGTTCACGCCCAGGATCAGGCCGATGCCCTCCGGCGGCACGCCCACCATGGCGCAGATCAGCGCCACCACCGGCAGCGAGCCCGAGGGCACGCCGGCGGTGCCGATGCCGCCCAGGATGCACACCAGCATCACCATGACCTGCTGGCCGATCGTCAGCTCCACGCCGAAGAACTGGGCCAGGAAGATCACCGTTACGCCCTCGAACAGCGCGGTGCCGTTCTGGTTGGCGGTGGCGCCGATGGTCAGCACGAAGCGCGACACGCGCCTGGGCAGGCCCAGCTCTTCGTCGGCCACGCGCAGCGCCGTGGGCAGGGTGGCGTTGCTCGACGCCGTCGAGAAGGCCATCAGCATCGCCTCCTGCACGCCCTTGAAGAAGCGCACCGGCGAATAGCCGCCGACGAACTTCAGCGCCAGCGAGTAGGTCACCACCATGTGGATCACCAGCGCGCCGAACACCACCGCCACGTACGCGCCCAGGCGCACCAGCAGCTCCCAGCCGAACAGCACGGCAAGATTGAACATGAAACAGAACACGGCGTATGGCGCGAGTTTGATGACCATCCCGATCAGGGTCATCGAGACCTCGAACAGGCCCTCGATGCCGCGGCGCAGCGTCTCGATCGCCGGCGTCGCCTTGCTGACCACGATGCCCACACCGAACATCAGCGCGAAGAACATCAGCGCCAGGATCGATGCGTTGCTCGACGCCGCGCCGACGACGTTGTCCGGCACGATCGACAGCAGCATGTCGACGCCGCTGACCTGGTCGCCGCTTTCCTGCACGATGGCCTGCGCGCGCTCGGCACCCTCGCTGAGCAGCTGTTGCGCCAGTACCGGGTCCACGCCCGCCCCGGGCTCGAACACGTCCACCATCACCAGGCCGAGCACCACCGCGATGCCCGACAGCAGGATGGTGTAGGCCAGCGTGCGCCAGCCGATGCGGCCGAGCGAGCGGATGTCGCCCATCTCGGTCACGCCCGTCACCAGCGCCGAGAACAGCAGCGGCACGATCAGCATGAAGATCAGCGACAGGAACAGCTGGCCGAACGGCCGTGTGATGCCGTGCACGAACACTTCCACCACCGGCCGGCAGTACCACGCCGGCTCGCCCGCCGTGCAGGCGGCGGACGCCAGGTCCACCGGCGTCCACGTATGCAGTTGCGTGTAGTACACGACCAGGCCGATGGCGAGGCCAAGGAAGAATCCGATTCCGATCTTCCAGTGCAGGGGCATGGCCGCCTTGGCGGGCGAGGTCGGTTCGGTCATGGGCGAAGTTCGCTCGTGGCGCGGGAAGGTCCGGAGCTTAGCAAACCCGCCCCGGCGGCCATGGGGCGGGCCGCGGGCGGGCTTTCCCGCGCCCGCAGCGGGGTCTGCTCGCCGGTGTTGCCCGCCACGGCTGAAGCCGGACCGTCAGCGCTGCGGATACAGCGGCGGCAGGGGCTCTTCGGCGCCATCATCGCCGCCGCGCCAGCGTGGGCCCTTCGCGAAGGCGGCACGCAAGCCGGCGCGTGCGGCCGGGCCGTCGCCGTCGCCCCAGCGCGCACGCTGCAGCTGCGCCACCGCATCGCGCTGCGCGGGATCGTCCAGGCGCGCACGGACTGCATCGAGGTCGGCGGCGGGCGGATCGGCCATCGCGCACAGCACCTCAGCCACGTCGGCGAAGTCGCCGCTGTCGAGCGCGCGGCGCAGCTCGCGCAAACCGGCGCGCGCAGGCCCGGCATCGCGCGACGCCGCCGCATCGCCGGCCGCGGCCGGCGCCCTGCGCTGCAGCGCCCACACCAGCGTGGCCAGCCACAGCAGCGCAAATCCCGCGGTGGCCCAGGCCCAGATCCGCGCATCGCCGCGCAGGCGCGTTGTCGGCAGCGCGCTGTCGTCATCGCCGGCCGCGGCGACATCTGTGTTGCCGGGCACCGCGTCCGTCGCGCCGCCCGTTGCGCCAGGCGCCACCTGCAGCTGCACGTCCGGCAGCGTGGCGGTGCGCGCGACGCCGGCACGCACGTCCCACCATGCGATGCGCGGGCCGGGGATGCGCAGCGCGCCCTCGCGCGAGGGCACGATCGAGAACTTGCGCGTCACCGTGACCTGCGGCCGGCCGTTGTCGAAGGTCTCGTCGGTCTGCGCCGGCTCGGCGAACACCTGCGCGCCGTCGACCGCGGGCAGCTCGATCTCCGGCAGCTGCGAAGCCGTGGCGCCATCTGCGCGCGCCTCGATGGTGACCGTCGCCGCCTCGCCTGCGCGCGCCTGCTGCGGCGTGGCCAGGTAGCGCAGGCCCAGTCCGCGCAGCGGCAGCCACGGTTGCGGCGCCTTCGCCGGCACCGGCCGCACGGTGACGAAACGCGGCGCGCCGTTGGCGCTCAATTCGCGCGTGCCGCTGCCGAACATGTCGTCGAAGAAGCCGCCGGCGCTGCGTCCGCTGAAGCGCGCGCCGGGGATCGTCATCGGCCCGCTGCGCTCGGGCACCAGCAGGAAGCGGCGCTCGACCACGGTGTAACGCTTGCCGCCGACCAGGCGCGTGTACTGCAGGTCGCTGCCCACGCGCTGCAGCGAGGCGCCGTCGGGCGCGTCCTGGTCGAGCTGGCCGGACACCAGCGGCATCGCGTAGTACAGCCGCAGCGTGTAGCCCACGGCCTGCTGCACGTAGGGATCCTCGTCGTCGAGCTGCGCCTCGATGAAGGCGTCGGCGCCGGCGCGCGCGGGCGGCGCGGCTTCGGTGACCGTCAGCAGGATCGGCTGCGTGCGCTGCTTGCCGACCTGCAACGCGGGGATCGTCAGCAGCCCTTCGCGGCGCGGCTGCAGCGCAACGCCGAACAGCAGCCGCGCGCTGCGCTTGCCGTTGACGATCTCGACCTGGCGGCTGCTGCTGTTGCCGCTGACGATGAAATCACCGTCCAGCGGCGACCAGTCCGGCGCGCCGGCGCCCGGATCATCGGTCTCGACGTTGAGGGTCAGCGTTTCGCCGAGCGCGACGCTGTCGCGGTCGATCCAGGCGCGCGTCTGTGCGTGCGCGGCGAGACTGGTCGTCGCCAGCAGCGCGCACAGCCACCATGTCAGCCAGCGTGGCATCAGCGTTCTCCCGTTTCCCTGCGTCGCTCGTATTCGAGCCGGAACTTGGCGCGCAGCAGGCCGCCCGGATCGTCCGGCACGCGCCGCAGCCAGGCCTCGTTGGCGCGCTGCTTTTCCTGCTCGGTGGCGCTGCGTTGCTGCGTCGGCGCTCCGGCAACCTTGTCATCGCCGTCCGCGTGTTCACCGGACTCCTGCTGTTCCAGCGCCTGCTGCATGCGCTGGCGCTGCTGGTCGTCGGCCCTGCGCTGGGCTTCGGCGTCGTCCGGCTCGGGCGGCGACTGTTGTCCGTCGCGCTCGCCGGATTGTTGGTGCGACTCGCCGTCTTCCTTGCCGTCCTGCGAATCGCTCGATCCGGATTCGTCCGGCTGCGGGCGCTGCTGGCCCGAGTCATCATCAGGATTGGACTTGTCGTCGTCCGGCTTGCCGCTGTCAGGCGACGGCTGCTGGTCGCCGCGACCGCCCGACGGCGACGGCGGCGGCTTCCGTTTCATCGCCGCCTCGACGATTTTCCGGTTGGCGACCGCGTCGCCCATGTCCGGCTGCAGGCGCAGGGCCTCGTCGTAGGCAGCGATGGCGTCCTCGTAGCGCCCGGCACGAGCCAGCGCGTTGCCGCGGTTGTAGGCGGCGTCGGCGCCGGGCAGTTTCTCCCAGGCCTGCGCGGCGGTGGCGTAGTCCTCGCGCCGATAGGCGTCGGCGCCGTCCTGCATGCGTTCGTGCCGGACCTGGTCGGCGCGCCGCCAGGGCGTGCCTTCGTCGGCGGCCAGCGCCGCATGCCACGGCAGGCACGTGCACAGCAACAGCATCGCCACGACGCTGCCGCCGCGCCGGAACGCGAACAAGCCCAGCAGCATCAGCGGCAGCAGCAGCCAGTAGCCGTCGTCGCGCCAGGCCATTGCCGTGTCGCCGCCCGCCGCCGCCGCGTGCGCGGCGGCGGCGGCGTCGAGCACATCGAGCGCCGCCAGATCGTCCGTGCCGGCGGACAGCACCGCGTAGCGTCCACCGCCCGCGGATGCCATCGCCCGCAGCGTCGCCGCATTCAGCCCGGTGTGCTTGATCGCACCCTGCGCGGTCCGATAGGCGGCGCCCTTCGACGTCCCCAGCCCGAGCGCGGACACGCGGTAGCCGGCGCGGCGCGCGGCGGTCGCCGCCGCGTCCGCATCGCTTCCTCCGTGGCTGCCGATGACCAGGATGTCGCCGCTCGCGAAGCCGGACTGCTGCAGCAGGGTCATCGCGCGCTCGATGCCGCGCGCCGGCCGGCTGCCGTCCACCGGCATCACGTCCGGCGACAGCGAGTCGAGGAACAGCGCGACGTTGGCCGCGTCGCGCGTCAGCGGGGCAACGGTGTAGGCGTCGTCGGCGAACACCACCAGCCCGACCTGGCCACCGCTGCGCCGGTCCAGCAGCGTCGCAAGCTTGGCCCGTGCCTGCAGCAGGCGCGAGGGCGGGAGGTCGTTGGCGAGCATCGCGCTGGACAGGTCCAGCACCACTACCAGCGGCGCCTCGCCCTGCAACAGCGGCTGGTCGCCCTGGCGCCAGCTCGGTCCGGCCAGCGCGAGCACGGCGAGCGCGAAGCCGAGCAGTACGGCGCCCAGCGCGGCAAGGCCACGCCGGCCTTCGCCGCGTTCGAGCAGGTGCGGCAGCAGGTGTGCATCCACCGCGCCGCGCCAGGCGTCGGCGCGCGCGCGGTGCCGCCGCCACGCCCAGGCCAGCAGCGGCAGCGCGAGCAGCGCCCACAGCCACTGCGGGCGCAGGAAATGCAGCGCCTCGAATGCCTGCACGAGAGCGCCCGTGTTCATGCCATGCGCTCCCGCAGGCGGCGACGCAGCCCGCGCGGCAGCACGAAGCCCAGCAGGCCGCACAGCAATGCGGCGGCCAGCGGCCACGGGTAGCGCTCCAGTCGCGGCTGCACGCGTTCGCCGGGACGCTGCACCGGTTCGAGGCGGTTGATCTCGGCGTAGATGCCGGCCAGTTCGTCGGTGTTGCGCGCGCGGAAGGCGCGGCCGCCGGTAGTGTCGGCGATGCGCTTGAGCGTGGCTTCGTCCATCGTGTCGTCGCCGCCCGGCATCGGCATGCGGAAGCCGAACACCGACAGTCCGCCACCTTCCCCGCCGAAGGCAATGGTGTGCACGCGCACGCCGCTGTCGCGCGCGAGCTCGGCGGCCTTGGACGGGTCGAGCTGGCCGGCATTGCTGACGCCATCGGTCAGCAGGATCAATACGCGCTGCCCGTCCGGCTGCGCGCGCAGGCGCTTGACCGCCAGGCCGATGGCGTCGCCGATCGCGGTCTCGCGCCCGGCCAGGCCGACGACGCTGTCACGCAGCTGCTGGCGCACGCTCTCGCGGTCGAGGGTGAGCGGCGCCAGCGCGTAGGCCTTCTGCCCGAACACGATCAGACCGACGCGATCGCCGGCGCGGCGGTCGAGGAAGTCGGCGATCACCGCCTTGGCCGCGGTGAGGCGGTCGACGACGGCGCCGCCAAGCGCCATGTCCTCCTCGCCCATGCTGCCGGACAGGTCGACGGCGAGCATCAGGTCGCGCCCGGTCTGCGGCGGTTGCACCGCTTCGCCCAGCTGCTGCGGGCGCGCGGCCGCTACGCACAGCAGCGCCCAGGCCAGCCACAGCCACCACGCGGCATGCCCGCCGCGCGCGAATCCACCGACGCCCGCGATGGCGTCGAGGCGCTCGCCGTAGGGCACCCGCAGCGCCGCGGACGCGCGCCGCGCCGGCGGCAGCAGGCGGCGCGCCAGCCACGGCAGCGGCAGGGCCAGCAGCAGCCATGGCCAGGCGAAGCCGGCGAACACGTCGGCGGCGGGCCACCATGCGCTCATCCGCGCGCCCCCATCAATTCAAGGTAGCGGCGACGGGCGAGCGGCAGCAGCGCGGCGGCGACATCGTCGTCGACTTCCCGGCGGAAGCCGGCGTCGAGCAGTGCGCGTCCGGGACCGTCGGAGAATGGCCGCCGGCCTTCGGGCGCGTCCGCGTTGCCGTCGAGGAAGGCCAGCCAGGCCTCGCCGTGCAGGCGCTCGGCGCCGGGCTGGTGCCGGCGCGCGGCGCGGCGCAGCAGTTCCGACATCGCGGCAACGCGCCCGGGCGGCGTCGCCGCGGCAGCCACGCCCGCATCGAACAGCCGCACGAAGGCCGCGCGACGGCGGCGCGCACGCAGCCACCACCAGATGGCGAACCCAAGCAGCACCAGCACTGCCGCCGCCAGCCACCACCAGCCCGGCGCGGGCGGCCACCACGGCGGTGCCGGCGGTTGGTGGATGTCGCGCAGCGGCAGCGGCTGGGGCGCGATCATGCCGACCCCGGCCCGGCGAACAGCGGCAGCCAGGACTCGCTGGCCGCGTCGCTGGACAGCAGGTGCACGCGCACGCCGCGCGCTGGCAGCTGGGCCAGCGCCGCTTCGATCGGCGCGACGAACTCGCCACGCCAGCGCTGCCGCTGCGCAGCCACGCCGAGGTCGAGCTCCACCCGGTGCGACGGCGTTGCGAACGGCAGCGGCGCGCGCGGCGGGTCGCGTTCGAGCGGATCGCTGAGCAGCAGCACGACCACCTCGCCGTGCATCGACAGCGACGGCCAGCGCGAAGCCGGCACCGCGGCGATGCTGGCCGGATCGGCCAGCACCAGCATCCGCGAACCGGGGCGCAGCAGGCGGCGGGCGTGGTCGAGCGCCACCGCCAGGCCGCCGTCATCCGCGGGTGGCCGCGCGTACCAGCGCACCAGCGCATCGAGCACCCGCAAAGCGCCGCGCTGCCCGGCGACGGGTGGCACCGGCGGCTCGGCCGTGCTGCCGCGCAATGCGGCGACGCGGTCGCCGTCGCGCACCGCCGCCCATGCCGCGACCGCGCCGGCGCGCGCGGCCTGCACCGACTTGAAGCGCACGCGGGTTCCGAAATACAGCGACGGCGCGGTGTCTGCGACGATGAGCGTCAGCCGCTCGCGCTCGGCCTGGAACAGCTTGGTGTGCGGCTTGCCGCTGCGCGCGGTGAGCCGCCAGTCGATGTGGCGCGCATCGTCGCCGTGGGCGTACTCGCGCGATTCGGCGTACTCCATGCCGCGCCCGCGCAGCGGCGACGGCGCCTGTCCGCTGACCCCATGCCGCCCGCGCCGCGGCGGCCGCCGCCCCTGCGCCGCGGCGCGCAGGGCGATGAGTTCGGGCAGCGTCGGGGTGATGCCGGGCGTGGGGATGGGGGGTGGGGGATTGGCAACATCCTCCACCGGCGCGGCTTTGGCAGCGGTCCGGGAGCTGTCGGCGGTGGCATGTTTACGGAACACGGGCCTGCTTCAGACCTGCACTGCCGGCATTGCCGACGGCAATGCAATGGCCGCGCCACGGCGACACGCGAGCGCCGGCGCCTTACCGGGCCTCCATTGCTGCATCGCTGCCGTTGGCGAATCACCCATCACCAATCACCAATCCCGGCCATCAAGGCATCGGCACCTTGTCGAGCAGCTCCGTGACCAGCCGTTCGCCGTCCCAGCCTTCGGCCGTGGCTTCGTAGCTGGGCAGCACGCGGTGGCGCAGCACGTCCGGCGCGATCGCGCGGATGTCGTCGGGCGTCACGAAATCACGGCCGGCGAGCCAGGCGCGCGCGCGCGCGCAGCGTTCAAGCGCGATCGAGCCACGCGGGCTGGCGCCCCAGGCGATGCGTCGCGCCAGCGCCGCGTCGTAGCGGGCGGCATCGCGCGAGGCCAGCACGAGTTCGATCAGGTAGCGCTCCAGCTGCGGCGCCAGATGCAGGTCTAGCACCGCCGCCCGCGCCGCAAACACGTCGTCTTGCGTGATCTTCGCCGCGGTCGGCTCACCGGCCTGCAGGCCCTGCCGGGCGCGCTCGCGCGCCAGCCGCAAGATCTCGCCTTCGGCCTCGGCCTCGGGATAGCCGATGCGCACGTACATCAGGAAACGGTCGAGCTGCGCCTCGGGCAGCGGGAAGGTACCCTCCTGCTCGATCGGGTTCTGCGTGGCCATCACCAGGAACAGCGGCGGCAACGCGTAGGTCTCGCGGCCAACCGTCACCTGGCGCTCGCCCATCGCCTCGAGCAGCGCCGACTGCACCTTGGCGGGGGCGCGGTTGATTTCGTCGGCGAGCAGCACCGAGTGGAAGATTGGGCCGGCCTGGAACTCGAACCGCCCTTCCTGCGCGCGCCAGACTTCGGTGCCGGTCAGGTCGGCCGGCAGCAGGTCCGGGGTGAACTGCACGCGGGCGAAATCGGCCTCGATGCGCGAGGCCAGCGCGCGGATCGCGGTGGTCTTGGCCAGGCCCGGCGCGCCTTCCACCAGCAGGTGCCCGTCGGCGAGCAGCGCGACCAGCAGGCGCTCGACGAGTTCGGCCTGGCCGACAATGCGGGCCGAAAGGTCGTCGCGCAGGCCGGTGAACAGGCCATGCAGGCGGGAAGTGTCGTGGCTGGGGGTATCCATCGATGGCCCGTTCGGCGGCGCCCGGGTGGCGTCGGGTCCAGTTTGACCCAAGTGGGGCCATCGGGTTCCTGACGCGGTTCAGGCTATGGCCATGCCGTCGTATCGCAGTGTAGGGCTTCGTTGCCGGACCATCCCGTCCTCACCACCGTCATTGTTACGGTGAAACGGCGCAAGTGCCCGCAACGGAAACGGGGCCCGAAGGCCCCGTCGATGCGATCCGTCTTTGCGCAAGGCTCAGTTGCGCTGCGCCACCCGCAGGATCTTCGGCGTGACGAAGACGAGCAGCTCGGCCTTTTCCTTGCTGCGCGTCTTGCGCTTGAACAGGTTGCCGAGGAACGGGATGTCGCCGAGGAACGGAATCTTGGACACGTCGTTCTTGTCGGTAAACTCGTAGACGCCGCCGATCACCACCGTCTGGCCGTCGTCGACCAGCACCGCGGTGTTGACCTCGCGACGGGCGATCGTAGGCACGTAGCCGAAGTCGCCCAGGTCCACACGGCCGTCCTGCTCGTTCTTGGTCACGAACATGTTGAGGAACACGCGGCCATCGTTGGTGATCGTCGGGGTTACCTTGAGCTGCAGCAGCGCTTCCTTGAACTGCACGGTCGGCACGTTGTTGCTCTGGCCGCCGGTCACGGTGACATAGCCGATCTCGCGGCCCTGGGTGATCACCGCTTCTTTCTGGTTGCTGGTCACCACGCGCGGGTTGGAGATGACCTCGCCGCGGCCTTCCGTCTGCAGCGCGGAGAGCTCGATGTCGAGCAGGTAACCCGCATTGAGGATCGACAACGCGAACGAACCGGCGCCCGCAAGCGTCGATGGCAGGTTGATGCTCGGACCTCCCTCGCGGCTATATCCCTCCGAGAAGCCGCGCGGATTGTTCGGTCCAACATTCGCCCCGCGCTCTTGTGCATTGGTACCCGAATCACCGATGGTGGAACCGAAGCCCAGCGAGCTTCGATCGCCCTTCTTGCCGGTTGCACCACTGATCCCGAACTTCGCACCCAGCTCGCGTGCGAACGATTCGGTCGCAATCACGATGCGCGCCTCGATCACGACCTGGTCGACCGGACGATCGAGCTGACTGACCAGATCCTTGATATTGGCCACGCGCTCGGGAATATCGATCACCAGCAGCGTGTTGGTGCGCCGGTCGAAGCTGATGCTGCCGCGCCGGGACAGGAAGCCGCGGCTCTCCGCCGCGTTACTTCCGCCGCCCTGCCCGCCAGCCCCCATGCTGCTCTTGCTCTCCTCGGTCAGCAGCTTGGCAATGTCCTCGGCATTGCCGTAGTTGACCGGAATGTACTCGGTCACCATCTCGGCCTTCGACTCGAGGTCCAGGCGTGCCTGGGCCTTGGCGTTCTCGTAGCTGGCGATCTCCGACTGCGGCGCCACCCAGACCACGTTGCCGCTGCGGCGCTTGTCCAGGCCCTTGGCCTGCAGGACGATGTCCAGCGCCTGGTCCCACGGCACGTTGTCCAGGCGCAGGGTCACGTCGCCGCCCACCGAATCCGAAGCAACGATGTTGAGGTTCGACTCGTCGGCGATCAGCTTGAGCACCGTGCGCACGGCGATGTTCTGGAAGTCGAAGGTCACCGGCTTGCCGCTGTATTTGCGCTCCAGCGGATCGGCCGAGGCGGCGCTGGCGGCCGCGGACTGCGGCGCGCCGACCGCACGCGCCGGGGTGGCGGCACGCGGCACGACCTCGACGATGTAGTCGCGCCCGGTCTGGTAGGCCATGGTCTCGAACGGGCCATTGGTGCTGAGCACGATCCGCGAGCCGACCCCGGCCTGGCTGGCGTCAATGCGCTGCACCGGCGTGGCGAAGTCTGTGACGTTGAGCGGCCGCTGCAGCGCCGGCGACAGGCTGGCGTTGCCGACGTCGATGACCACGTCCGAGCCCTGCTTGCGCATGTCAGGCACGGCGCCGTCGCCGCTGAAGCGCATGATCAGCTTGCCGGAGCCGCCGTCGCCGCGCTTGAAGTCGATACTGGACACGGCCAGGTCGCCGGCCACGTGCTTGGCCGGGTCCACCGCCACCGGGGCGGCCGACTGGGCGATCGCGAAATACGGCGCGGCCGTGGCCGGCTGCTGGGCGTGCACGGCACCGAAGGCCGAGACCAGCCCTGCGGCGAGGCCGAGCACGCTGGCCCGCAGGGGCGTGGCGCGTCGGCGCTTGGGCAGGTGTTGCGCTTGGGTAACGGTCATCTTGCTTCCCCTATCAATTGTCTTCGAGCGCAACCGACGCCGGCCTTTCCAGCCAGCCGCCCGCGCCATCCGGCACAAGTTCGACGAGTTCGATGCGGTCTTCATGGACGGCGGTCACGCGACCGTCGTTCTGCCCCATGTACACGCCCGGGTGGATCCGATACACGACCTTGTCGGGCGCCACCACCAGCCCGACCATTCCATTGCCACGGCCAATCGTACCGACCATGTCCAGGCTGTCGAGCGGAAATTGCTCGAGCGTCTGCTTGCGCCGGTGCGAATCCGGCCGCGGGCCACTGCCGCTGTCTTTCGACGTGAACGCATCGCTGAACGGATCACGCAGGCCGAGCGCCGCGTATTCGAAGGTCTCGAACTGCTGCATCACCGGCAGCGGATCCAGCGGCGGCGCGGGCTTGGCCTTGATGTTGGCCACCCACTCCTCGAGGTTCGGCGCGTCGCCCGGCGTACTGGTGATCCCGCGACCGCAGGCGCCGAGCGCGAGTGCCAGGCCCAGCGCGAGCGCGCCGCGGGCGATGGTCTTCGACATACCCATGTCAGTTCCCTCCCCCGACAGTTGCGGCATTCGCCTGTTCGGCGGCCTCGTCCTCGTCCAGGTAGCGGTAGGTCTTCACCGTGCCGGCCAGTTCGAGGCTGGAGTTGGGACGGATCGCGGCCGCCGGATCCTTGCTGGCGTTCACCGGCCGCAGCGAGATGTCGTGCATGGTCATGATGACCACGCGCGGCAGCGAGGCCACGCCGCTGACGAAGGCACCGAACTGGTGGTAGGTGCCCACCATCTTCAGCGCGATCGGCTTCTCGGCGTAGAACTCCTTGGGCGTCTCCGGACCGGGCTGGAACAGCTCGTTCTGGATGCCGGTGGCCAGCGCGGTCTGGGAGATGTCGACGATCAGGTCGGGCATCTCGGTCTTGCTCGGCAGCTGGCGCAGCATCTGCTGCAGTTGCTGCTCCATCTGCGCGAGCTGCTGCTTGAGCGGCTCGAGGTTGGAGGCGCGACCTTGCTTGAGCTCGAATTCACCGCGCAGTTCGGTTTCGCGCTGCTCGAGCTGCTTGAGCTGGTCGCCCTTGTCGCGGGTCACCACCCACCACAGCAGGCCGAAGATCAGCACGCCGAGCAGCACGCAGAAACCGATCTTGTACTGCCGCGGCCAGCTGCCGGGGCTGTTGAGATCAAGCTCGCTGAGCTTCACTTTTCTCTTGCTCACGAGGCGGCTCCTTCTTCGGCGGGGGCGGCCGGCGCCGCGCCCTCGGCAGGCGCCGCGCCCTCGGCGGGTGTCTCGCCCACAGGCGGGACGGCATCGGGCACGCCGTCGCCGTCCGCATCCGTGGCCGCATTCGGATTGGCCAGGGTGACGGTCAGCGAGAACGCGTACGGAAGCCCCTTGACCGTGCCCTTGGCCTCGATGATCGAAAGCTCGGGACGGGTCATCCAGCCCGACCCTTCCAGGTTGCGCATGTAGGTACTCACGCGCGCGTTGGACTGCGACATACCCTCGAGGGTGAGCTTCTCGCCCTCCTGCTTGATCGAGGTCAGCACCACGCCGTCGGGGATGGTGCGCACCAGCGAATCGAACAGGTGCACCATTTGCGAACGGTTGGCCTGCAGTTGCTCGATCACTTCCTTGCGGGCCAGCAGCCGTGCCTTCTGCTTGTCGAGCTCGTCGATCTCCTTGATCTGGGTGTCGACCTGCTTGATCTGGTCCTGCAGGTAGGCGTTGCGCTCGTTCTGGCCGTCGATCTGGTTGCTGTAGTAGGTGTTGACCAGGAACCACAGCGCCAGCCCGGCGAGGGCGGCGAAGGCCAGCATGACGCCGAATTCCTTCTGTCGCTGCTTGCGGCGTTCGGCGCGCCAGGGCAGCAGGTTGATCCGGGCCATCAGTCGAAGCTCCTCAGGGCGAGCCCGCAGGCGATCATCAGCGCGGGGGCGTCCTGGGCCAGCGCATGCGCCTGCACGCGCGGCCCGAGCGTCATCTGCGCAAGCGGATTGGCGACCACCGTCTGCACGCCGAGCTGCTCCTCGACCATCTCGGCCACGCCCGGGATCGACGCGCAGCCGCCGGCCAGCACGACCTGGTCGACGCGGTTGAATTCACTGCCGGCGTAGAAGAACTGCAGCAGGCGGCTGATCTGCTGGACCAGCGCCTCCTTGAACGGTTCGAGCACTTCGACCTCGTAGCTCTCCGGCAGCCCGCCCTGGCGCTTGGCCAGGCCGGCCTCCTCGTAGCTCAGGCCGTAGCGGCGCATGACCTCGTCGGTCAGCTGCTTGCCGCCGAACACCTGCTCGCGGCTGTACAGGCTGCGGCCGTTGCGCAGGATGTTGAGCGTGGTCATCGTCGCGCCGACATCGACCATCGCGACGATGCCGTCGTTGGGGATGTTGAGCGAACTGGCCAGCAGCGCGAACGCGTTCTCGATGGCGAACGCCTCGACGTCCATCACCCGCGCGGTCAGGCCGCCGAGTTCCAGCGCCGAGGCGCGCATCTCCACGTTCTCCGAGCGCGAGGCCGCGAGCAGCACCTGCACCATCTCGGCGTTGCCCGGCATCATGCCCAGCACCTCGAAGTCGAGGTTCACTTCCTCGATCGGGTACGGGATGTAATTGACCGCCTCCAGCTCGACCTGCGACTCCATGTCCTCGTCGTCCAGGTCGGCCGGCATCGGAATGACCTTGGTGATCACCGCCGAACCGGCCACGGCCGCGGCGGCCTGCTTGGCGCGCGTGCCCGACCGCGAGACCGCCCGGCGGATGGCCTCGCCGACCGCCTCGACCTCGACGATGCTCTTTTCGACCACCGCATTGGGCGGCAGCGGCTCGACCGCATAGTGCTCCACGCGATAGCGGTCGCCGGACCGCGACAGCTGGAGCAGCTTGACGGCGGTCGAACTGATATCGACGCCGACGAGCGGTGCCTGGCTTTTTGTGATGAGCCCCACGATTTCTCCCCTTGTCACGGGCGCTTACGCGCGCTTCGTGCCCCGCGGCATTAAATAACGGACTTTTCACTCATTGGCAACTCTCGGAGTGCCGGACCGTGCCCCCTGCCGCATTCCCGGACCCCCTGACCGCCGCTGCCGCCGGTGCGGGGTCCGGATGGCCGCTCCTCTATACTCCGCGCCTTCGATACCCGCAACGCAATCCAGAGGATTTGCCCGCCGATGTCACGTTTTCGCCGTTTGCTGCGCTGGGCGCTCCTGTTGTTCGTTGCCGCGGTCGTGCTGGGCGCGCTCGCCCTGGCCACCGTCTACTTCGTTGTCTCCGCCAAGCTGCCCGACGTCCAGGGCCTGCGGCACCTGGAGATGCAGGAGCCGATGTACGTCTATTCGCGCGACGGCAAGCTCATGGCCCTGTTCGGCGAGACCCGGCGCTACCCGATCCACATCGAGGACGTGCCCGAGCGCCTGAAACAGGCGTTCCTGGCCACCGAGGACTCGCGCTTCTACGAGCACCACGGCGTCGACTACAAGGGCGTCGCGCGCGCGGTCTGGCTGCTGGCCACCACCGACGACAAGCGCGTGCCCGGCGGTTCGACGATCACCCAGCAGGTCGCGCGCCAGATCTTCCTCAGCTCCGAGTACAGCTATTCGCGCAAGCTGGCCGAGATGCTGCTGGCGATGAAGATGGAGCGCGAGCTGACCAAGGACGAGATCTTCGAGATCTACCTCAACAAGAGCTTCTTCGGTAACCGCGCCTACGGCGTCGCTGCCGCGGCCGAGTTCTACTACGGCAAGCCGCTGGCGGAACTGGATCTGGACGAGATGGCCTCGCTGGCCGCGATCCCGAAGTTCCCCTCCAGCGGCAACCCGCTCAGCAACCCCGAGCGCGCGCGCGAACGGCGCGACGACTATGTCCTGTCGCGGATGGCCGAACTGGGCTTCATCTCCGCGGCGGAGGCGGCGCAAGCCCGCGCCACGCCGATGCACGCCAGCCCGCACGAACGCAAGATCGAGGTCTACGCGCCGTACGTGGCCGAGATGGTCCGCCAGGAAATGATCGCCCGCTACGGCGGCGACGTGCTGACCCGCGGCTACCACGTCACCACCACCATCGACCCGACGCTCCAGTCCGCGGCTATCAGCGCCGTGCGCAAGGGCCTGGAGACGTACGACCACCGACACGGCTGGAACAAGGTCGAGCAGCACTTCGACCTGCCCGACGACGAGGACGCCGCCACGGCCGCCGCGCGCCTGCGCCACATCCCCGCCCAGGGCGGCATGCTGCCGGCGGTGGTGCTGCGCAGCAGCGGCGGCAGCATCGACGTGGTGCTGGCCGACGGCACGCCCCTCACCCTGGACGCCGGCACGAGCCGCTGGACCGGTCGCGCGCCCTCGGCGCTGGCCAAGCGCGGCGACATGGTCCGGGTGCGCCGGATCGAGACGCCGGTGAAGGCCGCCGCCAAGGACAAGGATGCCGCCGGCGACGCTGAAGCCGCGGCGGAAAAGCCCGAGGTCAAGGTCACCTGGCAGCTCGACCAGCTGCCGCGCGGACAGGCGGCGCTGGTGTCGCTGAACCCCGAGAACGGCGCGCTGCTGGCGCTGACCGGCGGCTTCAGCTTCGCCGGCAGCAAGTTCAACCGCGCCACCCAGGCGCGGCGCCAGCCGGGGTCGAGCTTCAAGCCGTTCCTGTACGCGGCGGCGTTCGAGCGCGGCTACAACCCGGCCTCGATCGTGCTCGACGCGCCGGTGGTGTTCCGCATGCGCCAGGGCAAGGTCTGGCGGCCACAGAACGACGACGGCCGGTTCCGCGGCCCGATGCGCCTGCGCGAAGCGCTGGTGCAGTCGCGCAACCTGGTCTCGGTGCGGCTGCTGGACGCGATCGGCGTGGAATACGCGCGCCGCTACATCAGCCATTTCGGCATCGACGAATCGCTGCTGCCGCCGAACCTGTCGATGTCGCTGGGCACCGCCTCGCTGCCGCCGCTGATGGTTGCGCGCGGCTACGCGGTATTCCCCAACGGCGGCTTCCGGATCACGCCGTGGTACATCGACGAGGTCCGCGACCGCGACGAGAAGGTCATCTTCAAGGAGAAGCCGGCGACCGCCTGCCGCACCTGCGCGGTCACCGGCGGCGCGCAGACGGTGGCGGCCTCCAACGTCGTTGACGGCTTCAACCTCGGCCCCGCCGCGGCGCAGCCGCCCAAGCCGGAGCCCGCGCCCGAAGACCAGGCCCCTAGCGAGCCGGCGCCCGCCGCCGAAGCGCCGGCCGACATTGTGGTGGCGCCGCGCGCGATCGACCCGCGCGTGGCCTACCAGATGGTGTCGATGATGCGCGATGTGGTCCAGCGCGGCACCGGCACGGCCGCCAAGGTGCTCGGCCGCGAGGACGTGGCCGGCAAGACCGGTTCGACCAACGACCACCGGGATGCCTGGTTCTCCGGCTTCGGCGGCGACGTCGTCACCACCGTGTGGGTGGGCCGCGACGACTTCCGCTCGCTCGGCTACCGCGAGTACGGCGGCAAGGCTGCGCTGCCGATCTGGATCGACTACATGCGCGTGGCGCTCGAAGGCCGCCCGGTCGCGGCCAACGACCCGCCCGACGGCATGATCAAGGTCTCGGTGTCCGCCAACGGCACCCTGCTGCCCGACGGCGGTGGCGGCGGGATCAGCGAGTACGTCAAGGTCGAGGACCTCGAGCGCATGCAAAACTACAGCGACTACGGCAACGAGGACACGCTGGACGAGGAAGCGTTCGACATCTTCTGACGGTGCCGGCCACGGCCGGGGCGAGCGCCTGCGCCCCGGCCTCGACTTCCACGCCGCTTGCGGTAGAGTCGGCGCGGGACTCCTGCCGGGAGGCAACACGATGCATCGCGCCCGCCAGCACGCCGAAGCGCGCACCCGCGAACGCCGGCACCGCCTCGCCCACGAAGCCGCCCGCCTGATGGCCGAAGGCGGCATCCGCGACTACCGCCAGGCCAAGCTCAAGGCCGCCACGCGCCTGGGCATCCACGACGACGCCTCGCTGCCGCGCAACCGCGAGATCGAGGACGCGCTGCGCGAATACCAGCGACTGTTCCTCGGCGACAGCCATCGCGCCGGCCTGCACCGGCGCCGCGAGGCCGCGCTGCGTGCGCTGGAGTTCTTCGCCGGCTTCGACGCACGCCTGGTCGGGCCGGTGCTGGAAGGCACCGCCGACGCCAACACGCCGGTCGCGCTGCAGCTGTACGCGGACGATGCCGATGCCGTCCCGCGTTTCCTCGACGAGCACCGCATCCCCGCCGACGCCCGCAGCCGCCACCTGCGCCTGGACCGCGCGCGGGAAGGCGACTTCCCGGTCTGGATCTTCAGCGCCGAGGACCTGGCCTTCGACCTCACCGTGCTGCCCGCCGACGCCCTGCGCCAGGCGCCGCTGTCGGGGATCGACGAGAAACCGATGCGGCGCGCCTCGGCCGCACAGCTGCGCGAGCTGCTGGCCCAGGACGAGATCGAAGGGTACGAATCCGCGCCGGGCTGAGCGCGGTGGGACCGTGGGAACCGTGGGAGCGGCCATGGCCGCGATTGGCCCACCGGCACGGCATCGCGGCCATGGCCGCTCCCACACACCCGGGCCTGCAACGAAAACGCCCCGCGATGCGGGGCGTTTTCCTCAGGCCGTGCGCGCGAAGCGCAGCGGCGGTCAGCGCTTGTCGACTGGCACGTAGTCGCGCACGTCGTGGCCGGTGTAGATCTGGCGCGGGCGGCCGATCTTGAACTCCGGGTCGGTCTGCTGCTCGAGCCAGTGCGCGACCCAGCCGGCGGTGCGGGCGATGGCGAACATCACCGTGAACATCTCGGTCGGGATGCCCAGCGCCTTGTAGATGATGCCGGAGTAGAAGTCGACGTTCGGGTACAGCTTGCGCTGCACGAAGTAGTCGTCCTTCAGCGCGGCTTCCTCGAGCTTCATCGCCACTTCCAGCAGCGGGTCGTCGACGCCGAGTTCCTCGAGCACCTGGTGGCACATCTCGCGGATGATCTTGGCGCGCGGGTCGAAGTTCTTGTACACGCGGTGGCCGAAGCCCATCAGGCGGAAACCCGACTCCTTGTCCTTGGCCTTGTCGACGGCCGACTGCACGTGCTTCGCGTCGCCGATCTCGGCGAGCATCTTCAGCACTGCCTCGTTGGCGCCGCCGTGCGCCGGCCCCCACAGCGCGGCCACGCCGGCGGCGATGCAGGCGTACGGATTGGCGCCGGTGGAGCCGACCAGGCGCACCGTCGAGGTCGACGCGTTCTGCTCGTGGTCGGCGTGCAGGATGAACAGCAGGTCCAGCGCCTTGGCCGCGACCGGATTGATCTCCAGCGGGCCGCTCGGCACTTCGAACATCATGTGCAGGAAGCGGTCGACGTATTCGAGGTTGTTGCGCGGGTAGCGCAGCGGCCAGCCCACCGAGTGGCGGTGGCAGGCGGCGGCGATGGTCGGCAGCTTGGCGATCAGGCGCACCGCGGCCAGCTGGCGCTGCTCCGGATCGTCGTAGTCCAGGTCGTTGTGGTAGAAGCTGGCCATCGAGCCGAGCATGCCCACCAGCATCGACATCGGGTGCGCGTCGTGGCGGAAGCCGCCGAGGAAGCCCTTGAAGGCCTCGTGCAGCATCGTGTGGTGGGTGACGTCGTGCTCGAACGTCGAGAACGCCGCCTTGTCCGGCAGCTCGCCGTGCATCAGCAGGTAGGCAACTTCGAGGAAGCTCGAGTCCTTCGCCAGCTGTTCGATCGGGTAGCCGCGGTACAGCAGAACGCCGGCGTCGCCGTCGATGTAGGTGATCGCCGACCGGCACGCGGCGGTGGCGGTGAAGCCGGGATCGTAGGTGAAGCAGCCGGTTTCTTTCGGCAGCTTGGCGATCTCGATGCAGGGGGCGCCGAGCGTGCCACGCGCCACCGGCAGCATGACCGCCTTGTCGCCGGCGTTGAGCGTGACTTGATCGATCGTGGATGGTTCGGACACGGGTGCACTCCTCGTCGTCCGCCGGCGCTCCGCTCGCGGGTCCGGCTCGGGATGGATATGGACTTCGCGGCTTGCCGCGATGCAGCAATTATCGCACAGCGCCGTGGAGCCCGGACTCAAGACACCCGGCCACGCCCGCGGCACGGACAACCCGGCGCCCCGCGCGGTGCGCGGCCGACCCGCCGCCCGGAAACGGAAACGGAAACGGCCGCCCTGTGGCGGCCGTCCGTCTGCCCGTTGCGCCTGCGCGCGAACGGCCAGGAATGCTTACTTGGCGTAACGCTTGCGGAACTTGTCGACGCGGCCGCTGGTATCCATGATCTTGTTCTGGCCCGTGTAGAACGGGTGCGTGGCCGACGAGACGTCGACCTTGATCAGCGGGTACTCGTTGCCGTCCTCCCACTTGATCGTCTCCTTGCTGGCAAGGGTCGAGCGGGTGAGGAACTTGAAATCGGAAGTCACGTCCTGGAACACGACTTCTTTGTATTCGGGATGGATGTCGGCCTTCATGGCGGCACCGGTTCTGCTGGGGACAAGAGCGGCATTGTAGCCCGCGCCGCCGGGGCGGCGCAAGCAGCGTCAGGCAACCCCGATCGCGCCGCGGACCAGCTGCTCGAAGCGCGCCTGGTCGTAGCGCAGCAGGATCCGGGCCCGGTCCGGGCGTCCGGTCTGGCGCTGCCAGTCGACCAGGGTCGCACCCCGGCTGTGCGGGCCTTCCAGGGCCACGTCCAGCGGCCGTTCGGCGGTTTCCAGCGCCCCCTCCGGGTGCAGGGCGAAGGCCATGGCCAGGCCGTCGGCCGAATGCCAATGATCGCCGCGGCGGTCGGCGGACCATTCCCGGGTCTTGCGCGAGATGCGCTCGTAGAAGGCGGCGACGTCGCCGCCGGCGCGCAGCCATTCCACCACCGAGTCGTGGTGCAGGCCGTGGGCGACGGTGGCTTCCCAGTCGGACAGGTCGAAGTGGTCGAAGGCCCCGAACACGATGTGCGCGGCCTCGGGATCGAAGTAGACGTTGAACTCCGCCGCCGGTGTGATGTTGCCGTGGCAGGTGACCGCGCCGCCCATCACCACCAGCCGCGCGATGCGTTCGGGCAGGGTCGGGTCGAGCTTGAGCGCCAGCGCGACGTTGGTCAGCGGGCCGAGCGCGACCAGCACCAGCTTGCCGGCGTGCACGTGCGACAGGCGCACGATCGCCTGCGCGGCGTGTTCGGCCTCGGCTGCGCGCGCGGCGGCCGCGTAGCCGACGTCGCCGAAGCCGTCCAGGCCGTGCACGTTGCCCGCGTCCGGCGACGGATGCAGCAGCGGCGCCGCGCAGCCGGCATAGACGGGGATGTCGTTGCGGCCGGCGACTTCGCACAGCTTCAGCGCGTTGGCGACGGTATGGCGCAGGCCGACGTTGCCGGCGGCGATGGTGAGCCCAACCACCTCGTGGCGGGTGTCGGCGAAGGCCATCAGGAGCGCGAGCGCGTCATCGACGCCGGGGTCGGTGTCGATCAGCAGCGGAATCGATTCGGTCATCTGGTCGTTGCCCTGCTCGGCGCGCAAGTGTCGCATTCCGCGGGCGCGGGCGAAAGTTCGCTCAGGCCGAGGCGTAACGGGCGGCGCCGCCGATCCAGCGTTCCACCAGCCGGTCGGGCACATCGGGTGCCTCGCGCTGCAGGTCCTCGCCGATGCACTGCACCCGCGGCAGCAGGTCGGCATCGCGGGCGAGGTCGGCGACGCGGAACGTGGCCAGGCCGGTCTGCCGGGTGCCCAGCAGTTCGCCCGGGCCGCGCAGTTCGAGGTCGCGTTCGGCGATGACGAAACCGTCGCTGGTCTCGCGCATGGTTTCCAGCCGCTGCCGCGCCATCTGCGACAGCGGCGGCTGGTACAGCAGCACGCAGGTCGAGGCCGCGCTGCCACGCCCCACCCGCCCGCGCAGCTGGTGCAGCTGGGCAAGGCCCAGACGCTCGGCGTTCTCGACGATCATCAGCGAGGCATTGGACACGTCGACGCCAACCTCGATCACCGTCGTGGCCACCAGCAGGTCGAGCTCGCCGGCCTTGAACGCGCGCATCGCGGCCTGTTTCTCGGCGGCCTTCATGCGCCCATGGACGAAGCCCACGCGCAGTTCCGGCAGCGCCCCGGACAGCAGTTCGAACGTGCTCTGCGCGGCCTGCGCGACGATCTCGTCGGACTCGTCGATGATCGTGCAGACCCAATACGCCTGTCGGCCGTCGGCACACGCAGCGCGGATACGCTCGATCAGTTCCGGGCGCCGCTGCGCGCCCAGCACCACGGTCTGCACCGGCGTGCGCCCGGGCGGCAGTTCGTCGATCGCCGAGACGTCGAGGTCGGCATAGGCGGCCATTGCCAGCGTGCGCGGGATGGGCGTGGCGGTCATCACCAGCTGGTGCGGCACGCGCCCGCCCTCGCCGCCCTTGTCGCGCAGCGCCAGGCGCTGGTGCACGCCGAAGCGGTGCTGCTCGTCGACGATCGCCAGCGCCAGGTCGTTGAAGACCACGCCTTCCTGCATCAGCGCGTGAGTGCCGACCACGACCTGCGCAGTGCCGTCGGCGACCTGTTCCAGCGCCGCGGCGCGCGCACGGCCGGTGACCTTTCCGGCCAGCCACGCCAGCCGGATGCCGAGCGGCTCCAGCCACGCGCGCAGGTTGGCCATGTGCTGCTCGGCGAGCAGTTCGGTCGGCGCCATCAGCGCCGCCTGGTGCCCGCCCTCGACCGCGACCATCGCCGCCAGCGCGGCCACCACCGTCTTGCCGCTGCCGACGTCACCCTGCACCAGGCGCAGCATCGGCACCGGCTTGGCCAGGTCCGCGCGCACCTGTTCGAACACGCGCTGCTGCGCGCCGGTGAGCGCGAACGGCAGCGACGCGCGCAGGCGTCCGGCCAGGGCCTGCCCGCCCAGCACCGACGCCGCCTGCGCCTGCAGGGCGATGCGCTGGCGACGCAGGCTGAAGTGGTGCGCGAGCAGCTCCTCCAGCGCGAGCCGGCGCTGGGCGGGATGGGTGCCGGCAACCAGCGCGGCGACGTCGGCGTCGCGCGGCGGCCGGTGCATGGTCAGCAGCGCTTCGCGCAGGCCGGGCAGGCGCAGTTCGCGCTGGCAATCGGCGGGCAGCAGTTCCAGCGCGTCGGCGGCAGGCAGCTGGTCGAGGGCGTGGCCGATCAGCTTGCGCAGGGTCGCCGCGCCGATGCCTTCGATCGAGGGATAGACCGGGTCGAGCCGGTCGCCGAGTTCCGCGGCGTCGTGGTCGCCGAGCACGCGGTAGCTGGGGTGCACGATCTCCAGCCCGTGCTGGCCCAGGCGCGGCGCGCCGTAGCAGCGCACGCGCGTGCCCGGCGCGAACTGCGCGACCTGCGCGGCGCGGAAATGGAAGAAGCGCAGCACCAGCGTCGCGTTCGAGTCGTCGCCGATCGCCACCCGCAGCATCGGCCGGTAACGGAAGCCGCGCTCGACCGCCTCCACCACGCCCTCAACCTGCGCCGCGACGCCGGCCTGCAGCGCGCGGATCGGCGTCAGTCGGGTGCGGTCCTCGTACTGGCGCGGCAGCAGCAGCCACAGGTCCTGCAGCGTGGCGATGCCGCGCGCGGCCAGCTTTTCGGCCACGCGCGGGCCGACCCCGGGCAGTCCGGTCAGCGGCGCGTGGGCGGGATCTGGGGATGCAGCGGGTGGGACCGGCATGCCACAAGGATGCCCGGTATCGGGCGCGAACCGAAACCCCGCCGCGGCGCGACGCCGTGTGGGCGAATGCCGCGCCGGCGGGTCAGGATTCTTCCGTGCCGGCGGCCGCGTCCTGCGCCGCTGCGCGCACGACCAGCACGTCGCCGGGCGCGACCTGCACGATCCGGCGCGTGGTGCCGCCGACCAGCAGGTGGAAGGCCAGGCCGCGGCGGAATGCGCCGATCACCGTCAGGTCGCTGTCGTCCTCGAGTGACTGCTTGCGCAGCATGGCTTCCGGATGGCCGTGCTCGACCTGCAACCGCAGGCGCCGACGCAGGTCCGCGGACAGCCGCGCGTCGGCCGCGAAGGCCTCGATCGTGGCCGTCTCCATGCGCGCGAGATCGTCGCGCCGGGCCGGGTCGAGCCACAGCGATTCATAGGGAATGTCCAGCGCGTGCAGCAGCGTGAACGCGGCGTCCGGGAACAGCGTCGCGGCGGTTTCCAGCCCGTACCGGGACTCGGGCGTGAGGTCGGTGCCCACCAGCACGCGCCGGTAGCCGCCGCGCGGGCGCCGCTTGACCACCAGCACCGACATCGGCGCGCTGCGCACCAGGGTCTCGACCGTGCTGCCGAGCAGGCGCCGGCCGGTGGCTTCGTTCGCGTCGCCCAGCACGACCAGTTCGCAGCCTTCGCGCGCGGCGACATCGAGGACCACCCCGGCCGGCTCGCCTTCTTCGACATGGACCTTGGCGTCGGCGGCGTCGGCGGGCAGGTCGCGCCGGATGCGTTCGCGGATCGACGCCAGCGTCTCCGCCGCCGACCACGCGCCGACCATCCCGGGTTTCGCCGCATGCACCACGTGCAGCGGCACCTGCCACTGCGCGGAAAGCTGGGCGGCACGGTCCAGCGCGCGGTCGCTGCGCGCGCTGAGGTCGGTCGCCATCAGGATGGAGTTCGGCCTGGCCGGGGCCGGGCGGGCATCGCTCATGCGCGTGGCCTCCAGTTGGCACGGCAGCAAGCCGGGAATGGATTTCACCATTGCACAATCGGCGGCCGCTGGCGACCCGGCCGGTCGCAGCCGTTTGCCGCATGGATTTGCCGTATAGAATCGAAGGCCGGTCGCGCATGGCGACAGGTCGACAGGCCTGCGCCACCCGGGCGGTCACTACCTTCCGCACGTGCAGCGATTGCCGGGCGGCCGGCGCGGCATCGCGCGGGCCACCACGGCCGATCGCGGAGTCCGCGCACCCGCCATTCCACCATCATTCCGGAGTCTGCTTGCCCCGAGGTCCCGCCAACGCCCTGCCCCTGCCTGCGCGCCGCCGCGCGACGGGTACGCGCGCTGCCGTGGCGACGACGCGGCGCGGCCGCCCTTCAGGCGACCGACACCGGGGGCGCGGCTGATGTACGGCCAAGTCATCCCGGGCGCGATCCTCTGGCTGCCGTTCGCGGCCAGCTTCCTGGTGTTCGCGCTGCGCGGCCGCGGCCGCAACCTGGCGGCGTGGCTGATGACCTGCACGGCGCTGGCGTGCCTGGCGCTCACGCTGTCGCTGTTCCCGGCGGTCGCCGACGGCGGCGTGCTGCGCCACGCATTCGAATGGGCGCCGTCGCTGGGCCTGGACTTCATCGTGCGCGTGGACGGCCTGGCCTGGCTGTTCATGCTGCTGGTGAGTGGCATCGGCATGCTGGTCGGCGTCTACGCGCGCTACTACATGTCGCCCGACGACCCGCTGTCGCGCTTCTTCACGCTGCTGCTGGCCTTCATGGGCGCGATGCTGGGCATCGTGATGTCCGGCAACGTGATCCAGCTGGTGTTCTTCTGGGAACTGACCAGCCTGTTCTCGTTCCTGCTGATCGGCTACTGGAACAACGGCGCCTCGGCGCGCGACGGCGCGCGCATGGCGCTGATCGTCACCTCCGGCGGCGGCCTGTGCCTGCTGGCGGGCGCGCTGCTGCTGGGCCACATCGTGGGCAGCTACGACCTCGACGCGATCCTCGCCGCCGGCGACCTGGTGCGCGGGCATGCGCTGTACACGCCGGCGCTGCTGCTGGTGCTGATGGGCGCACTGACCAAGAGCGCACAGTTCCCGTTCCACTTCTGGCTGCCGCAGGCGATGTCGGCGCCGACGCCGGTGTCGTCCTACCTGCATTCGGCGACGATGGTGAAGGCCGGCGTGTTCCTGCTGGTGCGCCTGTGGCCGGTGTTTGGCGGTACCGACCAGTGGTTCTGGATCGTCGGCGGCGCCGGCATGGTCACCCTGGTGCTGGGCGCGTACGCGGCGATGTTCCAGCAGGACCTCAAGGCGGTGCTGGCGTATTCGACGATCAGCCACCTGGGCCTGATCACGATGCTGGTCGGCATGGGCAGCGCGCTGGGCGTGGTGGCGGCGATCTTCCACATCGTCAACCACGCCACGTTCAAGGCCTCGCTGTTCATGGCCGCCGGCGCGGTCGACCACGAGGCCGGCACGCGCGACCTGCGCGAACTCGGCGGGCTGCGCCGCTTCATGCCGATCACCGCGATGCTGGCGGTGGTGTCCGGCGCGGCGATGGCGGGCGTGCCGCTGCTCAACGGCTTCCTGTCGAAGGAGATGTTCTTCGCCGAGACGCTGGCCGCGCAGCGCGGGATGCTGGCCGACGTGGTGCCGGTGCTGATGGCGATCGCGGCCAGCGCGTTCGGCGTGACCTATTCGCTGCGCTTCGTGCGCGGCGTGTTCTTCGGCCCGGTATCGACGCGGCTGCCGCGCCAGCCGCACGAACCGCCGCGCTGGATGCGCGTCCCGATCGGCCTGCTGGCGCTGGCCTGCCTGCTGGTTGGCATCCTGCCGGCGCAGGTGATCGGGCCGTCGTTGCAGGCGGCCGCGCGCGCGGTGCTGGGGGCGCAGACACCGGCCTACAGTCTGGTGATCTGGCACGGCTGGACCGCGCCGCTGCAGATGAGCATCGTCGCCTTCATCAGCGGCTGCCTGCTGTACGTGGCGCTGCTCGGCTACTTCAGGCGCTGCGAGCGCACGCCGCTGATCGGGTGGATCAGCGGCAAGCGGCTGTTCGAGCGCGCGCTGGCGGTATTCGCCGCCGACCTGCCGGCCTGGCTGGCGCGCTTCTTCCCGCACAACCGGCTGCAGCCGCAGCTGCTGCTGATCGTGCTGGTGGCGCTGGCGGCGGCCACCTTGGCGGCGACCACCGCACCGTTCGACACCGTGCCGGCGGACTGGTCGGGCATCGACCCGGCATTCGCGCTGCTGTGGGTGCTGGGCGCGGCCTGCGCGATCGGCGCGGCGACGCAGGCCAAGTTCCACCGGCTGGCGGCGCTGATCCTCGCCGGCGGTGCCGGCCTGGTGTCGTGCGTGAGCTTCGTGTGGCTGTCGGCGCCCGACCTGGCCGCGACCCAGCTGCTGGTGGAGGTGGTGACCACGATCCTGATCCTGCTCGGCCTGCGCTGGCTGCCCAAGCGCATCCAGGGCATGTCGCCCGACGCGCCGCTGACCCGCGCCCGGCGCTGGCGCGACCTGCTGGTCGCCAGCGCCGTCGGCGCCGGCGTGGCCAGCCTGGCGTACGCGGTGATGATGCATCCGGTGGCCGATTCGATCTCGCATTTCTTCCTCGAGCGCGCCTACACCGAAGGCGGCGGCCGCAACGTGGTGAACGTGATCCTCGTGGACTTCCGCGGCTTCGACACGCTCGGCGAGATCACCGTGCTGGCGATCGTGGCGCTGACGGTGTTCGTGCTGCTGCGCCGCTTCCGGCCGGCGGCCGAGAGCATCGACGCGCTGCGCCTGCAGCGCAGGAACTCGGTGCATGACCCGGCCGGGTCGGACAGCCTCATCGACCAGTCGACCGCCGACTACCTGATGATCCCGGGCCTGATCGTGCAGCTGATGTTCCCGGTGATCCTGCTGTTCGGCATGCACCTGTTCCTGCGCGGGCACGACCTGCCCGGCGGCGGCTTCGCCGCGGGCATCACGGTGTCGGTGGCGCTGATCCTGCTGTACATGGCGCGCGGCGCGCGCTGGGTCGAGACCCACCTGCGCGTGCTGCCGGTGCGCTGGATCGGCACCGGCCTGCTGCTCGCGGCCGGTACCGGGCTGGGTTCGCTGCTGGCCGGCCATCCGTTCCTGACCTCGCACTTCCAGTACGCCGACCTGCCGCTGCTGGGGCGGATCCCGCTCGCATCGGCGGTGCTGTTCGACCTGGGCGTGTTCTGCCTGGTGGTCGGCGCGACCACGCTGATGCTGGTCGCGCTGGCGCACCAGTCGCTGCGGCGGCCGCGCGGCGGAACCATCGTGACCGCGGAAGGGACGATCGAACCGGAGGGAGGTAACTGATGGAGCTGGTGCTCGCAATCGCCATCGGCGTGCTGGTCGCCTCGGGCACGTGGCTGCTGCTGCGGCCGCGCACCTTCCAGGTGATCATCGGGCTGACCCTGGTCTCCTACGCGGTCAACCTGTTCATCTTCTCCATCGGCGGCCTGCGTACCGGCGCCGACCCGGTGCTGCGCAAGGCCGCCGACGGCATCGCGCAGTACGCCGATCCGCTGCCGCAGGCCCTGGTGCTGACCGCGATCGTGATCGGCTTCGCCACCACCGCGCTGTTCCTGGTGGTGCTGCTGACCTCGCGCGGGCTCAACGGCAATGACCACGTCGACGGCGGGGACGGCACGCCGTGAGCCAGCACCTGCTCATCGCGCCGATCGTGGTGCCGCTGCTGGCGGCGGCCCTGCAGCTGTTGGCCGGCGAACGCCGCCAGCGCCTGGTGGCGACGCTGAGCATGGCCTCGTGCCTGGCGCTGGTGGGCGTGGCAACGGCGCTGCTGCTCGCCGCCGCGGGCCAGGGTGGCGACACGGTCACCACCGCCGTCTACCGGCTCGGCGACTGGCCGGCGCGCTTCGGCATCGTGCTGGTGGGCGACCGGCTGTCGGCGCTGATGCTGCTGCTGAGTTCGGTCGTCGCGCTGGCGGCGCTGCCGGCCGCGCTCGGGCGCTGGCAGCAGCGCGGCAACTACTTCCAGCCGCTGTTCCAGTTCCTGCTGATGGGACTCAACGGCGCGTTCCTGACCGGCGACCTGTTCAACCTGTTCGTGTTCTTCGAGGTGCTGCTGGCCGCGTCCTACGGGCTGGCACTGCACGGTTCGGGCGCGCGGCGGGTGAGCGCGGGGATGCACTACATCGTGGTCAACCTGACCGCGTCGATGCTGTTCCTGCTTGGCGTGAGCCTGGTGTTCGGCGTCACCGGCACGCTCAACATGGCGGCGCTGGCCGAACTGATCCCGACCGTGCCCGAGAAGACCCGCGCGCTGCTGCACGCGGGCGCGGCGATCCTGGGCATCGCGTTCCTGATCAAGACCGCGATGTGGCCGCTGGGCTTCTGGCTGCCGCGTACCTACGCGGCCTCGGCGCCGGCGGTCGCGGCGATGTTCGCGGTGATGACCAAGGTCGGCATCTACGTGCTGCTGCGGCTGGGGCTGCTGCTGTTCGGCGACGGCGCGGGGCCGGCGTCCAGCCATTTCGGCGCCGACTGGCTGCTGTGGGGCGGCATCGCCACGATCGTCGCGGGCGTGGTCGGCATGCTCGGCGCGCGCGACCTGGGCAAGCTGGCCGGCTACAACGTCGTCATCTCCTCCGGCACGCTGCTGGGCGCGGTCGGCCTGCAGCAGCCGGCGGTCACCGCCGGGGCGCTGGCGTACCTGGTGATCTCCACGCTGGGCATCGCCGCGTTGTTTCTGGTCGCCGGCCTGCTCGCGCCGGAAGGCGAGGAGGAAGCCGACGACGCGCTCGCACTCGAACCCTACGAGCCGGTTGGCAGCGAGGTGCGCAGCGACGACCTGTACGCCGACGAGGACGAGAGCCGTACCGTGATCCCGGCGCCGGTCGCGATGCTGGGCGTGAGCTTCACGGCCTGCGCGCTGCTGCTGGCGGGGCTGCCGCCGCTGTCGGGCTTCCTGGCCAAGTTCGCGATGCTCGCGCCGATGCTCGAGGCGCCGACGCGTCCGGGCACGCACGCGCTGTTCGCGCTGGTCATCATCGCCGGCTTCTGCACGGTGATCGCGCTGTGCCGCGCCGGCATCCAGATCTTCTGGGCCGAAACCGACCGCCGCTTCCCGCAGGCGCGCGTCACCGAGATCGGCGCCATCGCGCTGCTGCTGGGACTGTGCCTGCTGCTGACGGTCGTCGTGCAGGCGCCGCTGGATTACCTGGACGCCGCCGCGCGCCAGTTGCACGACCCGGGCAACTACGTCCACGGCGTGCTGCCACCCGCGGAAATGCGGCCATGATCCGGCGCCTGCTGCCCTACCCGCTGCTGTCGGCCGTGCTGGCGACGCTGTGGCTGGTGTTCAACCAGAGCCTGGCGCCGGGCACGATCGTGCTCGGCGTGATGCTCGGGCTGCTGCTGGGCAAGGTGTTCGCGATGCTGCGCCCACCCAAGGCCCGCATCCGCAACTATCCGCTGGCGGCGCGGCTGCTGGCACGGGTGGTGTTCGACATCGTGCGCTCGAACTTCGCGGTCGCGCGGTTGATCCTGCGCGGCGCCGGCCAGGCGCGCTCGGGCTTCGTCGCCATCCCGCTGGCGCTGACCGACCACCACGGCCTGGCCGTGCTGGCCTGCATCATCACTTCCACGCCCGGCACCATCTGGGTCAGCTACGACCCGGCCGGGAACGTGCTGCTGATCCATGTGCTCGACCTGGTCGACGAGCAGACCTGGATCAACACGATCCAACAGCGCTACGAGCGCCCCCTGCTGGAGATCTTCCAATGAGCCACGCGCTGCTCGCCGTCGCGATCACGCTCGCGCAGATCCTGCTGCTGTTCGGCATGGGTTTCTCGATCATCCGCATGGTGCGCGGGCCGCGCGCGCAGGACCGGGTGGTGGCGCTGGACGCGCTGTACGTCAACGCGATGATCCTGCTGCTCACCATCGGCATCCGCACCGGCAGCCTGCTGTACGTCGAAGCCGGCCTGGTCATCGCGCTGCTGGGCTTCGCCAGCACCATGGCGCTGGCCAAGTTCCTGATGCGCGGCGAGGTGATCGAATGAACCACCTCGACGCCCTGCCGCCGTGGGCGGCGATCGTGGTCGCGATCCTGGTGCTGTCGGGCGCGCTGCTCGCCTTCATCGGCTCGCTCGGCCTGCTGCGGCTGAAGAATTTCTACCAGCGCGTGCACGCGCCCACGCTGGGCACCACGCTGGGCACGTTCTGCATGCTGGCCGGCTCGATCACCTGCTTTTCGGTGCTGAACGCGCGGCCGATCTTCAACGAGATCCTGATCGGGGTATTCCTCACCGTGACCACCCCGATCACGCTGATGCTGCTGGTGCGCGCGGCGCTGTACCGGGACCGCGAGGAAGGCTCGGACTACGTGCCCCGCGCGCCGAACCGCGAGTGAACCGCGCGCCGCCGTGAAACGGCGCGCGGTCCGGAGCCTTCAGAACTTCACCCCGACCTCGACGCCGTACGTGCGCGGCTCGGTGACGCGCGCGCCCACCGTGCCCAGCACCGTCTTGCCGTAGGTGCCCAGCGAGTTGATGTACTGGTTGTCGAGCAGGTTGCGGCCGTACAGCGCCCAGGTCCAGTGGCCCTGCGCCGACGTCCAGGCGATGCGCGCGTTGGTCAGCTGCTGCGACTCGCCCAGGTCGAGCGCCGGGCTGATGCCGCAGGTGCCCTGCGACTGCGATTCGTCGCTGCAACGCGTCGCACCGCGGTAGGCGTGGCGCAGGGTGAAGCGCAGGTCGCCGGCGTCGTTCATGCGCCACAGGTAGTCGATGCCGACCGCCGCCGACCACTTCGGGATGCCCGTCGGCTGGCCGCTCACGTCGACGCCCTCCGGCGTGACGTAGTCCTTGTAGGTCGAATCGATGTACGAGGCGTTGAAATCCAGCGCCAGGCCATCGGTGACCTGCCAGCGGGTATCGAAGTCGAGGCCGAAGGCCTCCAGGTCCGAGGTGTCGACCACGTAGCGCGGGATCGCCGTGGTCATGTCCAGCCGCACCGCCTGCCGGTTGTCGTAGACGTAGTAGAACGCCGACGCGTTGTAGCTCAGGCGCAGGTCGGGGAAAGCCTGCTTGATGCCTGTCTCGAAGTTCCACACGTCCTCGTTGTCGAACTCGCTGTCGATCTGCAGCGAGTTGAAGCCGCCGGCCTTGTAGCCCTTGGCCAGCGAGGCGTAGCCCATGGTGTCGTCGTTGAAGTGGTAGTCGACCACGAAGCGGGGCGACAGGTCGGTCCACGACTGCGACGTCCTGTTGAGCACGCCCTTGTTGAGCATCGCCGGCGGGTCGATGAAGGCGACGTCGAAGACGAAGGTCTCCTTCGGGATCCCCGCCAGGGCGAAGAAGCCCATCGCCTCGAGCTGGTCGAGGGTGGCATCCAGCGTGGGCGCGGTGCGCTGCGTATTGAGCCAGCTGAAGTCCTTCTCGTCACGCGTGTAGCGCAGGCCGAAGGTGAGGTTGAGGCGATCGGTGGCATGCCAGATCACGTCGCCGAACAGCGCATAGGCGCGGGTGTCGGCAGTGTTGGTGAAGCGCTCGTTCCAGCGGTGCCCCATCAGCGTAAGCGGGACGCCGAAGGCCTGCAGCTGCTGGTCGACGTAGCCGAACAGGGTGCCGGTCGGCGTCGGTGCCATGCCGAGGTTGCGCACGATGGTGTCAACCGCGTCGGTATACGTGTTGACCTCACTGGTCTGGTCGGCCTTCTCCCTGAAGTAGCTGGCGCCGGCGACCCAGTCCAGCCGGTCGCTGCTGCCGTTGAACTTGAACTCCTGGTAGACGCTGGTGTTGCTCTCGGTGTTGGTCGAGTCCACGTACAGGTCGAGGCGGTTGGTACCGTCCTCGTCGACCGCGGCGTTGGCCGCGTCGTAGTCGCGCCACGACGTGGTGGAGGTCAGGCCGCCCCACTCGAAGGCATGGTCGACGATCAGGGTCACGCCGTCGAAGCGGCGGAACTCGTTGCTGCCGACCGCATCGTTGGCGGTGGGGATCTTGCGCGGGTCGAGATAGGCGGACTCGTCGATCGGCAGCGTCGGCGTGGCGGGCGCCGGCGGCAGCGCGACGATACCGGTGGTCACCTGCGCGCGCTGGTCGAGGCTCTCATGGTCCCAGCTGACCGTGGCGGTGGTGTTGTCGCCGAAGCGGGTACGGAACGCCGCGCGCGTGGCCCAGTTGTTCTCGGGATTGAGGTGCTCGCCGGTGACCGCGTCGTTGATCCAGCCGTCGCTGTGGTTGAACAGACCGTTGATGCGGAACGCGGAGTCCTCGCCCACCGGCTGGTTGAGCATCGCCTCGAAGTACTGCTTGCCGTAATTCCCCAGGCGCAGCTTCGCGCGCGCCTCCTGCTCGTTGCCCGGCTTGCGGGTGATGATCGAGATCGCGCCGGCGGCGGTATTGCGGCCGAACAAGGTGCCCTGCGGGCCCTTGAGTACCTCGATGCGCTCGACGTCGGTGAACGGCAGCAGCACGCCGCCGCCACGGCCGGCGTAGACGCCGTCCACGTACACGCCCACGGCCGGGTCGGTGCCGATGCCGAAGTCGCTGGTGCTGATGCCGCGCAGCTCGAAGTTGGGCTGCGTGGGCTGCTGGCTGTCGACCACCAGCCCGGGCACGAAGCTGTCGAGGTCGCCCAGGTCCTCGGCGGCGACGTCTTCGATGATCTGCGCGTCGATCACCTGCAGCGCGATCGGCACGTCCTGCAGCTCCTGCTCGCGGCTTTGCGCGGTGACGATGATGCGGTCGAGCGTCTGGGTGGCGTCGGCCGGCGCGGTTTCGGCCGCCGGCTGCGCCTGCGCGGGTGCTTCGGGTGGCTGTTGTGCCAGTGCCGCCAGCGGCAGCGCGCACGCACCGACGATGGCGCGGCGCAGGCAGGTACACAGGACTCCTTGTTTCAGCGACATCGCGTTCTCTCCCTTCCCCGGTGGATGGTGCTGCACGTTTTGCATGTCGCGGACGCGGCAATGCCGCATCCGGCTCAACCCCTGTCGCAATCTCCTTCCATCGCCGCGATCCAGGCGGCGATCAGTTCGACGCCCTCACGATGTACCACGTCGCGGCCGACCTCCGGCATCCGCACGCCAGGGTCGTCGCTGCCCATGCGGAAGGCCAGGATCGACGCGTCGGCGTCCCCGGGCACGATATCGAAACGATGCCCGCCCGTCCCCTGCCCCGCGGCCACCGAGGGCTTGCACAGGCCCAGGTGCCGCGGCGGATGTTCGCCGGCGTCCAGCCACAGGCCCGAGGTATCCGCAGGGCCGTGCTCGTTGTGACAGTGGCCGCAATTGATGTCGAGGTAGGCGCGCGCACGGGCGTCGAGGCTGGCGTGCGCCGCGTCGCGCCAGTCGGCGTTGCGCGGCACGCCGTCGGCCGGGACGCCGCGCAGGTAGCCGATCCGCTGCAGGTGCGCGAGCTGGTTCTCGCGCCCCCCGGCGTAGTCGTAGTCCTTGTCGAGGTGCCGCGCCTTCGGCCCGAGCGGCTTGATGTCGCGCGTGGTGTTGTTGCTGGCGTGGCAGCCCGCGCACTGGTTCTGGTCGGGCACCTCGTAGACGAAGTCCTCGCGGCTGCCGTCGGCGGCGACCAGTTGCAGCGGCACGTCGGCGCCGGTGCGGTCGAGGGTGGCCTCGGTCTGGGCGTCGTTCCAGACGTAGGGGATCGCCACCCAGCCCTGTTCGCGGCGCACCAGCAGGCGGGTCTCGATCATGCGCACGTGGCGCAGGTCCAGCCCCTCGCCGGCGCGGTCGTGCGCGGTGTCCTCGGTACGCGCGACCGCGTCCTTCCCGTCCGCGAGCGGGTAGAAGAAGGTCTTGCTGATGATGGTGCCGACCGGGAAGTCGAGCGCCTCGCGCGGCTCGTAGCTTGCGCTGGTGCCCTCGGGCATCCACACCGTGCGCAGCTTGTGCGCATAGTCGCTGAACAGCGGGGTGTTGAGGTCGAACGGCACCACCCGGTCGTTGAGCGCCAGCGCGTCGCCGTCGCGGTAGACCACGTTCCAGTCGCTGAGCTGCTCCGGGTAGCCGTCGGCGTGGAAAGTCACCGGCCTGGGTGCCTGCGTGCAGGCGGCGAGGCACAGGACGAACGCGCCGAGCAGCCCGCGCACCGTCATTCCCGCGAAAGCGGGAAGCCAGCTGCCTCCACCGTGCGCGTTCGATCGCGCACCGCGGTCGGGGGCAAGCGAAATCACCGGCTTCCCGCCTGGCCAGGCATTCGCCTGCTGGAAGCCGCGCGAACGACGGTATTGAAGTCGGCCAGCCATCCCGGCGCTCAAGCCTGCGTCAGCTCCACCGCCGGCAGCGGATCGAGCGTGCAGTCGAACGGCTTCGCATCGGAAGTCGGGTTCTTGAACTTGTTCGGCGCATCGGCGTTGACCACGCCCGAGGCACCCTGCACGCAGATCTGCGGGCCCTCGGTGCGCTCCGGATTGGCGTAGCCGTCCCAGAACACGTCCGGGAAATTCCCGCGCAGGCCGAACATCGCTACCTTCAGCGCCTTCAGGTCCAGCCCGTCGGGTGAACCGCCGCCGCCCGAAAAGCGGTTGTCGTGGATGAAGATCTGCTCCGGATACGGGTCGAAGGCCGCCGACGGTTTGTACTTGCTGTCGTAGCCGGCCGAATAGTGGCTGGCGATCAGCACGTTGGCGGTCCTGTGGTCGGCGATCTCGTTGTTGAAGATCTCGACCTCGTCGTTGGACATGATCACCACGCCCGAGCCCGCCGGCACCGCGGCCACCGCCGTGCCCTTGCGGCCGAAGTTGTCGTGGTTATTGGCGACAATCCGGTTGTCGTACACGCGCGTGGTATGCCCCGGCTGCGGCAGGTCGGGCATGTTGAACACCAGGATGCCGCCGGTGTTGCCGGTGGCGACGTTGTCATGCACGTCGGCGCGGATGCAGTTCTCGATCTCGATCCCGGCCACGTTCTTCTCGGCGCGGTTGCGTCGCACCACCACGTCCTGCGACTGGCCGACGTAGATGCCCGCGTCCGACGCGCCGATCACCACCGAGTCCTCGATCAGCACGTTGCGGGTCTGCACCGGGTACAGGCCGTAGGCGCCGTTGTCCGTGTGCGGGCCGTTGGTCCATTCCACCCGCACGCCGCGGATGGTGATGTTCTCGCCTTCGTTGACCTTCACCCCGTCGCCCTTGCTGTCCTCGATGGCGAGGTTCTCCAGGGTGAAGTCGTCGGCGTTGACGATCAGCCCCTCGGCGCCGCTGCGCTGGCCCTTGAAGCTGAGCACGGTCTGGTCCATGCCGGCGCCGCGGATCGTCACCCCGTCCACGCGCAGGCTGAGGCTGCGGTCGAAGGCATGGCGGCCGGCGGGGATCTCGATGACGTCACCGGGACTGGCATCGAGCAGCTGCTGCTGCAGCACCTTCTGGTAGCTGGCATCGGCGGCCGGCGGCGCGACGGCTTCCTGGCCGCGGCCGCAGGCGGCCAGCAGCCCGCAGGCGGCGAACGTCAACAGCGTCGTCTTCCACATCGGTCGCATCCTCCCGGCCGGCGCACGTCGGCGGCCCTCCCCGCAACAGTCTCGGCCGTATGGAGCGTGCCCGAGGAGGGTATTGGCGGCATACTCATGGGGGGCAAACCGGACAAACTGGCCGAAACCGCATGAACCGCGACGCCGTCGACCCGCGCCTGACCACCGCGAGCATCGCCACCAACATCCTCTCCGGCCTGTGCCTGATGGCCGAGGAGCACGGCATCGCCTGCGAGCACTGGTTCGCCGGCCTGCGCCTGGCCCGGGCCCAGGTCGACGACGCCTCGGTGCGGGTGTCCTACCGCCAGGCCAGCCGCGTGGTGCAGCGCGCGCTGCGGGACCTGCCCGACGCCGACGTCGGCCTGCGCCTGGGCCGGCAGCAGACCATCGGCAACTTCGGCCTGCTCGGGCTGGCGATGATGACCGCCCGCACCTTCGGCGACGCGGTGGCGATCGGCCTGCAGTACACCCCGGTGTCCGGCAGCCTGATGGACCTGGAGCTGGACGCCTCCGACCCGCGGACGCTGGCGCTGGTGGCCAGCCCGCGCGCGCCGGAGGACGCGATCCTCCCGTTCCTGTGCGAGGAACTGTTCGCCAGCACGCTGATGCTGTGCCGCGGCCTGGTCGGCCCGGCCTTCCGCCCGCTGCGGCTGGAGCTGGCCTACCCCGCTCCCGCCTACGCGAGCGAGTACGAGACGCTGTTCGAATGCGAGGTGCGGTTCGACATGCCGCGCAACCGCGAGCTGGTCGACCCGGCCTGGCTGTCGCGCCGCCTGCCGGCCTACAACCCGGTCAGCGCGCAGCAGGCACTGGCGCTGTGCCGGGCGCAGATGCCACGCGGGCCGGCCAGCGACGAGATCGTGGTCGCGGTACGCCAGCTGCTGCGCGCGCGCCTGCACGAAAACCCGGGGCTGGGCGACATCGCCGCGGAGCTGCACCTGACCGAGCGCACCCTGCGCCGGCAGCTGGTCGCGGCCGGCAGCGGCTTCCGCCGGCTGCATGACGAGGTGCGCAGCGAGCGAGCGCGCGAACTGCTGCGCGGCAGCGACCTGCCGATCGCCCAGGTCGGTGCCAGCGTCGGCTTCCGCGATGCGCGCGAGTTCCGGCGCGCGTTCAAGCGCTGGACCGGGCGCACGCCCAGTGCGATGCGCTTGATGCCTTGAGGCGCTTGCAGGAACGGCTTCAGCCGCTCCTGCAGGGACGGCGGTGTCGGATCAGCCGGCCACCATCACCGCGTCGACCTCGAACGCCGCGCCCTTGGGCAGCGCAGACACCTCGATCGTCGAGCGCGCCGGGTACGGCTGGCTGAAGTACCCGGCCATCACCGCGTTGACCTCCGCGAACTGGCCCAGGTTGGTCAGGTACAGCCCCACGCGGGCGATGTCGTCGAGCGAACCGCCCGCCGCCTCGCACACGGCCTTGAGGTTGTCGAACGCGCGCCGCGCCTGCGCGACGATGTCGCCGGCGACCAGCTCGCCGGTGGCCGGGTCGATCGGGATCTGGCCGGACAGGTACACGGTGTCGCCGCAGCGCACGGCCTGCGAGTACGGGCCGATGGCGGCAGGGGCTTTGTCGGTCTGGATGGGCTGGCGCATGGGTACCGGGAGTTGTGGATGGGAATGGGGAGTCGGGGGGCCGGCGAGTTCGGGACTCGGGACTCGGGACTCGGGAAATCGTAAACGCAAAAGGCGGGACGCACGACTCGCTGGACCAGGAGCGTAACCCGCGACGGGAAACGCGGTGCAGCGGCCCGCTCCTCCGAGTCCCGAGTCCCGGATCCCGGATCCCGAGTCCCGGCTGCTCTACAACCTCTGCACCCCGTGCACCACCTGCAGCCGCCGCGTACGCCGGATCACGTCGGCCAGGTGCTTGCGGTTCTTGACCTCGATCGAGAACCGGATCGCGGCGACGTTGGTGTCGCGCTCCAGGTATTCGACGCCATCGATGTTGGAGTGCGCGCCGGCGATCGCCGCGGCCACCTGCGCCAGCACGCCCGGGCTGTTGTCGACTTCCACCCGCAGCGCGGCGCCGAAGTCGCCGCTGACGTCGCGGTCCCAGCCGATCGACACCCAGCGTTCGGGCGACTTGCGGTAGTCGGCGACGTTCGGGCACTCGAGCCGGTGCACCATGATCCCGCGGCCGGTGGTGTGGTAGCCCATGATGTCGTCGCCGGGGATCGGCATGCAGCACGAGGCGAAGGTGATGATGCCGCGCTCGTTGCCGGTGATCAGGATCTTGTCGCCGCTGCGCGGCATGGCGGCGGTGTCGAGATCGAGCGTCCCGCCCTCGTCGCGGGTCAGCGCCTGCGCCACCTGCGCCGGCATCCGGTTGCCCAGCGCGATGTCGGCCAGCAGCTCTTCCAGCCGCGGGTAGCGCAGTTCGCCCAGGTAGGCGTCCAGGCGCGCGGGCGGCAGGCGTTCGAGCGAACTGCCGCGCTCCTCCAGCGCACGGTCGAGCATGCGGTGGCCCAGCTGCATCGCATCCTCGTGCTCCAGGTGCTTGAGCTGGTGGCGGATCGCGGTGCGCGCCTTGCCGGTGACCACGAACTCCAGCCACTGCGGCTTGGGGCTGGACGACTTGGCGGTGACGATCTCCACCTTCTGCCCGCTTGCCAGCTTGGTGCGCAGCGGCACCAGCTTGCGGTCCACGCGCGCGGCCACCGCCTGGTTGCCGACGTCGGTGTGCACCGCGTAGGCGAAGTCGAGCGCGGTGGAGTTGCGCGGCAGCGCCATGATGTCGCCCTTGGGCGTGAACAGGTACACCTCGTCCGGGAACAGGTCGACCTTGACGTTCTCCAGGAACTCCAGCGACGAACCGGTGCCGCGCTGCGATTCGAGCAGGCTGCGGATCCACGAATGCGCGCGCACCTGCGCACTGTTGGGCGCCTCGCCGCCGTGCTTGTAGGTCCAGTGCGCGGCGATGCCGCGTTCGGCGATCAGGTCCATCTCCGCGGTGCGGATCTGGACCTCGATCGGCGAGCCGTAGGGACCGAACAGCACCGTGTGCAGCGACTGGTAGCCGTTGGCCTTGGGGATGGCGATGAAGTCGCGGAAGCGGCCGTCCAGCGGTTTGTACACCGAATGCACCACGCCCAGCGCGTGGTAACAGTCGGCGACGGTGCCGACGATGACGCGGAAGCCGAACACGTCCATCACCTGGGTGAACGTTTTTCCTTCGGCCTGCATCTTGTTGTAGATGCTCCACGGCGACTTGACGCGACTCACCAGCCGCGACTCCAGACCCTCGTTGGCGAGCTTCTGCGCCAGCTGCGCCTCGATCCGCGCCAGCGCCTCGCGCCGCACCAGCGGCTGGGCGCGGATGCGTTTTTCCAGCACCGCGTGGCGGATCGGATGCAGCGCGCGGAAGCCCAGGTCCTGCAGTTCGGTCTTGATCAGGTTCATGCCCAGGCGCTGGGCGATCGGCGCGTAGATCTCCAGCGTCTCGCGGGCGATGCGCTGGCGCGCCTCCTCGCCCTGCGCGCCCAGGGTGCGCATGTTGTGCAGGCGGTCGGCGAGCTTGATCAGGATCACGCGCAGGTCGCGCGCCATCGCCAGCAGCATCTTGCGGAAACTTTCCGCGGCGGCTTCCTGGCGGTCCTGGAACTTGAGCTTGTCGAGCTTGGTGACGCCGTCGACCAGCTCGGCCACGGTTTCGCCGAATTCCGCGGCCAGCTGCGCGCGGTCGACCGGGGTGTCCTCGATGGTGTCGTGCAGGATCGCCGCGACCAGGGTCTCGACGTCGACGTTCTGCTCGGCCAGCACTCGCGCCACCGCTACCGGATGGGTGATGTAGGGCTCGCCGGACTTGCGCATCTGGCCGGCATGGGCCGCCGCGCCCACCGCCCAGGCCCGGCGCAGCAGCGCGCGCTGCTCGGCCGTCAGGTAGTCGGTGGCCCGCTCCAGGTCCTGGACGTAGTCCGGGATCGCATCGTCCGCGGGCAGCGGGTGCTCGAGATGGGCAGGCTCGGCGGGGGTCATGGGACGAGCCTAAGGCCAAATGCCGGGATTTGGGAATCGGGACCCGGGTTTCGGAAGCGCCAAAGGCCACTCACGCGTCCCCAGCCGGCGATGTTCAGGGGCCACGAATGACACGGCCCCGCATTCGCGGGGCCGCAAAATCAACCGGCATGGGCGGGAAGCGCCGGATCCGCTTTTCCGGATCCCAGGTCCTGGACCCCGGTCCCGGCTTTACAGATCGTCGCCCTTGGACATGTCCTCGTCGGCGACCACCTCGGCGGCGGCCCATTCCAGCGCCTCGCGCTCCTTGCGCTCGCGCTCGGCCTTGTCGACGGCGTCGATGTAGTCCTCGTCGATGCGGCGGGCCGCGATCTCGCGCAGGGCGAGCACCGTCGGCTTGTCGTCGTTCTCGGAATTGTCGATCTGCGCCTCGACGCCATTGGCCAGCTGGCGCGCGCGCTTGGCGGCCATCATGACGAGCTCGAAGCGGTTGTCGACGACTTCCAGGCAATCTTCCACGGTGATGCGGGCCATAACTCTCCCGGCGGCCGGTCGGGCCGTCGATTCAATAGACAGGGGACCGCGGATTTTACGGGACTGCCGGTGTCCTGCACAAGCTGCCGGCCTTGAAATCAATGACTTGCGGCATCCGGGGGACCGGCGTGGCCTGCAGGAGCGGCTTCAGCCGCGAGCGTTTCGGCCGGAGCGGGCCGGGGCCGGGGACCCGGAACCGCTTCGCGCCCGCCGTCTTGCGGACAAGCGGGATGGGAACTTGACCTGCAGGCACAAGCTCGCGGCTGAAGCCGCTCCTGCACAAAAGCTTCGGGGGCGCTGCGCCTACTCGCCTTCCAGCAGCGCCGCGATCAGCTCGCGGTGCCGTTGCGCCTGGACCTCGCGACGCAGGCGGCTGGCGGCGAAGATCGCGCACATCTCGTCGACGGCGGTGTCGAAGTGCTCGTTGACGATCACGTAGTCGAATTCCGCGTAGTGCGACATCTCCTCGCGCGCCGCGGCCAGGCGGCGGGCCATGACGGCCTCGCTGTCCTGCCCGCGCTTGCGCATGCGCTCGTCCAGCGCACGGCGCGAGGGCGGCAGGATGAACACGCCCACCGCGTCCGGCACCTGCGTGCGCACCTGGCGCGCGCCTTGCCAGTCGATCTCCAGCAGCACGTCGCGCCCGGCCGCCAGCTGCGGCTCCACCGACTGCCGCGCCGTGCCCTTCCAGTCGCCGTGCACCAGCGCATGCTCGAAAAAGTCGCCGGCCTCGATCATGCGCGCGAACTCGTCCTTGCCGACGAAGTGGTAATGCTCGTCGTGGCGCTCGCCCGGCCGCGGCGCGCGCGAGGTGTAGGAAATCGACAGGCAGACGTTGGCATCGCGCGCCAGGCAGGCGTTGACGATGCTGGATTTCCCCGCGCCGGAGGGCGCGGCGACGATGAAGAGGGTGCCGCGCATCAGGAGCCGGGAACCGGGAGTCGGGGAAGGGAAATCGTAAAAGAAACCGGCAGCCGTGCGGGCACGGTGCGTTCGCGGGCGGCAATACCCGGGCACGCACAGGCACGGGAAGAACGCGCTTCCCATTCCCGGTTCCCGGTTCCCGGTTCCCGGCTACTCAATGTTCTGCACCTGCTCGCGGATCTGGTCGATCAGCACCTTCAGCTCCACCGCGATGTTGCTGGTGCGCGCGTCGACGGACTTCGAGCCCAGGGTGTTGGCTTCGCGGTTGAACTCCTGCAGCAGGAAGTCCAGGCGCCGGCCGACCGGCTTTTCCTGGGTGAAGATGCGGCGGATCTCGACGACGTGGCTGTCGAGGCGGTCGAGTTCCTCGTCCACGTCGAGCTTCTGCAGCGACAGCACCAGCTCCTGCTCGACGCGGCCGGGGTCCGCGGCCTGGGCCAGTTCGGCCAGGCGCGCGACGAGCTTGGCGCGCTGGCCGGCGCGGATGTCGGGGATCAGCGTGCGGACCTGCGCGGCCTGCGCGGCGATGCCGTCGACGCGCTCGAGGATCGCGGCGACCAGCTTGCCGCCCTCGCGCTCGCGCGCGGCGATGAAGTCGTCGAGCACCTCGTCCAGCAGCGCCAGCGCCTGCGCCTGCAGCGCCGCGGGATCGCCCGCCTTCGACTGCATGACGCCGGGGAACTGCAGCAGTTCGGTGAACTGCGTGCGCAGCGCGGGGAAGTCCGCGTCCATATCGCGGGCCAGCGCGCCCAGCTGCCGCAGCAGCGCCTCGTTGACCTGCAGGCTGCCGCCGCCTTCGCTCGCGCGCAGGCGCAGGGTGAGGTCGACCTTGCCGCGCGCGACCCGCGCCGACACGCGCTCGCGCAGCGCCGGCTCCAGCAGCCGCAGCTCATCGGGCAGGCGCACGCCCAGCTCGAGGAAGCGGTGGTTGACCGCGCGCATCTCGCAGCCGAGCGTGCCCCATTCGGTGCTGCGCTCGCCGGCGGCGAAGGCGGTCATGCTGCGGATCATGCGGGGTTTCCGTACTGTCGGCGGCAGGCGCCCGGGCGGAAAGTATGCCACCCGCGCCGCGACGGCCGCAGGCGGCGCGCGAAGCAGGCGCTGCACGCGGCGGTCGCCGCCGACCCGCCTGCTAAACTCACGCGCCCTGTTCCGGCGCCTCCGATGACTTCGATTACCCGCCCCAGCGGCCGCAGCCCCGACCAGTTGCGCGAGGTGCGCATCGAACGCGGCTTCACCCGCCATGCCGAAGGCTCGGTACTGGTGAGCTTCGGCGACACCCGCGTGCTGTGCACGGCCAGCGTCGAGAATCGCGTGCCGGCGTTCCTGCGCGGCAAGGGCGAGGGCTGGGTGACCGCCGAATACGGCATGCTGCCGCGCGCCACCCACACCCGCAGCGACCGCGAGGCCGCGCGCGGCAAGCAGGGCGGGCGCACGCTGGAAATCCAGCGCCTGATCGGCCGCTCGCTGCGCGCCTGCATCGACCGCGGCCTGCTCGGCGAGCGCACCATCACCCTGGACTGCGACGTGCTGCAGGCCGACGGCGGCACCCGCACCGCGGCGATCACCGGCGCCTACGTGGCGCTGGCCGACGCAGTGCAGGGCCTGCTCGACAAGCGCGCGATCAAGCTGCCGTCGTGCAACCGCCAGCCGATCGTCGGCGCGGTGGCCGCGGTGTCGGTCGGCATCTACCGCGGCGTGCCCGTGCTCGACCTCGACTACGCCGAGGACAGCGACTGCGACACCGACATGAACGTGGTGATGAACGACGGCGGCGGCTTCATCGAACTGCAGGGCACGGCCGAGGGCCACGCCTTCCGCCGCGACGAACTCGACGCGCTGCTGGCGCTGGCCGAAGCGGGCTGCACGCGGCTGTTCGCCGCGCAGCGCGAGGCACTCGGCATCGCGTCGTAGCGCACGGCGCAGGAACGCCCGCATGACCCGCATCGTGGTGGCCAGCAGCAACGCCGGCAAGCTCGCCGAATTCCGGCAGTTGCTCGGCGACGCCGGCATCGACTGCATTGCGCAGGGCGAACTGGACGTCGGCGACATCGAGGAAACCGGCCTGAGCTTCGTAGAGAACGCCCTGCTCAAGGCCCGCCATGCCGCGCGTGTGACCGGGCTGCCGGCGCTGGCAGATGACTCGGGGCTGTGCGTTGATGCGCTCGGTGGCGCGCCCGGACTGTATTCGGCGCGGTATGCCGGCAACCACGGCGACGCAGAGGCCAACATCGACAAGCTGCTGGCAGAGTTGGCCAACGTACCCGATGAAGCGCGTACAGCACATTTCATCTGCGTGCTGGCATGGCTGCAACACGCCGAAGACCCGCAGCCCATCATCATCGAGGGACGCTGGGACGGATTGATCCTTCATGCGCGACGCGGCAAGGGTGGTCACGGCTACGACCCGGTGTTCTTCGACCCCACTCGCGCGCAGAGCGCGGCGGAAATGCCGCCGGTGCTCAAGAACCAGCTGAGCCATCGCGGCCAGGCGATGAAACTGCTGGCCGACCGATTGGCAACTTTCTCCGGAGCGTGACAACCGTGTCACAGATTTCCCGCTACCGAACGCAACCGCAGCTGTTCCTCACCGTGGGAGGGGTTGGCCTGGTCGCCGCTGTCATCGTCGGTGGATGCCTGCTCTATGACGGCGAGTCCGCTGTCGAAGTCGCCATCTTCACCTTGGCGACTACCGCACTCGTCTCGGCCATCGGCGCATCCATTGCCTTGCAGCGTGCCGTCATCGACCGGTCCGCGGGCACACTTCGATATGCCAATTTCATGACATTCTATCGCTGGCGCACCCTGCGCATCGAAGACATCGACGAGCTGGTGTACGACGACTGCAAAGACAAGCGCAAGGCAGTCGTGTCGGGGCTTCTGATCTACATGAAGCGCGCCGACGGCAAACGCCGACTCCATCGACTCTTGGACCACGGGATCAGCTATCTTGGCGGCCCCTCCGACTTCTTCCGCGACATCGCCAATGCTGTTCGGTCGGCCCGCCCCAGGGCCAGTATCAGCCCTGTACTGCTCGATTGACCGAAGGGCGCCATGCTCATTCCGCCGCCGCTGTCGCTGTACGTCCACCTGCCCTGGTGCGTGCGCAAGTGCCCGTACTGCGACTTCAACTCGCACGAATTCCGCGGCGCCGGCGGCGCCCCTCCGTTCGCCCAGTACGTCGATGCCCTGCTGGCGGACCTGGACTTCGACCTGCCGCTGGCTTGGGGCCGCACGGTGCACAGCGTGTTCTTCGGCGGCGGCACGCCGAGCCTGTTCCCGGCCGCGGCGATCGACGCCTTCCTGCAGGGCGCCAGCGCGCGCCTGCGCTTCGCGCCGGGGCTGGAGATCACGCTGGAAACCAACCCGGGCACCGCCGAGCATGGCCGCTTCGAGCACTACCGTGCCGCCGGCGTGAACCGCCTGAGCTTCGGCGTGCAGACCTTCGATGACGCGGTGCTGCAACGGCTGGGCCGCATCCACGACAGCGCCGAGGCGGACGCGGCGGTGAAACTCGCGCAGGACGCCGGCTACGACAACTTCAACCTCGACCTGATGTACGCCCTGCCCGGTCAGACGCTGGCGATGGCCGAGCGCGACATCGAGCGCGCGCTGGCGCTGCAGCCGGCGCACGTCTCGCACTACCAGCTGACGCTGGAGCCCAATACCGTGTTCGCCGCCAAACCGCCGCAGGGCATCCCCGACGAGGACGCGGCCTGGGACATGCAGGGACGCTGCCAGCAGATGCTTGCCGACGCCGGCTACGCGCAGTACGAGGTCAGCGCCTATGCGCGTCCGGACCGGCAGTGCGCGCACAACCTCAACTACTGGCGCTTCGGCGATTACCTGGGCATCGGCGCCGGCGCGCACGGCAAGCTCACGCTGGGCGCGGAGCAGGCGATCGTGCGGCGCTGGAAACGCAAGCACCCGACCGCCTACCTGGCAGTGGCCGGCAAGGCGGAGGCAATCGGCGGCGAGGAGCGGATCGAGCCCGCGCGGCGACCGTTCGAATACATGCTCAACGCGCTGCGGCTGGTGGAAGGATTCACCCTGGCGCAGTTCGAGGCGCGCACGGGGCTGCCGCGCGCCGCAATCGCCGCGCCGCTGGCACGCGCAACCGCCAGCGGCTGGCTGCAGGTCGACGGCGACCACGTCGTCCCGACCGCGCTGGGCCGCCGTTTCGGCAACGACGTGATCGCCCTGTTCCTCGACGCCTGACCCGGAGCGGGTCAGCGTCGATCGCGCGGCGGCAACGATGGCCGCAGGCCCGCCTGGAATCCGTACGCTGGCCCTCGCCCGCGGGGCGTGATAAGAAGCAGCGGCAGGGGGAAGCACAAATCGAATCCATGTCCGCTTCGACACCATCGAACGATGCCACGCCGCGCACGCTCGCCGCGGCCGGCTTGCCGCGGCGCGTGCGCAAGGCGCTCGAGCAGGCGTTGTCGCTGGTCACGGCCGAGCTCGACGGCAGCCTCGGCAACATGCTGCGGGAGTTCGAACAGGAGCTGTTCCGGCTCGCGGACCTGGCGCGCAACCCGGGCGCCGAGTCGAACTACATGCAGACCCTGCGCACGCTGCGCATGAACCGCTCGGACCTGATCCCGAGCTTCATGCAGGAGCTCGAAGCCGGCGTCGCCGCGATCCGCACCGCCAGGCCCGTGACCGCCAAGCCCGAACGGGAAGAACCCGTGCCGTTCCACGCCCTGAGCCTGGTCGAGGACGAGGTGATGGACGAGGACGCGGTGCTGCGCGAGGTCGCCAGCCGCCAGGAGTCGCGCGCGGCGCTGCCGCTGCACCTGCTGGGCCAGCGCTACGGCGTGCTGGCCGGCAGCCCGGCCTTCGACGCCGAACGCATCCCGCTGGGGCCGCGCGCGCTGTGCCGCGCCATGCGCAGCGCCAGCCAGACGCTGCAGGTCCCCTACGAGGCCCGGCTGCTGCTGTACCGCATCTTCGACCGGCTGGTGATGGCGAACTACGCACGCACCCTGGAGAAGCTGGACGAGGCGATGGACATCGCCGGCATCCTGCCCGGCCTGACCTTCGTCCCCGTGCGCGCGCGCGCCACGGCGCAGCGCGCGGCGGAAACCCCGGCCGGCAGCGCGACAGGCAACGGCCGTGGCCGTGGCGACGCGGCCCGGAGCGATGACAGCCCGCCGGCAGCGGAATCGGGCCCGGGTCCAGGTCCGGAACCAGGCCCCGGCGACGATCACGGCAGTGCCAGCGGCGGCCACCCCAGGCGACGCGTCTCGGACCGCGGCGAAGGCGCGCGCCGCGCGCCGCCGCGCGGCGGCTCCGCATCCGCGCAGATGCGGCCGCATACGGCCTGGATGGGCGAATCCTGGGACGACCCGGACGGCGACGACGAGCAGGCCTCGCTGGACATGCTGCAGCAGCTCATGTCCGGGCGCCGCGCGCTCATCGGCAAGCTGCGGCCCAGCCGGCCGACCGGGCCGCGCGAGGAGCTGAGCACCGGCGACGTATTCCAGGCGCTGGGCGTGCTGCAGGCGCAGCCGCCCTCGGCCACCGGCAACAACCGCAGCCTGCACGACATCAAGCAGACCCTGCTGGCCCAGGCCCGCCAGCGCCACGGCAAGGGCGCGGCGCTGTCGCAGCGCGACAACGACACCTTCGAACTGCTGTCGATGCTCTACGGCCAGATCGAGGAAGAGATCCGGGCCGACGCCCCCGGCGCCGCGCTGATCCGCCGGCTGCAGCTGCCGCTGCTGCGCGTCGCGCTGCAGGACCGCGCGTTCTTCGTCCGCGGCCACCACCCGGCACGGCGGCTGCTCAACACCGTCGCCGAGTCCGCGGCCCGATGGCTGGACAAGGACGACTACGACCCGCAGATGCTGCTGCCGCTGCAGCAGGCCGTCACCCACGTGGTCGAGAACTACGACGGCGACGAGGCGGTCTTCGACGCCAGCAACAACAAGCTCGAATCCCACCTGCAGGAGCAGGTGCGCAAGGCCGAGCTGCTCGAGCGCCGCCACGTCGAGGCCGCGCGCGGCAAGGAGAAGCTGGAGGTCGCCAAGACCCGCGCCGGCGAGACGCTCGCGGCGATCATCGGCGAGCGGCGCCTGGCCAAGTTCGTGCGTGCCCTGCTCAACCAGGCCTGGGCCGACGTGCTCACCCTCACGCTGCTGCGCCAGGGCGAAGGTTCGGAGGAATGGCGGCGGCAGGTGCAGGCCACGCAGGAGATCGTCGCCGCCTGCAGCAACGACGACACTCCCGCCGACCCGGCGCTGACCACGCACGTGGCCGAGGCGCTGGCCCAGGTCGGCTACCACGCCGACGAAGCCGACGTCATCGCCCAGCGCCTCACCCGGGCGGTGCCCGAGGGCGAGGACGATCCCGCTTCGCGCACGGAGCTGGCGGTCAAGCTCAAGGCGCGCGCGCGCCTTGGCGAGGACCCCGCCAGGGCCAAGCGCCCGAAGCTGCCGCCGCGCACGCCCGCGGAACAGGGGCGCTACGAACAGCTGCGGGTGCTGCCGTTCGGCACCTGGATCGAATTCGTCACCAACCAGCAGGGCGATTTCGTGCGCCGGCGCCTGTCCTGGTTCAGCCCGGTCACCGACAACGCGCTGTTCGTCAACCAGCGCGGCCAGCGCGTCGGCGAGTATTCCCTCGACACCCTGGCGCGCATGATCACCGCCGGCCAGGCACGCATCGTCACCGCCGAACGCGGGCGCCTGGTCGACCGCGCCTGGCAGGCGGCGGTCAGTGCGCTGCGCAGCTTTGCCGGCCGTGGCGACGAACCGGCGCTGCTGGAGTCGAAATGATCAACGAGTTCCGCCGCGCACGCCGCCGCAAGGCCGCCGATACCATCCTGGTCACCGACGCGATGACCGAGCGCGTCGTCGGCCACATCGGCAACCTGTCCGAGAGCGGCATGCTGCTGATCGCGAACGAAAGCCTCGTCGACGACGCGCTCTACCAGCTGCAGTTCACCCTGCCCGACGAGCAGGGGAAGGGCGAGGCGATCGAGGTCGGCGCGCACCTGCTGTGGATGGACCGCGCCAGCGCCCCCGGCCAGGCCTGGATCGGCCTGCGCTTCATCGCCGTCCCGCCCAGGCACATGGCGCGGCTGCAGAAGTGGATCGAGGCGCCCGGCGGCCAGTACGAATAGCCCCGATCGCCCCGGCCCGCGCACGGGCCATTCCGCGCCGTGTCGCTGCAGCGGCATGGCGGTTGCGGCAGAATGCCGGGACACTTCCATCGCACCCCACCGATGACCCAAGACATTGCCGCCCTGTACGCCGGGCACCTGGACGTCCTCAAGCAACGCGCCGACACCGCGCTCGAACGCGCCGGCCTCGACCACCTCGTCGTGCCCAGCGGCACCCTGCATTACCAGGTGTTCGACGACCGCGACTACCCGTACGCCGTCAATCCGCAGTTCAAGGCCTGGCTGCCGCTGGTCCGCAATCCCGGCAGTTGGCTGGTGTACACGCCGGGACAGCGGCCGAAGCTGGTCTACCTGCAGCCGCACGACTACTGGCACGTGGTGCCGGAAGCCCCGTCCGGCTACTGGCCGGAGCACTTCGACGTGGTCGTGATCCGCAGCGCCGACGAGGCGCAGCGGCACCTGCCGAAAAACGCCACCCGCTGCGCGATCCTCGGCGAACCGCAGAGTGCACTGGGCCAGTACGGTGCGTTCAAGCCCGACAACCCGCCGGCGGTGGTCGACTACCTCGAATACCAGCGCGCCTACAAGACGCCGTACGAGATCGCGATGATGCGCGAGGCCACGCGCCGCGGCGTGCGCGCGCACCGCGCCGCCGAGCGCGCCTTCCGCGCCGGCGCCAGTGAATTCGGCATCCACCTGGCCTACTGCCAGGCTGCCGGCCAGGACAGCACCGAGCTGCCCTACGGCAACATCGTCGCCCTCAACGAGCACGGCGCGGTGCTGCACTACACCGAACTCGGGCGCCTGCCGCCCAAGCCGGTGCGCAGCTTCCTGATCGACGCCGGTGCCAGCCACGCCGGCTATGCCTGCGACATCACGCGCACCTACTCGGCCGACGCTTCCGACGAATTCCAGTCGATGATCGACGCGGTCGACGTCGCGCAGCAGAAACTCTGCGCCGACGTCCGCGCCGGCACCGACTACAAGCAGCTGCACCTGGACGCACACCTGGCGCTGGCCGCGGTGCTGAAGGACTTCGGCGTGCTCAAGGTCTCGCCCGAGGAGGCGCTGGCGAAGGGCGTGAGCGCCGCGTTCTTCCCGCACGGCCTGGGCCACGGCATCGGTCTGCAGGTGCACGACGTCGCCGGCTTCGCCGCCTCCGACGCCGGCGGCAGGATCGAACCGCCCGACGGCCACCCGTTCCTGCGCCTGACCCGCGTGCTGGAGCCCGGCATGGTGGTGACCATCGAACCGGGCGTGTACTTCATCGACATGCTGCTGGAGAAACTCAGGCAGGACGGCCATGCCGACGCCGTCGACTGGTCGCGCGTGGACGCCTTCCGCCCGTACGGCGGCATCCGCATCGAGGACGACGTGGTGTGCACGGACGACGCACCGGTGAACCTGACCCGCGAGGAGTTCGCGAACCTGGGGTGACCCTGGCGGCGCGGAGGCCCCGGCCTTCCCTCAGGCAGGCCGGAATGCCCGCGGCGATGGCGCGCAGGCAGGCTGCCCGCGCTACCGTGCCGCCATGAACGCTTCGATCTCGTCGGCGCTGCGCGCCAGCCCTTCGGTCAGCACTTCGTGGCCGTCCTCGGTGACGGCCACGTCGTCCTCCGTGCGGATGCCGATGCCGCGCCACTTCGCCGCGACCGAGGTGTCATCCGGCGCGATGTAGAGGCCCGGTTCGATGGTGAACACCATCCCCGGCTCGAGCAGGCGCGATTCGCCGTCGATGCGGTAATCACCGACGTCGTGCACGTCCAGGCCGATCCAGTGCCCGGTCTTGTGGCGGTAGAAGCGCCGGTAGCTGCCGTCGGCGATGTTCTTTTCCAGCTTGCCCTTGAGCAGGCCCAGCCGGAGCAGGCCTTCGGTCAGGGTCTCGACCGCGGCATCGTGGCCGGCCGCGTACGGCACGCCCGGCCGCGCCTGCGCCAGCGCGGCGGCCTGCGCGGCGCCGACCAGGTCGTGCAGCGCGCGCTGCGCCTTGCCGAAGCGGCCGTTGACCGGGAACGTGCGCGTGATGTCGGCCGCGTAGCCGCCGATCTCCGCGCCGGCATCGACCAGCACCAGGTCGCCGTCCTTCGCCTTCGCGGCGTTGGCGATGTAGTGCAGCACGCAGCCGTTGGCGCCGGCACCGACGATGGTGCCGTAGGCCGGGTAGCCGTCGTGGGCGCGGAACACGCGCTCGATCTCCGCCTGCAGCTCGTACTCGTGCACGCCCGGCCGCGCCGCGCGCATCGCCGCCTGATGCGCGAGCACGGTGACCTGCGCGGCCTTGCGCATCAGCCTGAGTTCGTCGGCGGTCTTGAACAGGCGCATCTCGTCGAGCAGGTGGCCCAGTTCGAGGAATTCGTGCGGCGACTGCGCGCCGCGCCGCACCTGCGCGCGCACGCGGTTGACCCAGCCGATCAGCTTGAGGTCGAAGTCGGTGTCGCGCCCGAAGTGGTAGTACACCCGGGTGCGGCCTTCGAGCAGGCCGGGCAGGATCTCGTCGATGTCGTCGATCGCGTAGGCGTCGTCCATGCCGAATGCCTCGACCGCGCCCTCCGGGCCGATGCGCGGCCCGTCCCAGGCCTCGCGGTCAGGGTCGCGCTCGCGGCAGAACAGCAGGCTCTCGCCGTGCTTGCGGCCGGGCACCAGCACCAGCACGGCCTCCGGCTCCGGGAAGCCGGCCAGGTACAGCAGGTCCGAATCCTGCCGGTACGGATAGTGGGTATCACGGCTGCGCACGCGCTCGGGCGCGGCGGGCAGTACCAGGATCGCGTCGTTGCCGGCCATGCGCATGAGCTGCCTGCGGCGGCGCGCGTAGCGGGTGCGCGGGATCGAAGGAATACGTGCCATGTCTTGCGGAATGCGTTGGCGCCGGCCGCGGGCCGGTCAGTTGAGGGAATTGCGGTGCCGGGGTCCGAGTGCGCAGTCGCCGTGCAGCAGCAAGGTCGCCACGCGCACGAATTCCTCGATCTCGACGAGCGCCTGCTCGTCCTCCTCGTCACCGTCGTCCTGCGGCTTCGCGGCGGCCAGGCGCGCGATATCGGCCAGCGCTTCGCTGCCTTCCTCCGACAGCGGCGGGTCCTTGCCCGCCGCCAGGCCGAATGCGCCGAGGAACCCGCGGCACCACTCGAACAGCGCACCGCTGCGCTCGGCCAGGCCGGCGTCGCCATCGGGCAGCAACAGGGCGAAACCGAAATTGCCGTCCTCGAACTGCGCCGCGCTGGCCTTCGCCATCCGGTCCAGGGCACTGCCCTCGACGACGCTGGGCCGGGCATCGTCCGCCAGCACCTTGCCCAGCCAGTCCGCGCCGTCGCCACCGCCGCCGGCAAGCCAGCCGCACAGCGAACCGTGCAGTTCCGACGCGCCGACGCCGAGGCCCAGCGCGCGGCTGGCGTCTTCTATTTCATGCAGGGCAGGCAGGGCCGGCGACAAGGCGAATGACCGGAATCAGGGGCCGCTAGTGTAGCAACGCGACCGGCGTGGCCGCGGCGCACTTCCGCTTTCGTATCTGGATTACACTGCCTCGGCCGCGGGGAGGCGGCGAGGGGGGTGCCTTGACCGATCACGCCGACCTGCTGATGCTGGGATTCCTCCTCCTGGTGCTGGTGCTGGTCGCCGCACTGGCCGTCCTGACCACACTCCGGCGGCGCAGCGAGCGCGCCTACGTGTCCCAGCTGCGTGAACGCGAGGAGCGCCTGAAGCTGGCGCTCTGGGCCACCGGCGAACACTACTGGGACTACGACCTGTCCACCGGCAAGCTGCTGCGCGCGCAGCCCGACGAAACGGTCGATGACAGCCTGCCGCGCCTGCCCGGGCCGGTCGAACTGGACCAGGTGATCCACCCCGACGACCTGCCGCTCGCGCGCGAACGCCTGCAGGCCTACCTCGACGGCGCGACGCGGATGTTCCGCTCCGAGCACCGCGTGCTCGACACCAATGGCGAGTGGGTCTGGATCCGCGCCCGCGGGCGCGCAGTGGAACGCGACCGCGACGGCAAGGTCGTGCGCATGGCCGGCACCGCGCTCAACATCACCGGCGACCGCCAGGTCGAGCGCGAGCGCATGATCGCCAGCGCCGTGCTGCGCAACATGAACGAGGCGGTGACCGTCCTCGACCGCGACTTCCGCTTCGTCTCGGTCAACCCGGCCTTCACCCGCATGACCGGCTACGAGGACGCCGAGGTCGCCGGGCGCAGCGCGGACCTGCTCGACAGCAGCCAGCACGACCCGGCCTTCTACCGGCACGTGCGCGACATCGCCATCCGCCAGGGACGTTTCTCCGGCGAGATGTGGCAGCGACGCAAGGACGGCGAGGAATTCCTGTGCGCGATCGAGACCGGCACCGTGCCGGGCGTCGAGGGCGAGCCACCGCTGTACGTCGCGGTGCTCAGCGACATCACCCAGCAAAAGCGCGCCGAACAGGAGCTGCGCTACCTGGCCAACTTCGACACCCTGACCAACCTGCCCAACCGCAGCCTGCTCTCGGAGCGGCTGTCGCGCGCCATCGTGCGTGCGCGGCGCGAGAACAACCGCGTGGCGGTGCTGTTCCTCGACCTGGACCGCTTCAAGGACATCAACGACTCGCTCGGCCACGCGGCCGGCGACCGCATCCTGCGCTCGGCCGCGGTGCGCCTGCAGCAGACCGTCGGCCAGCACCACACCGTCGCCCGCCTGAGCGGCGACGAGTTCACGGTGGTGCTGGAAAACCTCGACGACCCCGGCGAGGCCGACCGGACCGCGCGCGAGGTCATCATGGCGTTCGAGGCGCCGCTGATCATCGACGAGCGCCAGGAGGTTTCGATCTCGCCTTCGATCGGCATCAGCATCTATCCCGACCACGGCCAGGTGCCGACCGAGCTGCTCAAGCAGGCCGACACCGCGATGTACCAGGCCAAGGCCGCCGGGCGCCGCACCTTCGTGCGCTATGACGACTCGATGGACATGTCGATCCGGCAGCGCGCGACCATCGCCGGTGCGCTGCGCAAGGTCATCGACCGCAACGAGCTGCACCTTGTCTACCAGCCGCGGCTGGCACTCGGCAGTTCGCGCATCACCGGCGTAGAGGCGCTGCTGCGCTGGAACAGCGCGAAGTACGGCGAGATCCCCCCGAGCGAGTTCATTCCGCTGGCCGAGGAAAGCGGCCTGATCCTGGAGATCGGTGAATGGGTCCTGCGCGAGGCCTGCCTGACCCTGCACCGCTGGCGCCAGCACGGCCTGCACGAGCTGGGCATGGCGGTCAACATGTCGGTGCTGCAGCTGCTGCGCGGCAACTTCCCCGACGTGGTGCGCCGCATCCTGGCCGACACCGGCGTGCCGCCCGGCGCACTGGAACTCGAACTGACCGAAAGCGTGCTGATGGCCAACGCGGCGCAGACCGCCAACAAGCTGCAGGCATTCCGCCAGCTGGGCGTCTCGCTGGCGATCGACGACTTCGGTACAGGCTATTCCTCGCTCGCCTACCTCAAGCGCCTGCCGATCACGACGATCAAGATCGACAAGGAATTCATCGGCGACCTCAGCCGCGACCCGGACGACGCCGCCATCACCAGCACGGTGATCACGATGGCCCACTCGCTGGGCCTGAACGTGGTCGCCGAGGGCGTGGAGACCGAGGCCCAGATGCACTTCCTGCGCGACCACGCCTGCGACGAGGTGCAGGGGTTCTGGATCTCGCCGCCGCTGGAGGCGCACGCCTGCCTGGCCTTCGTCCAGCAGTGGGGCCGCCGCCCGGCCGGTGCCGCCCCGGCGGCGCCTTGACCGCCCCCCGCCGCGTGCCTATCGTGCCGACATGGACAGCCCCGACGTGATCGAACAACTGCGTGCGCTCGCCGGGCGTCTGGATGCAGTGGCCGATCGCAGCCAGCGGCTGGCCGAGGAAAACCGCAGCCTGCGCCAGCAGCATGAACAGCTGGCCGGGGAACGCGCCCAGTTGCTGGCCAAGAACGAACAGGCGCGCTCACGCGTCGAGGCGATGATCGCGCGGCTCAAGTCGCTGGAGCAGCACACATGAGCGGCAACGAACCGGCCAGCGTCCGCATCCTCGACCGCGAATACACCGTCGGCGTCGAACCGGGCGAACGCGAGGGCCTGATGGCGGCCGCCAAACTGCTGGACACGCGGATGCGCGAGGTGCGCGGCGCCAACCGCATGGCCGCGATCGACCGCGTCGCGGTGCTGGCCGCGCTCAACTTCGCCCACGAACTGCAGCAGCTGCGCGACGAGACCGAACGTCGCGACACCGAGATCACGCGCACGCTGGGCGAACTGCAGCGCAAGCTCGATGCACTGCTCGATGCCTGAGCGCCGCGCGCGGCACCCTGACCCCATGTGCCATGAACGCCAGCCGACAGGCGGGCGTGTCGCTGCGTACCCGCGCGCTATACTGCGCGTGCGTTCTCTGCCGTGATCGACGGCGTGCACAAACATACGCCTTGTCCCTTAATGACGACCACGGGGGCGCAGTGGAAACCGGGTGTGCAAGCCCGCCTCGCAGCGGTAAGCCCGATGGATTCCCGGCGCTCCCACTTGAACCCCGGGTTCAAGGTCGTTTGGCATGCATCGACATGGCGGAGGACGTATTCATTGCCTGCGGGGGCTGATTCGCACGCACATCGCGGCGCGCCTGCTGCCGTCGCTACGCGGACGGACCGGGCATGAGCCAGGGCGGCAAGGCACTGCGCCGTTCCATCCGCGAACTTCGCCGCGCGACGCCCGCAAGCGAGCGCATCGCCGCGGCCGAGCGCCTGGCCGAACGCCTGATGGCCCTTCCTTTCGCACCACGCGACGGCCACGTTGCCGGCTACTGGGCGGTCGACGGTGAAATCGGGCTGCATGCCTGGCAGCTGCGCCTCCCCTCCACGCTGACCTACTGCCTGCCGGTGCTGCACGGCGATGTGCTGCGCTTCGCGCCGTGGCGCCCGGGCGACGCACTGGTCTCGAACCGGTACGGAATCCCCGAACCCGACGTCGCCATCGACAACCTGCTTGCCGCCGATGACATGGCGCTCGTCGTCGCGCCGCTGGTCGCCTTCGACGCCCGCTGTCGGCGCCTGGGCATGGGCGCGGGCTGGTACGATCGCAGCTTCGCGTTCCGTCGCGGGCGCGCCGCCCCGCCGTGGCTGGTGGGCGCCGCATTCGCCTCGCAGCAGGTGGACGCGATCGCGGCCGAGCCCTGGGACGTGCCCATGGACGCGGTCTGTACCGAACTCGACACCCTGGCGGCCCCGCAAGAATCCCGATGAGCCCACGCAAGCGCTACTGGCTGATGAAATCCGAGCCAACGGACTTCTCGATCGACGACCTGCAGCGCGTCGGCACCGAACCGTGGACCGGTGTGCGCAACTACCAGGCGCGCAACTTCATGCGCGACGGCATGCAGATAGGCGACGGCGTGCTGTTCTACCACTCCAATTGCGACGTTCCCGGTGTCTACGGCGTCGCCGAGGTCGCCAGCACCGCCTACCCGGACCCGACCCAGTTCCAGAAGAAGTCGAAATACTTCGATCCCAAGACAACGCGCGAGGAACCGCGCTGGTTCCTGGTCGACGTCGGCTTCGTGCGCAAGCTCGACGCACCGATTCCGCTGGAAACCATCCGCGCGCACGCCGACGCCCTGGGCGAGGAGTTCGCGCTGATCCGCAAGGGATCGCGGCTGTCGGTGCTGCCGGTCACGGCTGCGCAGTGGAAAGTACTGCTGGCACTGGAAGCGAAGTGACTGGCGGCGCCTTCCCCCGGCCATGATGGCCACGAGTCGTGGCTGAAGCCGCTCCTGCGAATCACCAATCACCAACCACCAATCACGCCCCATGACCGAAGCCAAGCGGATCGCCGCCGAAAAGGCCATTGAATTCGTCGAAGACGGCATGATCGTCGGCGTCGGCACCGGTTCCACGGTGGCCTACTTCATCGATGCGCTGGCAGGCCTGCGACACAGGATCGAGGGCGCCGTCTCGAGTTCCGACCAGAGCAGCGCGCGCCTGCGCGGGCACGGCATCGAGGTGATCGACCTCAACAACGCCGGCCGGCTGGCGCTCTACGTCGACGGCGCCGACGAGTGCGACCCCAGGAAGTGCCTGATCAAGGGCGGCGGCGCCGCCCTCACGCGCGAAAAGATCATCGCCGAAGCCAGCGACAAGTTCATCTGCATCATCGACCCGAGCAAGCAGGTCGATGTCCTGGGCCGGTTCCCGCTGCCGGTCGAGGTGATTCCGATGGCCCGCAGCCTGGTGGCCCGTGCGATCGTCGCCGCCACCGGCGCGCAGCCGGTCTGGCGCGAGGGCGTGGAAACCGACAACGGCAACTGGATCCTGGACGTGCACGGGCTGCGGATCACCGAACCGCTGGTCCTCGAACGCGAGCTCAACCAGATCCCCGGGGTCGTCAGCGTCGGCCTGTTCGCACGGCGCCCGGCCGACGTGGTCATCGTGGGAAGCGAACCGCCGACCGTTCTCTGACTTTGTTCTGACCGTACTCCGGCCGCAGTCGCGGCCGCCTGACGGGAAATCCTCAACTCCCGAATCCTGCATTTCCAGCAGCGGCAGGGACGTTGCGTCAAAAAAGAAACCCCGCAACCTGGGTTGCGGGGTTTCGGGGTAAAGACCCTGGCAATGACCTACTCTCGCATGCTAGATGCACACTACCATCGGCGCGTGCGCGTTTCACTTCCGAGTTCGGGATGGGATCGGGTGGTTCCACGCAGCTATTGTCACCAGGGAGAGGGTGGAGGGTCGCGAAGCCGGTGGATTGGCCTGTTCAACGCGCACACGCTCTCGTTGGTTGCCTCGGAACAAACCCATGGAACGGGTCTGCCGTTGGCGAATAAGTTGGGACGTAGCGAAACTTTTGGTTCGAACATCGACGTGCCGTCGAGTCCAAGGCCACTTGAGGTTATATGGTCAAGCCACACGGATCATTAGTACAGGTTAGCTCAACACATTGCTGTGCTTACACACCCTGCCTATCAACCACCTGGTCTTGATGGTTCCTTCAGGGGGCTTGTGCCCCGGGAGATCTCATCTTGAGGCGCGCTTCCCGCTTAGATGCTTTCAGCGGTTATCGCTTCCGAATATAGCTACCCGGCAATGCCACTGGCGTGACAACCGGAACACCAGAGATTCGTCCACTCCGGTCCTCTCGTACTAGGAGCAGCCCCTCTCAAATCTCCAACGCCCATGGCAGATAGGGACCGAACTGTCTCACGACGTTCTGAACCCAGCTCGCGTACCACTTTAAATGGCGAACAGCCATACCCTTGGGACCGACTACAGCCCCAGGATGTGATGAGCCGACATCGAGGTGCCAAACACCGCCGTCGATATGAACTCTTGGGCGGTATCAGCCTGTTATCCCCGGAGTACCTTTTATCCGTTGAGCGATGGCCCTTCCATACAGAACCACCGGATCACTAAGTCCTACTTTCGTACCTGCTTGATCCGTCGATCTTGCAGTCAAGCACGCTTATGCCTTTGCACACAGTGCGCGATGTCCGACCGCGCTGAGCGTACCTTCGAGCTCCTCCGTTACTCTTTGGGAGGAGACCGCCCCAGTCAAACTACCCACCACACACGGTCCCCGACCCGGATTACGGGCCCAGGTTAGAACGTCAAGCACGACAGGGTGGTATTTCAAGGATGGCTCCACTGCAGCTAGCGCCACAGTTTCACAGCCTCCCACCTATCCTACACAGACGAACTCAACGTTCAGTGTGAAGCTATAGTAAAGGTTCACGGGGTCTTTCCGTCTTGCCACGGGAACGCTGCATCTTCACAGCGATTTCAATTTCACTGAGTCTCGGGTGGAGACAGCGCCGCTGTCGTTACGCCATTCGTGCAGGTCGGAACTTACCCGACAAGGAATTTCGCTACCTTAGGACCGTTATAGTTACGGCCGCCGTTTACCGGGGCTTCGATCAAGAGCTTCGCCTTGCGGCTGACCCCATCAATTAACCTTCCGGCACCGGGCAGGCGTCACACCCTATACGTCCACTTTCGTGTTTGCAGAGTGCTGTGTTTTTGATAAACAGTCGCAGCGGCCTGGTATCTGCGGCCCCCCTCAGCCCAGCCACGCATGTGGCCACCAAAGGGGGCGTACCTTCTCCCGAAGTTACGGTACCATTTTGCCTAGTTCCTTCACCCGAGTTCTCTCAAGCGCCTGAGAATTCTCATCCTACCCACCTGTGTCGGTTTACGGTACGGTCTGCACAAGCTGAAGCTTAGGAGCTTTTCCTGGAAGCGTGGTATCAGTCACTTCGCTCTAATGAGCTCGTCTCGGTGCTCGGAATAAAGGATCCCGGATTTGCCAAAGATCCATTCCTACCGCCTTTCCCCGGGACAACCAACGCCCGGTAGACCTAACCTTCTCCGTCCCTCCATCGCACTTGTGCGAGGTGCTGGAATATTAACCAGCTTCCCATCGACTACGCATTTCTGCCTCGCCTTAGGGGCCGACTCACCCTGCGTCGATTAACGTTGCGCAAGGAAACCTTGGGCTTTCGGCGTGCGGGCTTTTCACCCGCATTATCGTTACTCATGTCAGCATTCGCACTTCCGATACCTCCAGCAGACTTCTCAATCCACCTTCACCGGCTTACGGAACGCTCCTCTACCGCGCATACCAGAAGGTATGCACCCCAAGCTTCGGTTTACCGCTTAGCCCCGTTAAATCTTCCGCGCAGACCGACTCGACCAGTGAGCTATTACGCTTTCTTTAAAGGATGGCTGCTTCTAAGCCAACCTCCTGGCTGTCTGTGCCTTTCCACATCGTTTTCCACTTAGCGGTAATTTGGGACCTTAGCTGTGGGTCTGGGTTGTTTCCCTTTTCACGACGAACGTTAGCACCCGCCGTGTGTCTCCCGCATAGTCTGTCTTGGTATTCGGAGTTTGCCATGGTTTGGTAAGTCGCAATGACCCCCTAGCCATAACAGTGCTCTACCCCCAAGAAGATTCGTGCGAGGCGCTACCTAAATAGCTTTCGAGGAGAACCAGCTATCTCCGGGTTCGATTAGCTTTTCACTCCTAATCACACCTCATCCCCTACCTTTGCAACGGGAGTGGGTTCGGGCCTCCAGTACCTGTTACGGTACCTTCACCCTGGGCATGACTAGATCACCCGGTTTCGGGTCTACTGCCCGCGACTATGCGCCCTTATCAGACTCGGTTTCCCTTCGCCTCCCCTATACGGTTAAGCTCGCCACGAACAGTAAGTCGCTGACCCATTATACAAAAGGTACGCAGTCACCCCGAAGGGCTCCTACTGCTTGTACGCACACGGTTTCAGGGTCTATTTCACTCCCTTCACCAGGGTTCTTTTCGCCTTTCCCTCACGGTACTGGTTCACTATCGGTCGGTCAGGAGTATTTAGCCTTGGAGGATGGTCCCCCCATGTTCAGACAGGGTTTCACGTGCCCCGCCCTACTCACTTTTCATCATTCCGGCCCTTTCGCATACAGGGCTGTCACCTTCTATGGCCAGTCTTTCCAGACTGCTTTGCTAGAACCGGAACAACTTTTGGGCTGCTCCCCGTTCGCTCGTCGCTACTGGGGGAATCTCGGTTGATTTCTTTTCCTCCGGTTACTTAGATATTTCAGTTCACCGGGTTCGCTTCCAATGGCTATGTATTCACCATTGGATACTCCTTGCGGAGTGGGTTTCCCCATTCGGACATTGCCGGATCAAAGCTTGTTGCCAGCTCCCCGACACTTTTCGCAGGCTGCCACGTCCTTCATCGCCTCTGACCGCCAAGGCATCCACCGTGTGCGCTTATTCGCTTGACCATATAACCCCAAGTCGCCTCGGGATCACATAACCAGTCGTCGCGAATATCAACGACATTCAAATGTTTAGGGGCTTGATGCCCCCGCCTTAGCCTCTACGACACGTTTGGATATTCGTCTCAAACGCTCGCTACGTCCCAGTTTTTCAAAGAACAGGACCCCGGCCACAATGCCGGACTCCAATCAGATCTTCGTGTGCGCTGTCGACATCCAGGATGGTGGGTCTGGGAGGACTCGAACCACCGGCCTCACCCTTATCAGGGGTGCGCTCTAACCACCTGAGCTACAGACCCAATGTTTCATTGCCAGATGGTGGAGCCAGTCGGGATCGAACCGACGACCCCCTGCTTGCAAAGCAGGTGCTCTCCCAGCTGAGCTATGGCCCCGAAAGGGGTCGGTCCCCCGGCTTTCGCCGTGGAACTCCTGGATGCAGGTCACTTGTGCGGACGCCTGACAGGCAATTAGCTGTCTTTAGTCTCTAAAGGAGGTGATCCAGCCGCACCTTCCGATACGGCTACCTTGTTACGACTTCACCCCAGTCATCGGCCACACCGTGGCAAGCGCCCTCCCGAAGGTTAAGCTACCTGCTTCTGGTGCAACAAACTCCCATGGTGTGACGGGCGGTGTGTACAAGGCCCGGGAACGTATTCACCGCAGCAATGCTGATCTGCGATTACTAGCGATTCCGACTTCACGGAGTCGAGTTGCAGACTCCGATCCGGACTGAGAGAAGGTTTCTGGGATTGGCTTGCCCTCGCGGGTTTGCAGCCCTCTGTCCTTCCCATTGTAGTACGTGTGTAGCCCTGGCCGTAAGGGCCATGATGACTTGACGTCATCCCCACCTTCCTCCGGTTTGTCACCGGCGGTCTCCTTAGAGTTCCCACCATTACGTGCTGGCAACTAAGGACAAGGGTTGCGCTCGTTGCGGGACTTAACCCAACATCTCACGACACGAGCTGACGACAGCCATGCAGCACCTGTGTCACGGTTCCCGAAGGCACCAATCCATCTCTGGAAAGTTCCGTGCATGTCAAGGCCAGGTAAGGTTCTTCGCGTTGCATCGAATTAAACCACATACTCCACCGCTTGTGCGGGCCCCCGTCAATTCCTTTGAGTTTCAGTCTTGCGACCGTACTCCCCAGGCGGCGAACTTAACGCGTTAGCTTCGATACTGAGAGCCAGATTGCTCCCAACATCCAGTTCGCATCGTTTAGGGCGTGGACTACCAGGGTATCTAATCCTGTTTGCTCCCCACGCTTTCGTGCCTCAGTGTCAGTGCTGGTCCAGGCAGTCGCCTTCGCCACGGATGTTCCTCCCGATCTCTACGCATTTCACTGCTACACCGGGAATTCCACTACCCTCTACCGCACTCTAGCCCGCCAGTATCCAATGCAATTCCCAGGTTGAGCCCAGGGCTTTCACATCAGACTTAACGAACCACCTACGCACGCTTTACGCCCAGTAATTCCGAGTAACGCTTGCACCCTTCGTATTACCGCGGCTGCTGGCACGAAGTTAGCCGGTGCTTATTCTTTGGGTACCGTCAGGACAACCGGGTATTAACCGATTGCTTTTCTTTCCCAACAAAAGGGCTTTACAACCCGAAGGCCTTCTTCACCCACGCGGTATGGCTGGATCAGGCTTGCGCCCATTGTCCAATATTCCCCACTGCTGCCTCCCGTAGGAGTCTGGGCCGTGTCTCAGTCCCAGTGTGGCTGATCATCCTCTCAGACCAGCTACGGATCGTCGCCTTGGTGGGCTTTTACCCCGCCAACAAGCTAATCCGACATCGGCTCATCCAATCGCGTAAGGTCTTGCGATCCCCTACTTTCACCCGAAGGTCGTATGCGGTATTAGTCCCGGTTTCCCGAGGTTATCCCCCACGACAGGGTAGATTCCGATGTATTCCTCACCCGTCCGCCACTCGCCACCAAGAGAGCAAGCTCTCTCGTGCTGCCGTTCGACTTGCATGTGTTAGGCCTACCGCCAGCGTTCACTCTGAGCCAGGATCAAACTCTTCACTTAAGTTTTGCGGCTTCCAGCCCCGAAGGACCTTGGCCAATTTCTTGAGTGCAGTCGTCGTCACCGAGCTCCAGAACCACTCGCTTGCAATTGCTTGCATTTGAATTGATTTGGAGACTCTGTTACGAACGCCCTGCAAATGGACAGTCATCCACCTGCCAGACGCCCGCACAAGTCACCTGCGCACACTGTCAAAGATCCGGGGAAGAGGCCTCAGCGCCTGCTTCCGTTGTCGCCCCGACTTTCGTCGAGGTGAGCCGCCCATGATAGCGCGGTTTTTGCTTTCGTCAACACCCAGTTTCGGGTCCGACTTCAGCCTCCCTTCAACGTTGGCCCGGAGGCCGTCCCGTCTGGGGAGCCGCACATTCTAGCGCGGTTTCGGAGGACGTCAACACCTTGTGAAGCGTTTTTTCGTCCCCTCCCGCCTTGTCGCGCCGGCTTGCGCCGACCGCTCCGTGGCGGGGCGCGCATTGTGCATCCGGCGACCCGGTTTGGGAAGGGGGGACGCAGGATTTTTTTCACCGTCGCGACGGCCGCGGCGCTTGACGCCGCGCGGGGGCCTGCCCGATCGTGCGGCCGGACCCCTTAAATCACGCCACGGAGCCTTCCCATGCGCCCGATCCGCATCCTCGCGTCCCTGCTGTTGTGCGCACCCTGCCTGCTGGCGACGGCCTGCGCGGGCGGCGAATGGGTGGAACTTGCCGGCAAGCGCTACACGGTGGAGATCGCCGATACCGACGCCGAGCGCGCCCGCGGCCTGATGTTCCGCGACGAGCTCGGCGCGGACCGCGGCATGCTGTTCATCCACGACCAGCAGGCACCCCAGGCTTACTGGATGAAGAACACGCGGATCCCGCTCGACATCCTGTACTTCGACAACGACCGCAAGCTGGTCTCGCAGCAGCGCGACGTGCCGCCATGCTCGGCCGGCAACCGCTGTCCGCCCTACCCGAGCAACGCGCCGGCGCGCTACGTGCTGGAGCTCAATGCCGGCAACGCGGCGCGGCTCAAGCTCGAGGACGGTACGCAGCTGCGTTTCGGCCCCGGGATCCCCGCGTCGGGCGACTGACCGCGTACTTGCGGCAGCGCGGCACGCAGCGCAGGCTTGATGGCATGGACCACCGCATCGCACTGCCGGAGTGGCATACCCTCGCCCGGCTCGACGACGCGTCCCTGCCGCTGCTCGATACCGCGCTGCTGATCGCACACGACGAATATCCCGACCTCGACCCCGGCCTGTACGACGCGCAGGTCCGCGCGCACGCCGCCGGCATGCGCGCGGAGATCGACGCGATCGAGCATCCGGCGGTGAAGATGCAGGCGATCAATCGCCATCTGTTCGGGGAGCTCGGCTACGCGGGCGACCACGACCAGTACTACGACCCGCGCAACAGCTACATCAACGAGGTCTTCGAGCGCAGGCGCGGCAACCCGATCTCGCTGGCGATGGTGCAGATGGAAGTCGCGCGCCGGCTCGGCGTGCCGCTGGACGGCGTGTCGTTCCCCGGCCATTTCCTCGTGCGCCTGCCGGTGGACGACGGCGTGCTGGTGATGGATCCGTTCAACCGCGGCCGCCCGCTCGACGTCGACGAACTGCGCCAGCGCGCGCGGCCGCACCTGGGCGGCGATGCGCCGGACGACGAGGCGCTGTCTCAGATCCTCAATCCCGCGTCGCACCGCGCGATCCTGGTGCGCGTGCTGCGCAACCTGCACGGCGTCTATGGCGACGCCGGCGACTGGGAGCGCGCCACGCGCTGCGCCGACCGCGTGCTCAAGCTGTCGCCGAACGATCCCGACGCGCTGCGCGACCGCGGCCTGGGCTACCTGCACATCGGCCACGCCAGCGGTGCGCGCGCCGACCTGGCGCAATACCTGCAGCGCAATCCGCATGCGCGCGATGCGATGAAGGTGCGGATGCGGCTGGTGGAACTCGGCGGCGGCGGCCGCGTGAACTGAGCGCCGCTCAGAGCGGCATCATCTCGAAGTCGTCCTTGGTCACGCCGCAGTCCGGGCATGTCCAGGTGTCGGGGATGTCCTCCCAGCGCGTGCCGGGGGCGATGCCCTCTTCCGGCAGCCCGGCCGCTTCGTCGTAGATGAAGCCACACACGACGCACATCCAGGTGCGGTAGGCGACGGCGGTCTCGTTCATCGGATAATGGCGTCCCGGCGGGAGCGGTGCGGAAAGCCGCATTGTCCCACCCCGCGACCGCGCAGGAAACCGCGACGATGAATCCCCGATGGCCGCACCGCGGCAACGCAGCCGCTTCAACGCGCGGCCTGTACCTGCTCACGCCGGACGACGGCGACACCGCGCGCCTGCTGGCGCGGGTGCGCGCGGTGCTCGGGCAGGCGACGCTGCTGCAATACCGCAACAAGGCCGCCGGCGATGCGCTGCGGCGCGAACAGGCCGCGGCGCTGCTGCCGCTGTGCCGCGCCGCCGGCGTGCCGCTGGTGGTCAACGACGACTGGCGGCTGGCCGCCGCGATCGGCGCCGACGGCGCGCACCTGGGCGAGGACGACGGCGCCCTGCGCGAGGCACGCGCCGCGCTGGGCGACGCCGCGATCCTCGGTGCGTCCTGCTACGACGAGATGGCGCGCGCCGAAGCCGCCGCCGCTGCCGGGGCGAGCTACCTGGCCTTCGGTGCGTTTTTCCCCTCGCCGACCAAACCGGGCGCACGCCGCGCCAGCCCGCAGCTGCTCGCCGACTCGGCGCGCTTCGGCCTGCCGCGGGTGGCGATCGGCGGCATCACGCCGGACAATGCGCGGCAGCTGGTCGCGGCCGGCGCGGACCTGCTCGCGGTGATCAGCGGCGTGTTCGACGCGCCGGATCCGGTGGCCGCGGCGCAGGCATACCGGGACTGCTTCGAGGCAAGCCCCCAACAGCCGGCAACGGATGCTGCCGGGCGAAATGATCGCGGCTGAAGCCGCTCCCACAGATCGAGAACGAGCACGAAAGTCGTCGTCCGCGCTGCGGGCACGCAGGACGGAGAAGACAACAGCATGAATACCGAACGTTCCCAGGCCCTGTTCGAACGCGCGCAGGCGCTGCTGCCCGGCGGCGTCAACTCGCCGGTGCGTGCATTCAAGTCGGTCGGCGGTACGCCGTTCTTCGTCCAGCGCGCGGACGGGCCATGCCTGTTCGACGTCGACGGCAACCGCTACATCGACTATGTCGGTTCATGGGGGCCGATGATCGCCGGCCACAACCATCCCGCGGTGCGCGAGGCGGTGGAACGGGCGATACGCGACGGCCTGTCGTTCGGCGCGCCCTGCCCGGCCGAGGTGACCATGGCCGAAACCATCACCACCCTGGTGCCGTCATGCGAGATGGTGCGCATGGTCAACTCCGGCACCGAAGCGACGCTGTCGGCGATCCGGCTGGCACGCGGGGCCACCGGGCGTGCGCGCATCGTCAAGTTCGAGGGCTGCTACCACGGCCACGGCGACTCCTTCCTGGTCAAGGCCGGCAGCGGCGCGCTGACCTTCGGCGTGCCGACCTCGCCGGGCGTGCCCAAGGCACTCGCCGACCTCACGCTGACCCTGCCCTACAACGACTTCGACGCCGCGACGAAGCTGTTCGACGAGTGCGGCGGCGACATTGCCGGCCTGATCGTCGAGCCGGTGGTCGGCAACGCCAACTGCCTGCCGCCGCGCGAAGGCTTCCTGCACCACCTGCGAGAACTGTGCACGCGACACGGCGCGCTGCTGATCTTCGACGAGGTGATGACCGGCTTCCGCGTCGCGCTCGGCGGCGCGCAGGCGCGCTACGGCGTCACGCCGGACCTGAGCACCTTCGGCAAGATCATCGGCGGCGGCATGCCGGTGGGCGCCTACGGCGGCCGCCGCGACCTGATGTCGCAGGTCGCACCCGCGGGGCCCGTCTACCAGGCCGGCACGCTGAGCGGAAACCCGGTTGCGATGGCCGCGGGGCTGGCGATGCTGGAACTGATCCAGGCGCCGGGCTTCCACGACGCGCTGGAGGCGAAGACGAATGCGCTGTGCGACGGCCTCGAAGCCGCCGCGGGCGAGGCCGGCGTGCCGCTCACGACGCAGCGGGTCGGCGCGATGTTCGGGCTGTTCTTCAGCGACGAGAAGGTCGACACCTACGCCCAGGCGATCGCCTGCGACAGCGCCGCGTTCAACCGCTTCTTCCACGCCATGCTCGCGCGCGGGGTGTACCTGGCGCCGTCGGCGTTCGAGGCCGGCTTCATGTCGAGCGCGCACGACGACGCGGTGATCGAGCAGACTCTGGTCGCGGCGCGCGAAGCGTTTCGCGAGGCGAAGGCATGATCGCGGCGCCGGCCGTCGTCCTGTTCGACCTGGACGGCGTGCTGGCGCATTACGACCACGCGGCGCGGCTGCGGGTGCTGGCCGGACGCAGCGATGCCGACGCCGACGCGGTGGCGCGGGCGCTGTTCGAATCCGGTCTGGAACGCGACGCCGACCTCGGCCTGCACGATGCACGGGGACAGGTGGACGAGTTCGCGCGCCGGCTGGGGCGGCCGGTTTCGCTGGCCGACTGCGTCGACGCGCGCCGCGCCTCGATGCGTGCGGACGCGGACGTACTGGCGCTCGCGCGGCGCGTCGCCCGGCAAGCGCAGGTCGCGATCCTGACCAACAACAACCTGCTGCTGCGCGACCACCTGGCGGCGATCTGCCCGCCGCTGTTCCCGCTGTTCGAAGGCCGCGTGTTCTGCTCGGCGCAGTTCCGGCTGGCGAAGCCGGATCCGGCGATCTTCCTGCATTGCCTCGGGCAGCTCGGCGCCACGCCCGCGCAGGCGCTGTTCGTCGACGACAAGGCCGAGAACGCCGAAGGCGCGCGGCGCGCCGGACTGCGTGCGCAGCACTACACCGGCCTGCCGGCGCTGCGCGCGTGGCTGCGCGAGTGCGGATTCGCCGACGCCTGAGCGCCCGCGCGTCAGTCGAGGAACAGGTCGGGCAGCAGCGGCTGCGACGGATCGACCGCGTAGTGCGACAGGTCGGTGACGCCGGCCTCGCGCAGGACCTCGTCGTCGATCAGGAAATTGCCGGCAAAGCCGGCCGCGGGACGCACCAGGATCGCGTGCGCGGCGTCGGCGATGATCTCCGGCCGCCGGCCGTTGCCGCGGCTCACGCCGGGGATCATGTTCAGCGCATCGGTGCCGATCAGCGTGCGCGGCCACAGCGCGTTGACCGCCACGCCCTGCGGGCCGAATTCCGCGGCCAGGCCCAGGGTGACGAAGCTCATGCCCATCTTCGCCAGCGTGTAGCCGGTGTGCGGGCCCCACCACTTCGGGTCCAGGGACGGCGGCGGCGCCAGGGTGAGGATGTGCGGGTTTGGCGCCGCCAGCAGGTGCGGCAGGCAGGCCTGCGCGCACAGGAAGCTGCCGCGCGCGTTGACCTGCTGCATCAGGTCGAAGCGCTTCATCGGCGTGTCCAGCGCGCCGCGCAGCCAGATCGCGCTGGCGTTGTTGACCAGGATGTCGATGCCGCCGAAGGCATCCACGGTGGCCGCGACGGCGGCGCGGACCTGGTCTTCCTCGCGGATGTCGCACTTGAGCGCCAACCCCCGGCCGCCCGCGTCGTTCACTGCCTGCGCGGCGGTGTGGATGGTGCCGGGCAGCTTCGGATTGGGCACGTCCGACTTGGCCGCGATCGCCACGTTGGCCCCGTCGCGCGCGGCGCGCAGTGCGATGGCCAGGCCGATGCCGCGCGAGGCACCGGTGATGAAGAGGGTCTTGCCGGCGAGGGTGGGCATGGAGGACCTCGTGGTTGCGGGGCGGCTTCAGCCGCGATCGGTGTTGCCATTATCGGCGGGAGAACCCGCGGCCGGAGGCCGCTCCCACAAGTGTGGCGTTGCCGCCAATCCCGGCCTTCAGGGCTTGGGCCCCTGCCCTTCGTTGTCCTCCCACTTGAGAATCCGCCGGGTGACGAAGCGGTACACCGGCTTGCCGGTGGCGAACCACGCCTCGCGCAGCCATGAGGTGCGCTTGAGGATGCGGCGTTCGACCGGTGTGATCGCGTCCGGACAGTAGGTGCGCTTGTGCTTGAGCAGGTGGCGCAGGTCCTCGCGCGCGAGCAGGCGCATCCAGCGCGAGCGGGGATTGCCGAGGACGACGAGCTGGAAATCGATCAGCGCCGGGCGACCATCGGCCAGCACCAGCCAGTTGGCCTCCTTGGCGAGGTCGTTGTGGGCGACGCCGCGGCGGTGCAGCCGCTGCAGCAGCCGGCGCGCGGCGCGGAAGTAGGCCAGGTCGCCGTGCGGCGGGCGCTGGTACATCGCCGCGCCGTCGAGGTAGCTGCGGTCGAGGATGCGGCCGTCCCAGCCAAGCAGCTGCGGCATGGCGTCGAGCCCGTGCGTGCGCCGCAATCCGCGCGCCTCGCGCCGCGCCAGCCACCACGCCGGCAGGCGCAGCCACCACGGGACGTGGCGCAGGTCGCGGCGTACGAACACGCCGGCGTCGCCTTGCATCAGCGAGATGCGGCCGAAGCTGTCGGATTTGAGGGCCTGGATTTCGATGGCGGGGCGGGGCATGGGGGGATTGTAGGGAGTGGGGCCGGGTTGATTGGGGATTCCTGTGGCGTGCGGGTGTGGCGAGGGCATCTTGTCGGGTGGGGCGCGGGGTCGCGGCTTCCGCCGCTCCTACTTTGGTTTTGATTCCGGGAAAAGAAGCTCGCTGCGCTCGCGCCCTCATCCGCCCTTCGGGCACCTTCTCCCGCAAGCGGGAGAAGGGCTTCGGTCCGGGGGAAAACCGGACTCGATTCACCGCCCGCCCCGTACAATCCGCCGATGACGAACGGATGGTTCGACCAACTCGTCGCCTGGATCGGCACGCATCCGCTCGCCGCCGGGCTGGTGATCTTCGCGATCGCGTTCTGTGACGCGGTGATCGTGCTCGGCGCGATCGTCCCGGCGTTGCCGCTGCTGTTCGCCGTGGGCGTACTGATCGGGCTGGGCGAACTCAACGGGCCGTACGCGGCGGCGTGCGCGGCGCTGGGTGCCTTCGCCGGCGACGGGTTGAGTTTCTGGGTCGGGCGCCGCTGGGGCCACCAGCTGCGCGGGGTGTGGCCGTTCGCGCGCTATCCGCAGCTGCTCGACCGCGGCGAGGCGGTGTTCCGGCGCAACGCAGTCAAGGGCATCCTGATCGCACGCTACGTGGGACCGATCCGGCCGTTCGTGCCGGCGGTGGCGGGCATGGCGCGGATGCCGCTGCGACGCTACTTGCCGGCGAGCGCGTTCGCGGCGCTGACCTGGGCGCTGCTGTTCCTGGTGCCCGGCTGGCTGCTCGGCCAGGCCTACGACGCGGTGGCGGCAGTCGCCAACCGGCTGGCGCTGGCGGTCGGCGGGCTGGCGGTCGTGCTGGCGCTGGCGTGGGCGGGGGTGCTGTACACCTACCGCTGGTTCGCGCGCCACGCCGACACGCTGCTGGCACGCGCGCTGCGCTGGACGCGCATGCACCCGCGGCTGGGCCGCTATGCGGCGGCGATGATCGACCCCAACCGTCCCGAATCCGCCTCGCTGCTGATCCTGGCCGCCTGCCTGCTGGCGATCGGCGTGGCCTGGTTCGCGCTGCTGGGCACGGTGCTGATGCGCGGCGAGCCGCTGGCGCTGGACCTGGCCGTCCACGACACGATGCTGCAGCTGCGCAACCCGCTGGCCGACCGGCTGATGGCCGGGCTGGCGTCGATCGGCGACGCGGCGGTGCTGGTGCCGGCGATCGCGCTGACCCTGGCGTGGCTGCTGTGGCGCAAGCGCTGGCTGGCCGCGGCGCACTGGCTGGCGGCGCTGGCCTTCGGCCTGGCGCTGACCGCGCTGCTGGGCGCGGTGGTCGACATGCCCAATCCGCCCACCGCGCTGCGCGGATTCGGGTTTCCGTCGATCGCGGTGACGATGGCCACCATCACCTTCGGCTTTTTTGCGGTGCTGATCGCGCGCGAGATGCCCGGCCGCCAGCGCGTGTGGCCGTACGTGGTCGGCGGCGCGGTGGTGGCAGTGCTCGGGTTCGCGCGGCTGTACCTGGGCGCACACTGGCTCAGCGACGTGGTCGGCGGGATGCTGTTCGGCATCGTCTGGCTGCTGGTGCTGGGCATCGCCTACCGGCGCCACGTGGCGCGCTCGTTCTGGATGCGGCCGCCGGCGGCGGTGTTCTACGCCACGTTCCTCGTTGCCGCGCTGTGGCACGCGCCGCGCGCGGTGGACACCCTGCTCGCGCGCTTCGTGCCGCCGGAACCGGTCGTGGCCATGAGCGCCAGCCAGTGGTGGCAAGGCGACTGGGCGCGCCTGCCCGCGCAGCGCAAGGAACACGATCCCGCCCAGCGCTGGCCGCTGGACCTGCAGGTCGCCGGCCCGCTGGAACCGCTGCAGCGGCGGCTGCAGGCCAACGGCTGGGGCGTGCAGCCGCAGGCAAACTGGCTGGCGACGCTGCAGCTGCTCGACGACGATATCCCGCCCGACCGCCAGCCGGTGCTGCCGGCCACGCTCGACACCGAGGCCGAGACCCTGCTGCTGCGCCGCCCGGGCAACCAACCCGGCCAGATCAAGCTGCTGCGCCTGTGGCGCGCGCCGCTGCAGCTGTCCGACGGCGGTCCGCTCTGGGTCGGCACCACGCAGGTGCTGCACTACGCCGAGCCGTTCGGCCTGTTCGGCCTGTGGCTGCCGGATCCGGGCACCGGCGTGGCGCACGACGACGTGCGCGCGGCGATGGACGGATTCGCGCTGGAACAGTCCCCGCATCCGCAGACCGGCGTGGAAGTGCTGCGGGTGCGCATCCCCGCCGATACCGATTCAGATGCTCAGGAGATCATCCCGAGCAACTGATCCAGGCGCGCGTGCGGGTCGTCGTCCTGCAGCAGCGACTGCCGCTGGCCATCCGACAGCGGAAGCAGTTCCGCCAGCCGCCAGCCGATCCACGCCGCGTCGTCGAAGCGGGCCGCCGATGCCTGCGCGTGTTCGCCACCGACCTGTTCGAGGATGCGTTCGAGCACCATCGCCAGCAGGCCGTGCTGCGGCCGCAGTTCGTCGACGTCGCTGTCCTCGCGCCAGCCGACGTCGGCCACCAGCAGGCCGTTGTCGCGCACCCGCGTGCGCCGCACGTGGAAGCGCCGCGCGCCGCGCACGTGCAGGGTCAGCAGGCCGTCGTCGCCGGTGCCGAAGTCCTCGATCCGCGCCTCGGTGCCGAACGCGGCCGGCGTGGCCGGCGCGCCGGTCTCCTCGCCGTCGAGGATCAGGCAGATGCCGAAACCGCCGCCGCTGCGGCCGCACTCGCGCACCAGGTCGAGGTAGCGCGGCTCGAACACGCGCAGCCCCAGCGGCGCGCCGGGCAGCAGCACGGTGTGCAGGGGGAACAGCGGCAGGGAGTCGGCGGGCATCGGGCGAAGGCTAGCGCGGCTGGCGTGGGCGTGGTGTCTGTCGGGGGGCGGTGTTCGCCTTTGTTTTTGTAGGAGCGGCGGAAGCCGCGACCACGGCCGGTCGCGGCTCCCGCCGCTCCTGCGATGGCAAGGCCGGCCCGCCCTACGCCAGCGCCGCCAGGAACCGCCGCGGCGCGCCGTCGAAACCGCCGTTGGACATGAACACCACGTGGTCGCCGTCGCGCGCGAGTTCGCGCAGGGTGTCGATCAATGCATCGGCGTCCGCCACCGCGTGGCCCTCGCCGTGCAGCGCCGCGACGACCTTGCCGGCGTCCCACGCCAGCTCCGGCCGGTGCAGGAACACCACCACATCCGCGCCGTCCAGCGACGGCGCCAGCGCGTCGGCGTGCGCGCCCAGCCGCATCGAGTTGCTGCGCGGCTCCATCGCCACCACGATCCGCGCATCGCCGACCTTCGCCCGCAGGCCGGCGAGCGTGGTCGCGATCGCGGTCGGGTGGTGGGCGAAGTCGTCGTACACGGTGATGCCGCGCGCCTCGCCGAGGACCTCCAGCCGGCGCTTGACGCTGCGGAACCCCGCCAGCGCCGCGATCACCTGCGCCAGGTCCACGCCCACCGCGTGGCAGGCCGCCAGCGCGGCGAGCGCGTTCATCACGTTGTGGCGGCCGAGCAGGGGCCAGCGCACGGTGCCGGCTTCATCGCCCGCGTGCAGCACCACGAACGCGCTGCCGTCGGCCTCGAGCAGGCGCGCGCTCCAGTCGAACGGCCGCCCGCCCGCCGCGGCGCCGGCGTCGATGCCGAAGGTCTCCACCGGCGTCCAGCAGCCCATCGCCAGTACCTGCGCCAGGCGCGCGTCCTCGCCGTTGACGATGAGCCGGCCGCGACCGGGCACCGTGCGCACCAGGTGGTGGAACTGGCGCTGGATCGCGGCCACGTCCGGGAAGATGTCGGCGTGGTCGAACTCCAGGTTGTTGAGGATCGCCACCCGTGGCCGGTAGTGGACGAACTTGCTGCGCTTGTCGAAGAAGGCAGTGTCGTACTCGTCGGCTTCGACCACGAACTCGCGGCCGCGCCCGATCCGCGCCGATACCCCGAAGTCCTCCGCCACGCCGCCGATCAGGAACCCCGGTTCGCGGCCCGCCGCCTGCAGCAGGAAGGCGAGGATGGTCGTGGTCGTGGTCTTGCCGTGGGTGCCGGCGACGGCCAGCGTGTCGCGGCCGGGCAACACGTTCTCCAGCAGCCACTGCGCGCCGGAGGTGTAGTCCAGGCCGGCGTCGAGCACGTGCTCGACCGCCGCGTTGCCGCGCGACAGCGCGTTGCCGACGACGACCTGGTCGACGTCGGCCGGGATGTTTCCGGGCCGGTAGCCCTGGCTGAGCGCGATGCCGAGGGTTTCGAGCTGGGTCGACATCGGCGGATAGACCGCCTGGTCGCTGCCTTCGACCTCGTGACCGAGTTCGCGCGCGAGCGCGGCGACGCCGCCCATGAAGGTGCCGGCGATGCCAAGGATGTGGAGCTTCAAGCCCAGACGCCTCTCAATGATTGGAACGGTCTGCAACGAAGCACGTCCCGTACGGCACCGACTTCCCTCCCCTCCTGCGGGAGAAAGAGGTCAAGTCACCCCACCACTTTCCCCGGCGCAATCGCCTCGACGATGCGCGCGAACACCTCGTCCAGCGAGCCCACCCCGTCGACCACCGTCAGCTGGCCATGGGCACGGTAGAACTCGATCACCGGCGCGGTCTGGTCGTCGTAGACCTTCAGGCGCGTGCGCACGGACTCGGGCGAATCGTCGGCGCGGCCCTCGGCCTGGGCGCGGCCGGCGATGCGTTCGACCAGCAGTTCGACCGGCACCTCCAGCTGCACCGCGTAGTCCATCGGCTGGCCGATCCGGCCCAGCAGCGCGTCGAGCGCATCGGCCTGGGCGAGGTTGCGCGGGTAGCCGTCGAGGATGAAGCCGTTCTTGGTGTCATCGCGCGAGAAGCGGTCTTCGAGCATGCCCAGCAGGATCTCGTCGGACACCAGCTCGCCGCGGGCCATCACTTCCTTCGCCTGCAGCCCCAGCGGGCTGCCGGCGGCCACTTCGGCGCGCAGCAGGTCGCCGGTGGAGATGTGCGGCACCTGCAGGTGCTCCTTCAGGCGCGCGGCCTGCGTTCCCTTGCCCGAACCCGGCGCTCCAAGAAGTACCAGTCGCATCGATCACTCCAAGCTGGAAGGAAGGGGTGCCGCGCGGGCGTAAACTGCCCGTCGCGGCGCCAACCGCGCCACTTTACCGTATCCCGGCCCCCCGCCTCCCCCAACGGAAACTGCCGATGCCCCAGGGAACCCTGCTGTACGCCCAGAGCGGCGGCGTCACCGCCGTCATCAACGCCACCGCCTCGGCCGTGATCACCCAGGCCCGCGCCCGCAAGGTCAAGGTGCTGGCCGCGCGCAACGGCATCCTCGGCGCGCTGCGCGAGGAGCTGGTCGATACGTCGAAGGAGTCCGCGGCCACGATCCGCGCCCTGGCCCACACGCCCGGCGGCGCGTTCGGCTCGTGCCGGGTCAAGCTCAAGTCGCTCGAAGAAGACCGCGCCCGCTACGAGCGCCTGCTGGACGTGCTGCGCGCCCACGACGTGCGCTACTTCCTCTACAACGGCGGCAACGACTCGGCCGACACCGCCAACAAGGTGTCGAAGCTGGCCGCGGAGTTCGGCTACCCGCTGACCTGCGTCGGCGTGCCCAAGACGATCGACAACGACCTGGCCGTGACCGACTGCTGCCCGGGCTTCGGCTCGGCGGCCAAGTACACGGCCGTTTCGGTGCGCGAGGCCGCGCTGGACGTGGCGGCGATGGCCGAGACCTCCACCAGGGTCTTCGTCTACGAGGCCATGGGCCGCCACGCCGGCTGGCTGGCCGCGGCGGCCGGGCTGGCCGGCACGGGGCCGGACGAGGCGCCGCACCTGATCCTGTTCCCGGAGCGCCCGTACGACGAGCAGGATTTCCTCGCACGCGTGGAAAAAGTGGTGGCGAAAGTCGGCTACTGCGTGGTGGTCGCCAGCGAGGGCATCCGCAGCGCCGATGGCGGCTTCGTCGCCGATGCCGGCGGCGGCAAGGATTCGTTCGGCCATACCCAGCTCGGCGGCGTCGCGTCGTTCCTCGCCGGGCGCGTGCAGCACGCGCTGGGCCTGAAAGTGCACTGGACCCTGCCCGACTACCTGCAGCGCTCCGCGCGCCACCTCACCTCCAGGACCGACCTCGACCAGGCCCTGGCCGTGGGCAAGGCCGCCGTGCAGTACGCGCTGGCCGGCCGCAACGCGACCATGCCGGTGATCGTGCGCACCTCCGACGCGCCCTACCGCTGGAAGATCGAGCCCGCCCCGCTGGAGAAGATCGCCAACCGCGAGAAGACGATGCCGGCCGGCTTCATTCGCCGCGACGGCTACGGCATCACCGCCGCCGCGCGCCGCTACCTGGAACCGCTGATCCGCGGCGAGGCGCCGCCGCCGTACGGGCGCGACGGGATCCCGAAGTACGTGGTGCCCAAAAACGTGCTGGTGCGCCGCAAGCTGCCTGCATTCGAGGCCTGAACCCTGCCTCGCCCGGGAATCCACGCATGCGCCAGCTGTTTCACCGAAACCCGTTGGTTGCAGCCACCCTCGTCGGCGGCGCCATTGGTGGCACGCTCGATCTCGCCTTCGCGGTCGGCATGGCGCTGTTCCGCGGCGACACCGCCGCCGACCTGCTGCGGACGGTGGCCAGCGGCGCGCTGGGCAGGGCCGCACTGGACGGCGGCGCGGGCATGGCGGCGCTGGGGCTGGGCTTCCACTTCGCCCTGTCCTGGGGCTGGGCGGCGTTGATCGGCATGGCGGTGCGCGACCTGCCGGACGGCCTCGCCGGGCGTCCGCTGGCGGTGGCGATGATCGCCGGCACGCTCGTGTTCCTGGTCATGCGACAGGTAGTGCTGCCACTGTCGGGGTTCCCCTTCCCGGTGGAGCTGGCATTCTCGCTGCCACTGCTGCTCGACTGGATCTCGCACATGTTCCTGTTCGCGCTGCCGATGGTGCTGGCGGCGCGGCGCACGCGCGCGGGCTGACGAACGACGACGCGGCAGCGCAGGCGCCCTGCTGCAGGAGAGTCCGCGGCGATGCGGACTTGCCGCTCCGCGAGCAGGCCAATGCTAGTTGCAGGCCTTGCCTTCGAGCTGCATCTGCGCGGCGTACATGGGAATCGCCGCGATCTTGCCGGCCGCCGCGGCCTGCTTGGCTTCCTCGAGATAGATACGCGACTGGCCCTGGCCGTCGCGTGCCTGGCCGACGTCCACCGGCTTGCGCCAGATGCGCACCACCGCCTGCCGCGAGGGGCAGCTGGCGCTGGGGACGCGGATCAGGTCGTTGAACTTCCAGCCCGCGGCCTCGGACGGCTTGGCCTTGTCGAAGTCGACGAAGCGCGCGCGCGGCTGGCAATTCTGGCTGGTGCGGACCACCGCGAACTTGTAGGGCTCGGCGGCCTGGCCGGTAAACGCGCCCTCGATGCGGGCGCAGGCCTCGGGAATCTGGCGCAGGGTGTGGACCACCCCATCGGCCTGCGGCGTGCTGGCCGGGCGGGTGATCTCGGGCGTCGGATCCGCGGCGAAGGCCGGCAGCGCGGCGAGGAGCAGGAGCGGGGCAATCAGGCGCATGGAGGCGGCCTCAGGCGACAAAACAGTGGAAAGGCTGTCACGGGCAGGCTGAATCGGCGCTCACGGCGGGAACGCGCCGTGACCGAAGACGTTCGTTGAAGCCCCCTTCAAGGGGGTGAGGGCGGTCCGTTTGCGCGGCACTGCCGCGTGGACCGACCGAACGCCCGGCACGCTGCGCCGGGCCGGCCGGATCGGTGGGCATGGGTTTCGATTCGGACGGGCTCAACAACGATCCTGCTGGAAACCCCGCCCCGGGAGACAGGCCGCAAGCCGCCAAGCCCCCATTCTCCGCCGCTCCCGCACTGCAACATCGGGTCTCGATACCCTATGCGATAGTTCCGATGTTATTTCGCCGTTCACTTCCGGGGAGGACTTCATGCTCGAGCAGTATGGTTTGTGGCTGGCGCTGGCCTGCGCCGCCGTCGCGATTGTCTACGGGATGTTCTCGGCCGGATGGATCAACCGGCAGCCGGCGGGCAACGAACGCATGCAGCAGATCGCGGGCGCCATCCAGGAAGGCGCGCGCGCCTACCTCAACCGCCAGTACACGACCATCGCCATCGCCGGCGTGGTGCTGCTGCTGCTGATCGGCTTCTTCCTCAGCTGGCCCACCGCGATCGGCTTCGCGATCGGCGCAGTGCTGTCGGGCGCGGCGGGCTACATCGGCATGAATGTCTCGGTGCGCGCCAACGTGCGTACCGCCGAAGCCGCCCGCAAGGGCATGAGCGCGGCGATGGACGTCGCGTTCCGCGGCGGCGCGATCACCGGCATGCTGGTGGTGGGCCTGGGCCTGCTCGGCGTGGCCGGCTACTGGATGGTGCTGGGCAGGATGGGCATCACCGGCGAGACCGCGCTGCATGCGCTGGTCGGGCTGGCGTTCGGCGCTTCGCTGATCTCGATCTTCGCGCGCCTGGGCGGCGGCATCTTCACCAAGGGCGCCGACGTCGGCGCCGACCTGGTGGGCAAGGTCGAGGCCGGCATCCCCGAGGACGACCCGCGCAACCCGGCGGTGATCGCCGACAACGTGGGCGACAACGTCGGCGACTGCGCCGGCATGGCCGCGGACCTGTTCGAGACCTACGCGGTGACCATCATCGCCACCATGCTGCTGGGCGGGCTGATGTTCGCCGAGGATTCGCACGCGGTGCTGTATCCGCTGCTGCTGGGCGGGGTGTCGATCATCGCCTCGATCATCGGCGCATTCTTCGTCAAGGTGAAGGCCGGCGGCTCGATCATGGGCGCGCTGTACAAGGGCGTGATCGTGTCGGCGCTGCTGTCGGCGGTCGCGTTCTGGTTCGTCACCGCGGACCTGTTCCCGGACGGGCTGACCACGCTTGACGGCACGCTGGCGGTTTCGTCGACCAACATCTTCTACTGCGGCCTGATCGGCCTGGTGCTGACCGGGGTGATCGTGTGGATCACCGAGTACTACACCGGCACCCAGTACAAGCCGGTGCAGCACATCGCGGCGGCCTCGACCACCGGCCACGGCACCAACATCATCGCCGGCCTGGGCATCTCGATGAAGTCGACGGCCATGCCGGTGGTCGCGGTGTGCATCGCGATCTGGGGCGCGCACGCGCTCGGCGGCCTGTACGGCATCGCGATCGCCGCGACCGCGATGCTGTCGATGGCCGGGATGATCGTCGCGCTCGACGCCTACGGCCCGATCACCGACAACGCCGGCGGCATCGCCGAGATGGCCGAGCTGCCGTCGGAGATCCGCGACATCACCGACCCGCTGGACGCGGTGGGCAACACCACCAAGGCGGTGACCAAGGGCTACGCGATCGGCTCGGCCGCGCTGGCGGCGCTGGTGCTGTTCGCCGATTACACCCACAACCTGCAGGCCAACAACCCGGGCGTGACGTTCACCTTCGACCTGTCCGACCACATGGTGATCATCGGCCTGCTGATCGGCGGCCTGATCCCCTACCTGTTCGGCGCGATGGCGATGGAAGCGGTGGGCCGCGCCGCGGGCGCGGTGGTGGAGGAAGTGCGCCGCCAGTTCCGCGACATCCCCGGGATCATGGAAGGCACCGGCAAGCCGGACTACTCGCGCGCGGTCGACATGCTGACCAAGTCGGCGATCAAGGAAATGATCGTGCCGTCGCTGCTGCCGGTGGTGGTGCCGATCATCGTCGGCGTGCTGCTGGGGCCGAAGGCGCTGGGCGGACTGCTGATCGGCACCATCGTGACCGGCCTGTTCGTGGCGATCTCGATGACCACCGGCGGCGGCGCCTGGGACAACGCCAAGAAGTACATCGAGGACGGCCACCACGGCGGCAAGGGCTCCGAGGCGCACAAGGCCGCGGTGACCGGCGACACCGTCGGCGATCCCTACAAGGACACCGCGGGCCCGGCGATCAATCCGCTGATCAAGATCATCAACATCGTCGCGCTGCTGCTGGTGCCGCTGCTCTGACCGAAGCGGCCCCTCTCCCGTTCGCGGGAGAGAGAACGGGATGAAGGATTAAAAAAATGGCCCCGCTTCGCGCGGGGCCTTTTTTTGATTCCTCACTCCACTTCGGGAACACGCTGTCAGCTGATGGCCCGGTCGCAGGAGGGATCGCAATCTGGCGGCCCCGCGACGGATCGCAGGCTTGCGTGCAAGACGAGCCTTGTCTTTTACGGCAGCCGCCGCGCAGCCTGCAGCGCGGATCGCGGCGTTGCATCGCAACAACTCCACGCGACAACGCGCTCCATTTGCCGTTGCGCCGACAGGATGTTCACCTGCGATTCCGTATGTTGCCCGCACCCCGTCTTGTGCGGCACCGCGTCGCGGAGGCGATTGATTCACGAACCAGCGCGCACGACGCGCGCCGATCCGATAGGGGAGATCGATATGCAATTCGACACCTGGTACCTGCCACTGCAGGCATCGCTTGGAACCTACCTGCCCATCATCCTTGGCGCACTGGCGGTGCTGCTGATCGGATGGATCATCGCGCTGGTCGCCTCCAGCCTGGCCCGCAAGGGGCTGGCGAAGGTACGCGCCAACGAGCGCCTGGCGACGCAGACCAAATCCGGCACCGACTTCGAGCGCCTGGGCGGGCGCTTCGTGTTCTGGATCATCTTCCTGGTCGCGCTGGTGGGTGCGCTCGGCATCCTGCGCATCGACGGCGTCACCGGCCCGCTGTCCGGTCTGGTCAACACGCTGGTGCCGGCCATCGTGCTCGGCGTGGTCGCATGGCTGGTCGCCACGGTCGTGCGCGTGGTCGTGCACAAGGTGCTGGGCGCGACCACGCTCGACGAGAAACTCGTCGACGCCGACCGCCCGGCGCGCCCGCCGCTGTCGCGGACGATGGGTGACGTCGCCTACTGGCTGGTGCTGCTGCTGTTCCTGCCGGCCATCGTCGGCACGCTGCAGATCGACGCGCTGACCGCGCCCCTGTCGAACATGATCTCCGACATGCTCGGCATGCTGCCGAACCTGATCGCCGCCGCGGTGATCGGCGTGGTCGGCTGGATCATCGCCCGGGTGGTGCGCGAGGTCGTGACCAACCTGCTGGTGGCCACCAACGTGGACCGCTTCACCCAGGAGAACGAGGACACCCGCGGCATCAAGCTGTCGCAGCTGGGCGGGACCCTGGTGTTCATCCTGATCATCGTGCCGACGATCATCGCCGCGCTCGACGCGCTGCGGATCGAGGCGATCTCGCGGCCGCTGACCGGGATGCTGGACGAGTTCCTGCTGGCGGTGCCCAACATCGTCGCCGCCGCGGTGATCCTGCTGCTGGCGTGGTTCATCGGCCGCTTCGTGGCGCAGCTGGTCGCGCGCCTGCTGGCCAACCTCGGCTTCGACCGGGTGCCGGAGCGGATCGGCCTGGGCCATGCGTTCGCCGCACCGTCGGCCGCTGCGCCGCTGCCCGGCCAGGTTGACGCGCCCGCGGCCGCGGGCACCCTGCCCGGCACCGGCCCGCGCCTGACGCTCTCCGAACTGGTCGGCAAGATCGCGCTGTTCTTCATCATGCTGTTCGCCACGGTCGAAGCGGCGGCGATGCTGGGCTTCGCCGGCGTGCACGAGCTGCTGGAGATGTTCATCGCCTTCGGCGCCGACATCCTGCTGGGCCTGGTGATCTTCGTGGTCGGCTACTGGCTGGCGGACCTCGCGGCGCGCGCGATCGAGCGTGCGAATCCGGAAAGCCGCGGCATGGCGCGGATCGCACGCGTGGCCATCCTCGGTCTGGTGGTGGCGATGGGCCTGCGCGCGATGGGCGTGGCCGACGACATCGTCAACCTGGCGTTCGGGCTGGTGCTCGGCGCGGTGGCCGTGGCCGTGGCGCTGGCGTTCGGCCTCGGCGGCCGCGACGCGGCGGGCAAGGTTGCCCAGCGCTGGGCGGACGGCTACCTGTCGAGGCAGCGGCGCGACGGCGAATAACCCGCAGCCTTCGAAGCTGAAACGAACACCCCGCACCACGCTGGTGCGGGGTGTTCTGTTTCAGGCACCTGGAGGACGGCACGCAGCGGCATCAGGGGAAGTCCCCACCCAACAGGGGTCTTCGTCCGACTGGAAGAAAAGCTGTATCGGCTCGATGGTTGGACGCGGGTGCGGATGGCCTTGGGGCGACGCCTCCGGCGAGGGCCTGCGGCCCCCGCCTCCCCCTTTATTTCGGTTCTTCTCCCAACGGAGGGGACCGAAGACCGGAAAGAGGCTGCAGGCGGTGTCAGGACTGTCATCCCGAGCGCAGCGAGGGATCTGCTGGGGGCAACAACAGATCCCTCGCTGCGCTCGGGATGACGGGCTGTTTTGGTGCAGAGGTCGTTTGTCGGGAACCGGGACCTAGTCCCCCCAGTTGGGAGAAGAACCTTTATTTCGCCCCCAGGCCATCCGCACCCGCGCTGCAAATTGAGCGGGCTGCCGCAAGAGAGAAGAGGACGAAGAACCTCATCTTCCACGCAAGCCTGTGATCCGGTGCTCCGCTGCGGCCGGCGGCCCTTGGGGGAAATAAAGGAGGAGGCATTCACCGCAGGCGGATGCCCGGGGGCGTCCCAAAAAAGGGCCGTCGGCCGCAGCGGGGCCCGTCAGATCGCGGTCCGGCTTGCGACCGGACAATCAACTGATCTCATGCCCCTGACAGAGGAACCAAAAAAACGGCGACCTTGCGGTCGCCGTCTGCCCTTCCCTGTGCCTCCCTATCCATGTTCGGTCATGCGTCAGATCGCGTAGCTCGGACGCAGCTCCAGACCCATTTCCTCGCGCATGCCGTTCTCGGTCAGCGCGTAGGGGTTGTGTGTGATCGGACCCGATCCGTCGCCGAAGTCGTACGGGTCGGCCGTGGTGTCCAGCCCCACCGCCTGGCGCTCGGCGTTGGGGATCTGCATGTTCGGCGTCGGGCTGTCCGGCCCCGGGCCGGTGTAGGTGCCCGGCAGGAAGGTGCCGTTGACGCCGTTGTAGGCGTGCGACATCTCGTGGTACAGCGTCACCGCCGGCACCGGCAGCTCGGGAATGGCGAAGGCCGGGTTGTAGGAGATATCCACTGGCCCGGAGTTGCCGGGGCGGCCATTGGTGATGTCGGAGCCGTAGACGCTCTGGGCGTAGCCGTTGTCGACGTTCTGCAGCTCGCGGATGGTGACGATGTTGCCCTTGGCCGCGGACTTGTCGAACTCGGCCAGCATCTGCTGCCCGTTCGGCGAGGCGCGCAGCATCTCCAGGTCCGCCTCGACGCGCTGGACGAAGGCATCCGAACCCTCGACCTTCACGCCCTTCAGGCCCGCATCGCTGTTGAGCACGACATTGACCACGTTCGGATCCGCGCTGCCCGCGCCGACCAGCTTGTCGCCCACGCCGGCCGAGTAGACCAGGCCATCGGCCCCGATGTTGCCGACGGTGTTGGCGCCGGCACCGGTATAGATGCGGTCGCCGTTGCCGCTGGCGGTGATGGTGTCGTCGCCAAGGCCCCCGGACAGGACGTTCTTGCCGCCGGTGGCGATGATGGCGTCGTCGCCCTTGCCGCCTTCGATGTAGTCGTTGCCCTTGCCGCCGGTGATGCTGTCGTTGCCGTCGCCGCCGTACAGGGTGTTGCCGCCGTCGCCGGCCACGATGCTGTCGTCGCCGGAGCCGCCGAAGACGTAGTTGAAGCCGTTGCCGGTGTTGATGATGTCGTTGCCTTCGCCACCGTCGATGCGGTCGTTGCCCGAGCCGCCCTGGATGGTGTCCTCGCCCGCGCCGGCCTCGATGATGAAGTTGACCGTCACCGACGAATCGATCTCGATGTTGTCGTTGCCGTCGCCGGTGCGCACGGTCAGCTGCTGGCCCTGGGCCAGCGACACGTCGTATTCCTCGCCGTTGACGTCGAAGCGCAGCTGGCCGTTGTCGCCTTGGGTGACCTTGACCTGGTCGTCGCCGCCGCCGGTGGTGAACACCAGCTGGTCGGCCAGGATGTAGTACTGGCCCCCTGACTGCTCGGTCGTGTACTCGCGCGTGATCTCGACGTTGGCGGTGCTGCCCAGCTTGTCGATGAACATCGGCTGCCCGGTGCTGCTCGTGGTCTGCTCGCGGCTGCCGGTGTTGCTGGCATTGCCATCGATCTGCGTCGCCTGGTCGCGGCGGCCATTGGCGTCGACGCGCGACTGGTCGACCGTGGTGACTTCGTGCGCACCCTCGAGCGACGGATCGAACACGGTCTGCCCGTCCTGCGCGTGCTGGTTGCCCCAGACAGACGACTGCTGGGCGGCGGTATTGCCTTGGGCGTTATCGAGCTGGATGGTCATGGGTCGGGGGCCTGCTGGTGGATACGGAACCGTATGTGTACGCCCCGGTATGGAGGCCTCCAAGCTGGGGCGTACCCGAGGTCACCGATGCTGCGCCGCAGCACCCGGCAGCGTAAAATCCGTCCCCCAACACCCTCTTTCCACCCCGGAGGCCGGCCCCCTGGCCGCGCCGCCCCCTGCGCAGGAACCGCCACCCCATGGGCCTCGACCACGTCCCCACCGGCAGCAACGTCCCCGAAGAAATCAACGTCGTCATCGAGATCCCGAAGGACGCCGAGCCGGTCAAGTACGAGGTCGACAAGGACAGCGGCGCGATCTTCGTCGACCGCATCCTGTCCACGCCGATGCGCTACCCCTGCAATTACGGCTACGTCCCGCGCACCGTGTGCGGCGACGGCGACCCGGCCGACGTGCTGGTGATCCTGCCGCTGCCGCTGATCCCCGGTTCGGTGATCCGCTGCCGCCCGGTCGGCGTGCTGCGCATGAGCGACGAGGCCGGCGGCGACGAGAAGCTGCTGGCGGTGCCGGTCGACAAGGTCTTCGCCGGCTACAGCCACATCGACGACATCGCCAAGGTCAGCCCGCACTGGCTCGAGCGCATCGGCCACTTCTTCGAGCACTACAAGGACCTGGAGCAGGGCAAGTGGGTCAAACTCGACGGCTGGGGCGACGCCGCCGAGGCCAGGAAGATCCTGCTCGAATCGATCGAACGCTACGCGGCACTGCCGGGCAAGCAGAACTTCTGAGCCGGCGCGGGCGCCACGCTCAGGCGCCGATGAACTGCTCCACGCGTTCGATGGTCGGCTGCAGGCGCGGCAGGAGGGCGTTGATCGCGTCCTCGTGCCGGCGCCATTTGTCCGCCGATGGCGGGGTCAGCGTGTGCCGCGCAAGCGGCAGCGTGCCGTCGAGCGACTGGTCCCAGGCCAGGCCAAGCGAGCGGCACAGGTCACCAACGACCCCTGCCGGCGAGGCAATGAACCGGTCGTAGCGCACGGCCTGCCAGCGCCCCGGCGGCAGCGCGGCCAGGTCCTGCAGGAGTGCCTCGATCGTGGCCTGCCACTGCGCCGCCACGATCTCCGGCAGCGGCCGCCCGGCCAGTTCGCGCCATCCCGGCGTGAGCAGCAGCGACCAGTACGGCGCCGGCCAGCCGGGCAGCACGCCGCGCTGGTAGGTCTGGAAGCGCCCCGACATCCAGGCCTCGATCATGCTGGCCAGGACCTGCCGCGGATCGCGGTACAGGAACACGAACCGCGCCTCCGAGAACGCCCGCGCCAGGAATGGCACGCGCAGCGAATTCTTCGGCGTCTTCTCCAGCATCCGCACCGGCCGCGCCGCCGGCGGCCGGCCGTCGCGATCGCGCAGGCGCGAAAGGAAGCGCCGGCGCAGTTCGTCGACCGCCGCCGCGGTCGCGTCCAGCGCGTCGAGGCGGTTCGAGGCAAAGCCGTGCTCGGCCAGCCCCAGCCCCGGGATGGTCTCGATCAGGACGTGGCTCTCGCTGCCGGTCGTGCACACGCCAGGCGCGCGCGACAGGGTCTCGAACAGCAGCGTCGAGCCCGAGCGCGGCGAGGAAACGATGAAGACCGGGCGGTCGAAGACCGGATCGGGCGTCGCTTCGGCCACGCCAGCAGCCGGCGCCCGGGGCTCAGCCACGATCGGCGACACCGGCCGGCACGACGCCAGGCGCGACGGGCGAGGCAGCGCGGGACACCGCCGACTGGCCGATGCGGATGTTCAGGACTGCGTGCAGGCGGACCCCGTTGCGCAGCATGATCGGCGCCCCCGGGAGATCGGATTCGACGAGGAACCGGTCGATCAGCGCCCGGAACCTGGGCTGCCCCTCCGGCGCTTCGCCGAACTGTGCCCAGAGGAAGCGCCAGCTGCGCACCATCCTGGCGGCGAGCGCCTGCACCTGGCCCAGTTGCGGATGCGGCACCACGTCGGCGAAGAGCATGCCAAGCTGCGCGTTGAGCTCCCACGGACTCATTACCGCCGGCACGTTGACCGCCTCGCACGCCAGCGTCGGCCGCAGGCCGGGCTGCGGGACCACCAATCGCGGTTTCCATGCGTCACCGCCCGGCGGCAACGGCTGCGGGCGCCCTTTCGCGACCATGTCCCAGAACCGTTCGCCGCCTACCGTATCCACCACAAGGTGGATACGCGACTGCACGGCATCGTTGATGACGTTGTGCTGGCGCCATGTATCGAAGATCCAGCATTCACCCTCGGCCATGTTGACGGTGGCGTCGCCGCACTCGAAGCGCACGGTTGGCTGGGTCACGATCGGCACGTGCACGCGCACGCGCTCGGCCCAGTAATAGCCCTGGTCGACGTGGCGGCTCACCTCGGCGTGGCCCGACAGCCGCATCAACCGGCTGCGCCCGACCGTGGCACCGAAGCTGTCGATCACCTGCATGAGGTACGGGCAGGCCTCCAGATGCGGTGTCGGCCGCATCGGCCCGGCGAACGACTCGTTGGCCGGATCGCCGTCCACCGCAACCAGCGGCAGCATCGAGTTGCCCTCGAATTTCTGCGGATGCGGACGCCACGACGACTCGCCGACCGCCTCGACTTCCGCGGCCAGCAGCCCGGCGTCGTAGCACAGCGGCAACTGGATGAAGGGGAACTGCAGTTTCACGATCGACACTCCTGCAGGCCACCGGCCTGCGTTTGCCGCATTTTACGCCACGCGTTCCAGCGGGCGCGCCGGCGCCCGCGCGCACGTGCATGCGTGCTTCCCACCCGCACGCGACCATCCGTTGGGCGTCGCCCGCGCGCGGCTGGAACACCCAGGACAACGGCGCCCTAGGGCACGCACCAGCTGGCAGCGCCATCACCGGCCACTTAGCCTGCCGCGATTCCCGAATGGAGAGCGGCGACGATGGAAGGCGTACAGGCTGGTTTCGGTTCCAACCCCTTGCTCAACGCGGGCCTTGCGCCGGCGCGGGCGAATGCGATGGCGGCGGCCGCCTCGGACGGCGACCTCGGCCAGCACCTGCAGGAACTGGCCGACGACGGACAGTTGCTCGACTTCCTCGACCAGACCGGCGATGCGATCGCACTGGCGCAGGGCGACGAAACCTTCGCCGGACAGCTCGATCCGCTGCTGGGCAAGATCCGCGACGCATTGGCCGAATTCCCCGTCGGCCAGCTGTCGCGCGTGGAGCGCGATGCGGTCGAAGCCACGCAGCAGGCGCTCGACGCCTACCTCGGGCCGATCGACGACGTCGGCGGCGGCGGCGAGGTGCCCGGCGGCGGGCTCGAAGCGCACGAAGACGCGGGCGCGCACCTGATCGACCGCCACGTCGGCAAGACCGAGCAACAGCTGCTCGACCGCCTGCAGAAGGAAAACATCAGCGCTTCATCGAGCTTCCGCGACCTGCCCTCGGCCGAGCACTTCATCGCCGAAACCATCGCCGAACACCAGGACAAGATCGATGCCTGGGTCGACGGCAAGGGCGGCAACCGCCTGGTGCTCGATGCGCACTTCGATGCCAGCACCGGCATCTCGATCAAGCGCGGCGACACCCAGGCCGAGGACGTGTTTTCGGTGAAGCTGGTGCTGGAGCGTTCGAACGCGCTCGGCATCGGCTATAGAATCGTGACCGGCTACCCGACCACGCCCTGAACCGAGCGAGCACGCACCGCATGAGTGATTTCCCGGCACTGGAGAACTTCCTCTCCGCGTACTTCCACCAGGACTGGCGCAGCGAGCACGACACCGCCGACGCCGTGGCCGCGTACTTCGTCGACAGCGAGGACGACGAACAGGTGGCCGAAGTCCGCGCTGACCTGGCGCGGCTGTCGGCGCAGGGCCTGGACGAGGTCGCGCTGGCCAACCGCCTGCGCGCGCTCGGCAGCGAGTACGACCCGTCCCTGGACGGGCAGACCTGGCAGGGCTGGCTGGAAACGCTGCGCGAGCGCTTCGCCTGAGGCGCGGCGCATAACCGGCGGCCGGGCGCGGCGGAAGCTGCGACCACGCCACTGGCACGGCCGCACTGACGCGGCCTCGGGCGCATCGCGGCTTCCGCGGCTCATGCGGCTGCTCCTGCCTGCGTCCTCGCCTGCCGTGGACGCGCTGCGGGGACAGCCTAGGGTCAGCCCGGGATACCGCACCGTATGGCGGCGCGGCACACTGCCCGCCATCGCCTCGTGGAGATGCCGGAATGTTCGAGTCCGTCCGCCCGACCAGCGTCTGTCCGGTCGACCACCGGGCCGATGCCGCACCGGATCCGTCCGCACCCGACGCCGAAGCCATCACCACCGCGCTGCGCGACGCGTCGTTCGTGTCGCGGCCGTGGGTGGCGCGGAACATCGTCGCCGGCATGGACGATGCGCAGCTGTCCTCGCTGGCCCGGCAGGACGGCGGCCGCGAGGCGCTCGACGCGCTGGACGACGCGCTGCAAGGCGCGCCCTGGCTGATGCCCGATGCCCCCGCGCTGCGCGACCGCATCGCCACCGCCCTGCGCGACGACGATCCCGGCACGACCGGCCCGGGCGGCGTCACCACGACCACCGAACACATCGGCGAGAACGTGGTCACCTGGACCAACGACAGCGAAGGCCGCCCGATCCGCGCCGAAGCCGACCTCACCGAAGTCTTCACCGGCATCGACCGCAGCAGCGCCGAAACCAAGGCCCAGCGCGATGCCGCCGGCCGCGGCGTCGAGGGCGACCAGGGCGGGCACCTGATCGGCCACCGCTTCGTCAAGGACCAGGGCCTGAAAAACCTGTTCCCGCAGAACGGCAACTTCAACGTCAGCGCCTACAAGAAGCTGGAGAACGAGTGGGCCGACTGGATCGACGCCGGGATGGACGTCCACATCACGGTCGGTCTCACGCCGGAGAACGTGGACCGCCCTGACCGCGTGCGCGTGGCCTACGAGGTGACCGACCCGGCCGACGGACGCGTCGTGTACGATCAGCGCGTCACGTTCCGCAACGAGGCCGGCCAGCAGTTCGACCGCGTCCCGCGCGCGGACATGCCCAACGCCTGACGCCACGCGAGGCCCGCAGCACCGATGGACAAGGACGCACTGATCGTCGAGATCGGCCGCCTGCTCGCCGGCGACCGCAAGGTCGCGGCACAGCCCTGGGACAAGTACGCGCTGGTCGTCTGGTACGGCGATGGCATGTCGACGCTCAACGGCTTCCGCTACGTAGGCGACGAGCCCGGGCAGCCGGCGACGCCCGAATCATTCGATCTCGAGGACCGGGTCGACGCGCTGCGCGAAGCGACCCGCGTCGAAGGCAAGGACCCGTGGCGCGCCTGCGTGGTGAAGCTGGACAAGGGCACCGGCAAGGCGACGGTCGACTTCGCCTACGAGGACGCCGACGAATGGCGGGTGACGCCCGCCAACGCCGCGGAGATCGCGCGCCGCGCACGGCCCTGAGGAGCGGTCACCGGTGACTGGAAAAGCGGGACGAAGCTGCCCGCTCTTTCGAACCCCCCATGCCCGCTCAGTGCTTCTGCTGCCTGATCACCGTCAACGCGATCAGCCGCGACACCGCGATGGCGATGTACATCACGCCCGAGAACATCGCCAGCATCGTCAGCGCGCGCGCCGAGGGGCTCAGGGGGACGATGTCGCTCAGGCCCACGCCGGACAGCGTGCTGAAGCTCAGGAACAGCAGTTCCATCCAGCTGCGCGGCTGCGGCGGTATGGAAACGGCGCTGAAGCTGCCGGGGATCCAAGCCTGGCAGGCCGAGAACGCATAGGCGAACGCCCACGCCAGCAGGGTGAACGTGGTGGCCGCGGCGACCAGTTCGTCCGTGGTCACGCGCATGTCGCCGAGCATGTAGCGGATCAGGCCGGCGACGGCGTAGAAGTACAGGATCGATTCGAGCGCGTGCGCCCACGGCAGCAGCGCGGGCATGCCGGCGAAGTTGGCCAGCAGCGACATCGACACCGACGGCACCGCCAGCAGCCACGCCACCCAGTGCGACGAGGCGCGGTTGATCACCCATAGCACCAGCGACAGCACCGCGATGCTCATCGCGCCGAACAGCGCGCGCCCGATGCCGGTGTTCTCCATCAGCGGATAGGACAGGATGCCGAGCACCTGCACGATCAGCAGGATCGACGAGGGATGCTTGCGCAGGCCATAGGCCAGGCGCCACGGCGCCAGCATCGGCGCCCAATCCGCTGCCGCCATCCCGGCCAGCCTCAGCGCATCGGCAGGCTGCCCGCGCCGCTGCCGGCGCGGAACGGATAGCGCAGGAAGATCTCGGAAATCGCGCGGTCAACGTCCGCGCCGCGGTCCTCCGGTGCCTTGCGCGTCACCCGCCCGATCGCGGCACCGGTCCACACCAGCCGGTTCTGCGCCGCGTCGACCACGTCGATCGTCAGCGTGCCCTCGGTGTAGCGGCTGACCTGGGTCTCGTCGTACCAGACGGGCACGGCGTAGTAGCTGCGATGGCGATAGCTGTAGAAGTACTGGAAGTCCGTGCGCGGCATCGTGTAGACGTCGGTCTTCTCCTGCACGATGCCCTGGAAGTTAACGCGCAGGTCGGGCGAGGACTCGTCGTAGGCGTAGCCCCGGGCTTCCATCTCGCGGCGCACGTCGTCGCGGATGCGCTGGGTGATCCAGGTCGAATAGCCGGACTGCTCCATCGCGATGGGCTGGTAGAAGGCCCACGTGTGGTAGCGCGAGAAATCCGCGCCGGGATCCATGTCGGTGCTGACCCTCGGCCCGGTGGCGCAGCCCGCCAGCAGCACGAGCGCGCAGGCGGCCAGCAACCATGTGCCAAGTCGATGCGAAGCCTTCATGACGACCGCTCCATCAGGTAATGGGCGCACGCTACCACGCCGGTTCGCGCGTCGGCGTGATCGGCGCCGGCCGGGGGTGAACCCGGGCTGACGCCATGCCCGAAGGCAGCTGCCATTCAGCCCTGGCGGTAGACCTCGGCGCCCTGGGCACGGAACTCGGCCGACTTTTCCGCCATGCCCGCGTCCAGGGCGGCGGCCTCGTCCATGCCGTGCTCGGCGGCATAGTCGCGCACGTCCTGGGTGATCCGCATCGAGCAGAAGTGCGGGCCGCACATGCTGCAGAAGTGGGCCAGCTTGTGCGCGTCCTTGGGCAGGGTCTCGTCGTGGAATTCCTTGGCCTTTTCAGGATCCAGGCCGAGGTGGAACTGGTCCTCCCAGCGGAACTCGAAGCGCGCCTTGCTCAGCGCGTTGTCGCGCACCTGCGCGCCGGGATGGCCCTTGGCAAGGTCGGCCGCGTGCGCGGCGATCTTGTAGGCCATGATCCCGTCGCGCACGTCGGCGCGGTTGGGCAGGCCCAGGTGCTCCTTGGGCGTGACGTAGCAGAGCATCGCGGTGCCGAACCAGCCGATCATCGCCGCACCGATCGCCGAGGTGATGTGGTCGTAGCCCGGCGCGATGTCGGTGGTCAGCGGGCCGAGGGTGTAGAACGGCGCCTCGCCGCATTCGGCCAGCTGCTTGTCCATGTTCTCCTTGATCATCTGCATCGGCACGTGGCCGGGGCCTTCGATCATGGTCTGGACGTCGTGCTTCCAGGCGATCTTCGTCAGCTCGCCGAGCGTTTCCAGCTCGCCGAACTGCGCCGCATCGTTGGCATCGGCGATGCAGCCCGGGCGCAGGCCGTCGCCAAGCGAGAAGGCCACGTCGTAGGCCTTCATGATCTCGCAGATGTCCTCGAAGTGTTCGTACAGGAAGCTCTCGCGGTGATGCGCCAGGCACCATTTGGCCATGATGCTGCCGCCGCGCGAGACGATGCCGGTCACGCGCCTGGCGGTCAACGGCACGTAACGCAGCAGCACGCCGGCATGGATCGTGAAGTAGTCCACGCCCTGCTCGGCCTGCTCGATGAGGGTGTCGCGGAAGATCTCCCAGGTCAGCTCCTCGGCGCGGCCGTCCACCTTCTCCAGCGCCTGGTAGATCGGCACCGTGCCGATCGGCACCGGCGAGTTGCGGATGATCCATTCGCGGGTCTCGTGGATGTGCTTGCCGGTCGACAGGTCCATCACCGTGTCGCCGCCCCAGCGGATCGCCCAGACCAGCTTCTCGACTTCCTCGGCGATGCCGGACGACACCGCGCTGTTGCCGATGTTGGCGTTGATCTTGGTCAGGAAGTTGCGGCCGATGATCATCGGCTCGCTCTCGGGGTGGTTGATGTTGTTGGGCAGGATCGCGCGGCCGCGGGCGATCTCGTCGCGCACGAATTCTGGCGTGATGATCTTCTGGATGCTGGCGCCGAAGGATTCGCCGGGGTGCTGCGCGAGCAGGTGCGACTCGCGCACCGCCTCCAGCCGCTGGTTCTCGCGGATGGCGACGTATTCCATTTCCGGGGTCACGATGCCGCGGCGCGCGTAGTGCATCTGGGTGACGTTGGCGCCGTCCTTCGCGCGGCGCGGCAGGCGGCGGCCGGGGAAGCGCACCGCGGCCAGCTTCGGGTCGTGCTCGCGGGCGCGGCCGAATTCGGAGCTGAGTGCGTCGAGCGCCCCGGTGTCGCCGCGCTCCTCGATCCAGCGCGCGCGCAGCGGCGCCAGCCCGGCCGACAGGTCGATCCGCACGTCCGGATCGGTGTAGGGGCCGGAGGGGTCGTAGACGGTGACCGGGGGGTTGTCCTCGCCGCCGAACAGGGTCGGCGTGGCGGTCAGCGCGATCTCGCGCATCGCTACCCGGAGGTCCGGGCGCGAGCCCTCGACATGGATCTTGCGCGAGCCCGGGATCGGCCGGGTCACGGATTCGGATAGCTGCTCGGTCTGTTGCTGCAGGGAAGCGGGCACTGCGTTCATGGCGTTCGTCCTGGTTGGGCTGGACGAAGCGGCGGCGCAGGGACCTGCGGGCCGGCCCGCGCACGAGGCGCGGACCACGGGACATGCGTCCCACGCGATCCTGCGAAGCTTCCCTACGCCGGCATCACCCGGATCAGGTTCGAAGGGTCTGTCTCAACCGGCCACTGACCGGTACCCCCGCTTCGGCGGGCATTTGACCACGACGCGGCGGCCGGGGCCAGTCGACCGCTGCGGGTTGTGGGAGCGGCCATGGCCGCGATTGGCCTGCCCCGGAACGCATCGCGGCCATGGCCGCTCCCACGGTCGGCCCGATCGCGTGAGAATGCGCGACGTACACGAGGAATCGCCGATGCCCACCGCCCTGCCGTCCGACGCCGGAACCCGCGCCGACACCGCCCGCGCCTTCGCCCCCGCCGGCGTGGGCAACATCGGCGTCGGCTTCGACCTGCTCGGGCACAGCATCGACGGCCCGCGCGACGTCGCCCGCGTGCGCCGCATCGACGCACCGGAAGTCCGGATCGCGGCGATCGGCGGCGACGCGCCCGGCGCCGGTTCGATCCCGCGGGCAATCGAACGCAACACGGCCGGCCAGGCGCTGGCATCGCTGCGCGCCGGGTTGCGGCTGGACCACGGCTTCGAACTGGAACTGGAGAAGGGCATTCCGGTCGGCGCCGGCCTCGGCGGCTCGGCGGCCTCGTGCGTGGCCGCGCTGGTCGCGGCCAACGCCCTGCTCGACGCCCCGCTGCCGCGCGAGGCGCTGTACCCGTACGCAATCGACGGCGAAGCGGTCTCCAGCCACAGCCGCCAGGGCGACAACGTCGCGCCGATGCTGCTCGGCGGCGTGGTGATGGCGACCGCCGACCGCATGATCGCGCTTGATGCGCCCGACTGGCTGCACTGCGTGGTGGTGCATCCCGACCAGGTGCTCGAAACCCGGCGCGCGCGCGAAGTGCTGGCCGAGCCGTATCCGCTGCCGCTGGTGGTGCGGCAGAACGCGCACCTGGCGCTGTTCCTCACTGGCCTGCAGCGCGGCGACGCCGGACTGATCCGCGAAGGCCTGCGCGACGTGCTGGTGGAACCGCGCCGGGCGCCGCTGGTCCCCGGCTTCGCCGCCGTGCAGGCCGCGGCCGTCGACGCCGGCGCGCTTGGCGCCAGCCTGTCCGGCGCGGGTCCGAGCGTGTTCGCCTGGTTCGAATCCAGGGCCGCGGCGGAAGCCGCAGCACCGGCGATGCGCGCGGCATTTGCCGGCGCTGGTTTCGCGGCAAGGGCATGGGTGTCGCCCGTCGCCGGACCGCGCGCCGAAGTCCTGGAGGCGGACTGAAGCCAGCCGCGACCCGCCACGGGTGGGGTTTCACCCGCGTTTCGTTAGGCTTGGGGCAGCAGTCCGTTCGCGGAGGCATTCGGGGAATACCTCCGCATCCGCGCACCATCGCACCGGGCCGCCACCCCCTTCGCTTCCCCGCGACTGGAGAACGAACCGATGGTCTACCGGATATCCATCGCCCTGGTAATCGCGCTCGTGGTGCTGGCCGGTGCCATGTCCGATGCCTTCAATGATGTCGTACAGGAATTGGTCCGGCACCTGGTGCGCGATGCCGGCTGGACCTACCTGGTGGTCGTGTTCGCCACCCTCGTGTTCCTGCTCTACCTGGCATTCGGCCGCTTCGGCCACCTGCGCATCGGCGGCGAGGACGCGGAACCCGAGTTCTCCTACGCCAGCTGGCTGTCGATGCTGTTCGCCGCCGGCATGGGGATCGGGCTGGTGTTCTGGGGCGCCGCGGAGCCGGTCTCGCACTTCCTCCAGCCGCCCGAGGGCCTGCCGCCGGAAAGCAATGCGGCCGCGCGTGCGGCGATGCGCTATGCGTTCTTCCACTGGGGCCTGCATCCGTGGGCGGTGTACGCGCTGATCGGGCTGGCGATGGCGTGGTTCCAGTACAACCGTGGCGGTCGCGGCCTGATCAGCGACCTGTTGCAGCCGGTGATCGGCACCAGCCACCGCGGCTGGCCCGGTCGGGTCGTCAACATCCTGGCGATCGTGGCCACCGCCGTCGGCGTGGCCACGACGCTGGGCTTCGGCACCATCCAGATCGCCGCCGGCATCGAGCGCGTGTTCGGCATCCCCTCCGGGCGCACGCTGCAGCTGGCGGTGATCGCGATCGCGTTCGTGCTGTACATGTCCTCGACCGCCACCGGCGTCGATCGCGGCATCAAGTGGCTGTCCAACTTCAACCTCGCCCTGGCCGGGGTGCTGCTGTTGCTGGTGCTGGTGCTTGGCCCGACCGGCTTCATCCTCGACACCTTCACCACCACCCTGGGTTCGTACCTCAACCAGCTGGTGACCATGAGCCTGCGCATGGCGCCGTTCTCCGGCAGCAGCTGGGTCGCGGACTGGACGATCTTCTACTGGGCGTGGTGGATCGCCTGGGCACCGTTCGTGGGCGCGTTCATCGCGCGGATCTCGCGCGGCCGCGCCATCCGCGAATTCATCCTCGGCGTGGTGGTCGCGCCCAGCCTGCTCGGCTTCCTGTGGTTCTCGGTGTTCGGCGGGACGGCGCTGTGGTCGCAGCTCTTCGGCCACGTGGACCTGGCCGGCGCCATGGCCCAGGGCTACGAGACGGTGCTGTTCACCATGTTCGACAGCCTGCCGATGCCCGGCGTGCTGGCGGTGATCGCGCTGGTGTTGCTGGTGATCTTCTTCGTGACCTCGGCCGACTCGGCGGTGCTGGTGCTGGCGAGCATGTCCACCGACGAGCCCGGCGACCCGCCGCTGTCGCGCAAGCTGGTCTGGGGCGTGGCCGTGGCGCTGATCGCGGCCGCACTGCTGCTGGCCGGCGGCCTGGAAGCGCTGCAGGGCGTGATCACGATCGTCGCGCTGCCGTTCGCGCTGCTGATGCTGCTGGTGATGGTGGCGCTGTACCGGGTGCTCGACCAGGAACACCGGCTCGAACAGCGCCGCCAGGCGCGCGCGCGGCATGCGATCGAGCAGTGGATCGCCAACGAGCAGGCCGCGCGGGACGCCGCGGAGGAGGCGCCGGGTCGCCCGGGCACGCCCGCGCGCTGATCCGCAGCCGCTCAGCGCAGCGCGGCGTTGATCTTTTCCAGCGCCGCCGCGCCCGGGCTCAGTTCGCCGGCGCCGAGCGAGTTCAGCGGCGCCTCGACGGTGCCGAGGTGGCCATGCAGGTCACCGGCCCCGGCATCGACGTACAGCAGCCCCGTCACCAGTTCGCCGCGCGCATGGCGCTGCTGGATCAGGTTCATCGCCGCGATCCGGTCGCGCGGATCGTAATCGGCGTCGAGCTTGCGCAGGCGCAGCGTCGAGCCGTCGTGCTGTTCGACATCGATGGTGTCGCCGGCTTCGTAATCGGCCACGATGGCGGCGCGCGGCAGCAGCACGTCGAGCTGGTTGACCGCCTCGTTGTGCTCGCGCACGTAGTCGTAGCTGCGCGTGCTGCCGGCATGGTTGTTGAAGGCGATGCAGGGGCTGATGACGTCAAGGAAGGCCGCGCCGCGGTGCGACAGCGCGCCCTTGATCAGCGGCACCAGCTGCTTCTTGTCGCCGGAGAACCCGCGCCCGACGTAGCTGGCGCCCAGCTGCAGCGCCATGGTCACCATGTCCAGCGGGCTGTCGGTGTTGGCCACGCCTTTCTTCGATACCGACCCCTGGTCGGCGGTGGCCGAGAACTGGCCCTTGGTCAGCCCGTACACGCCGTTGTTCTCGACGATGTAGACCATGTCGACGCCGCGGCGGATGGCATGCACGAACTGGCCGATGCCGATCGAGGCCGAATCGCCATCGCCGGAGACACCCAGGTAGATCAGTTCGCGATTGGCGAGGCTGGCGCCGGTCAGCACCGACGGCATGCGTCCGTGCACGGTGTTGAAGCCGTGCGACTGGCCGAGGAAGTAGTCCGGCGTCTTCGAGCTGCAGCCGATGCCCGACAGCTTGGCCACGCGATGCGGCTGGATGTCCAGCTCCCAGCAGGCCTGGATGATCGCCGCGGAAATCGAATCGTGCCCGCAGCCTGCGCACAGGGTGCTGATCTTGCCCTCGTAGTCGCGGCGGGTGAAGCCGATGGCGTTGCAGCCGAGCGAGGGGTGGTGGAGCTTGGGTTTGGCGAGGTAGGTCATGGCTCGGGGGACCTTTCGTGGACGCCAGCTGCCGGCGTCCGGCAGTTGCTGCCATTCCGGTGGCTTCCATCCCGAGCGCAGCGAGGGATCTGCTTCCGCTGCGAGATGGGGAAAGCAGATCCCTCGCTGCGCTCGGGATGACGGTCACCGGGATGACAGCGAACGTGAGTCACGCCACCTTCTCCCTGGCAGCCGCGGGCCGCGCATGTTCCGCGACCGCGCCGGCGATGAACCGCGCCGTGACCGGCGTGCCGTCGTAGTGCAGCACCGGCACCAGCCGCGCCGGGTCGATGCCGAATTCGTTCACCAGCAGCGTGCGCAGCTGGCCGTCGCGATTCTGCTCGACGACGAACACCGATTCGTGCGCGTCGATGAAGTCGAGCACCGAATCCGGGAACGGGAACGCGCGCACGCGCAGCGTGTCGAGCGCGATGCCGCCGGCCTGCAGCTGTTCGACCGCCTCGGCCATCGCCGGGCTGGTGGAGCCGTAGTAGATCGCGCCATGCCGCGCCGGCACTTCGGACTGCGAGACGACCGGCTGCGGCACCAGCGATTTCGCGGTGTCGAACTTCTGCAGCAACCGCTGCATGTTGTAGACGTAATCCGCACCGCGCTCGGAATACTGCGCCTGCGGGTTGCGCGAGGTGCCGCGGGTGAAATACGCGCCCCTGTCCGGGTGCGTGCCGGGCCAGGTGCGCCACGGGATGCCGTCGCCATCGACATCCCTGTAGCGTGCGAACTCGACGCCAGCCTCCAGCTGCTCCGCGGTCATCACCTTGCCGCGGTCGTAGACGCGCGCATCGTCCCAGGCGAACGGCGCGCACAGGCGCTGGTTCATGCCGATGTCCAGGTCGCTCATGACGAACACCGGCGTCTGCAGCCGGTCGGCGAGGTCGAACGCGGCCGCCGCGAACTCGAAGCATTCGCGAGGATCCTCCGGGAACAGCAGCACATGCTTGGTGTCGCCATGCGAGGCATAAGCGCAGGCGAGCACGTCGGACTGCTGGGTGCGCGTGGGCATGCCGGTCGAGGGGCCGCCGCGCTGCACGTTGAGGATCGTCACCGGGATCTCGGCGAAGTAGGCCAGGCCGATGAACTCGTTCATCAGCGACACGCCCGGGCCGGCGGTGGTGGTGAACGCGCGCGCGCCGTTCCAGCCGGCGCCGACCACCATGCCGATCGATGCGATCTCGTCCTCGGCCTGGATCACCGCGAAGCGCGCCCGGCCCTCGTCGTCGACGCGGTACTTCTGGCAATACTTCTGGAAGGCTTCGGCCAGCGACGACGATGGCGTGATCGGATACCACGCGCACACTGTGGCGCCCCCGTACACGCAGCCCAGCGCGGCGGCGGCGTTGCCCTCGACGAAGATCCGGTCGCCGACCGCATCGGCCTTGCGCACCCGCAGCCCGATCGGATGCGACAGGTGTTCCATGACCCAGTCGCGACCCAGATGCAGCGCTTCGACGTTCGGCGCCAACAGCTTCGGCTTGGCCTTGTACTGTTCGCCGATCAGCACCTCGATCACCGCCGGATCGATGTCCAGCAGCGCGCTCAGCGCACCGACATACATGATGTTCTTGAACAGCTGGCGCTGGCGCGGGTCGTCCCAGGTGGCATTGGAGATCTGCGTCAGCGGCACGCCGATGACGGTGACGTCGTCGCGGAACTTCGACTTCGGCATCGGCCGGCTGTTGTCGTAAAACAGGTAGCCGCCCGGTTCGAGCTCGGCGACGTCGGCGTCCCAGGTCTGCGGGTTCATCGCCACCATCAGGTCGACACCGCCGCGGCGGCCGAGCCAGCCGCGCTCGGACACGCGCACCTCGTACCAGGTCGGCAGGCCCTGGATGTTGGACGGGAAGATGTTGCGCGGGCTGACCGGCACGCCCATGCGCAGGATGGCCTTGGCGAACAGTTCGTTGGCCGAGGCCGAGCCGGAGCCGTTGACGTTGGCGAACTTGACGACGAAGTCGTTGGTGGCCTCGAGCGGGGCGTGGGCGGGGGTCATGCGCGGGCCCCGGCACGCCACCGGCCGCCATCGCCGGAAACCGACACCCATTCCGGCGTCCTCCCCGCGAGGGCGAGGGTCCATGGATTTTGGTACTGGTGCGGTGACGGTCCCAAAGCAACGTCCATGGGTTCCCGCCTTCGCGGGAATGACGATCCGGAACACGGCGTGGTCCGGTCGATGTTCACGCCGCCTCCTTGCGTCGCCTGTCGCGGCATCCGGGTCCGGCGTACGTCTCCAGCAACAGGAACTTCTGCATGTCCCACGCCCCGGTCGGGCAGCGTTCGGCGCACAGGCTGCAGTGCAGGCAGACGTCCTCGTCCTTGACCATCACCCGCAGCGTCTTCAGCGGTTCGGACACGTAGAGGTCCTGCCCGGGGTTCAGCGCCGGCGCGGTGAGCCGCGTGCGCAGGTCGGCCTCGTCGCCGTTGGCGGTGAAGGTGATGCAGTCGGTCGGGCAGATGTCGACGCAGGCATCGCATTCGATGCATTTGTCCCTGGTGAACACCGTCTGCACGTCGCAGTTGAGGCAGCGCTGGGTTTCCTTCCACGCGGTGGCGGCGTCGAAGCCCAGTTCGACCTCGGTGCTGATGCTGTCCAGCCGCTTCGCCGCTTCCGACCACGGCACCGCGTAACGCTCGTCGGGCGAGACCGCGTTGTCGTAGCTCCACTCGTGGATGCCCATCTTCTGCGATTCGAGCTGCACCATCGGATCGGGCCGCTCGCGCGGGTCCTCTCCGTGCAGGAGCCTGTCGATCGAGATCGCCGCGGCGTGGCCGTGCGCCACCGCCCAGATGATGTTCTTCGGCCCGAAGGCGGCATCACCACCGAACAGCACGTGCGGCAGCGACGACTGGTGGGTGACCTTGTCGACGACGGGCATGTCCCATTCGCCGAATTCGATGCCGCAGTCGCGCTCGATCCAGGGGAATGCGTTCTCCTGCCCCACCGCGATCAGCACGTCGTCGCAGGGGTGGAACTCGTCCGGCTCGCCGGTGGGCACCAGCTTGCGCCGGCCCGTGTCGTCGTACTCGGCGCGCACGCGTTCGAAGGTCATGCCGGTCAGGCGCCCGCTGGCGTGGACGAACGCCTTGGGCACACGGAAGTCGAGGATCGGGATGCCTTCCTCCATCGCGTCCTCCTTCTCCCACGGGCTGGCCTTCATCTGGTCGAAACCCGAACGCACCAGCACCTTCACGTCCTGCCCGCCGAGCCGGCGCGCGGAGCGGCAGCAGTCCATCGCGGTGTTGCCGCCGCCGAGCACCAGCACACGGCGACCGATCTCCGTCACGTGGCCGAAGTAGACGTTGGCCAGCCAGTCCAGGCCGACATGGATGTTGGCCGCGCCCTCCTGGCGCCCGGGCAGGTCGAGGTCGCGCCCGCGCGGCGCGCCGCTGCCGACGAAGATCGCGTCGAAGCCTTCGCCGAGCAGGGCCTTCATCGAATCGATGCGGTGGTCACCGACGAACGCCACCCCCAGGCCGAGGATGTAGCCGCACTCCTCGTCGATCACTTCCTCCGGCAGGCGGAAGCGCGGCACCTGGGTGCGCATGAAGCCGCCGGCCTTCGGGTCGGCCTCGAACACGGTGACCGCGTAGCCCAGCGGCGCGAGATCGCGGGCGACGGTCAGCGAAGACGGCCCGGCGCCGACGCAGGCGATGCGTTTGCCGTTCGACCGCGCGGCGGGCCTGGGCATGCGCGCGCGCACGTCGCCCTTGTGGTCGGCGGCCACCCGCTTGAGCCGGCAGATCGCGACCGGCTCGGGCTTGTCGCCGTTGTTCTCCTCGACCCGCCCGCGCCGGCAGGCCGGCTCGCAGGGCCGGTCGCAGGTGCGGCCGAGGATCCCGGGGAAGACGTTGGAATGCCAGTTCACCATGTAGGCATCGGCATGGCGGCCGGCGGCGATCAGGCGGATGTACTCGGGCACCGGCGTGTGCGCCGGGCAGGCCCACTGGCAATCGACGACCTTGTGGAAGGTGTCCGGATTGCGGATATCGGTTGGCTCCAATGCGCACCCCGATCTGCTGGCTGACCGGTCGCGCCGGCCCCGCTCGCTGCCTCGAGTCTAGCGCCGAAAACGGGCCGTGGTGGAAGGGGTGGAACGCCCGCGGCCGCCACCGCTCAAATCCGAACGCCCGGCAACGGGCGGGCCGGCAGCCCCCAAATACAAAACCGATTGGTATAGTATTGGATCCATGTCGAATACCCCCGCCCGCAAGCCTGGCGCCTCGGCCAGGCAGGCCAGCCCCGGTCGCCCCAAGGACCTCGCCAAGGGCGCGGCCATCCTCGAGGCCGCCAAGCGCATGTTCACCCTGCACGGCTACGAGCGCGCCAGCATGGACCTGATCGCCAGCGAGGCCGGCGTCTCCAAGCTCACCGTCTACAGCCATTTCGGCGACAAGGACGCGCTGTTCGCGGCCGCGGTCAAGTCGCACTGCGAAACCCAGCTGCCCGACGCGCTGTTCGAGCCCTCGCCCGACACCCCCCTGCGCGAACGCCTGCTCGGGATCGCCCGGGCGTTCTTCGCCATGGTCAGCTCGCCCGAGGCGGTCGCCGGCCACCGCATCATGTGCTCGCCGCAGGTCACCGACTCGCCGCTGCCCGAGATCTTCTGGAAGGCGGGGCCTGAACGCGTGCAGACCGCCTTCTCGAAACTGCTCCAGAGCCGCATCGACGCCGGCCAGCTCGAGATCCCGGACGTTGCCCTGGCGTCCTCGCAGTTCTTCGCCCTCCTCAAGGGCGAGGTGCACGCGCGGATGGTCTTTGGCTGCTGCAGCGGGAACCGTCCGGTCGACGAGCACCTCGACGCCTGCGTCGACATGTTCCTGCGCGCCTACGGCGTCCGCGGCACGCGAGCGGCCGGGCAATCGTGACCACCGGCACGGTGCCGGCGGTTGCGGTGACTTCCGGCACTGCGTCCTGCCGGGCCGCAACCGCGATCCTGTCCTCCTCCGCCGATGCGGGGACAGGGGCCCAAACACCGTAAAATAGCGGGCTGACCGCACGAGAGCCGAGCATGTCGACGATGGATTACACCAAGGCCCGCGAAACGATGGTGGAACAGCAGGTACGTCCCTGGGACGTGCTCGACGTGCGCGTCCTGGACGTGCTGGTCCGGCTGCCGCGCGAAGCATTCGTCTCCGAGACCCACCGCGCCCTGGCCTATGCCGACATCGAGCTGCCGCTCGGCCACGGCGAACGCATGATGAAGCCGGTCGTCGAAGGCCGCGCCCTGCAGGCCCTTGAGCTGCAGGCGGGGGACGAAGTGCTGGAGATCGGCACCGGCAGCGGTTTCCTGTCCGCATGCCTGGGCATGCTGGCGCGCGACGTGGTCAGCCTGGAACAGCACGCCGATTTCGTCGACCTTGCCCGCGCGCGCCTGCAGGAGCAGGGCATCGCCAACGTGGCCGTCGAGGTCGCCGACGCGCTGGCCTGGGACACCGAGCGCCGCTTCGATGCGATCTGCGTCACCGGCGCCGTCGCGGCGGTGCCGTCACGTTTCCTGCAGTGGCTGCGTCCGGGTGGGCGCATGTTCGTGGTCCGCGGCAACCCGCCGGTGATGGACGCGGCGCTGCTGCGCCGGGACGTCAACGGAACCCGCACCGAATCGTTGTTCGAGACCGACCTCCCCTATCTTGCTGGCGCCGCCCCCGTGCCCGCCTTCGTCTTCTGATATCCAAGGAACCCGCATGAGCCGCCCCCTCGCCCTCGCGCTCGCCCTGTCCGCCCTGCTGCCGGCCACGGCGTTCGCCGAAGACCTGCTGCAGACCTACGAACTGGCACGCACCGGCGATCCGCAGCTGTCCGCCGCCGAATCCGGCCGCCTGGCGCAGAAGGAAGGCGCCGTGCAGGCGCGCGCGCAGCTCCTGCCGCAGATCAACGGCAGCGCTTCGCTGTCGCGCTCGCATCTTGCCGGCCAGGACTATTCGGACCCGACCACGCGCAGCTACAGCGCCAACCTCGACCAGACGGTCTTCAGCTGGAGCAGCTTCGCCAACGTGCGCGCCCAGAACGCGCTCAGCCACGCGGCGGACTTCGACCTGGAGGCCGCCAGCGACTCGCTGGTGACCCGGACCTCGGCCGCCTACTTCAACGTGCTGGTGGCGATCGAGACCCTGTCCGCGGCCGAGGCGGCCGAGACCGCGCTCAAGCGCCAGTTCGACTACGCCGACAAGCGCCTGGAAGTCGGCCTGGCGCCGATCACCGACGTGCACGAGGCACGCGCCACTTACGACAGCGCCCGCGCCAACACGATTGCCCAGCGCAATGTGCTCAAGGATGCCTACCAGGCGCTGACCGAGATCACGGGCACCCCAATCACCAATCTCAAAGGCCTGCCGGACGACTTCAGGCCCGAGCTCCCCGCCGGTGGCGATGCCGAGAGCTGGGTGGCCTCGGCACTTGAAAACAACCCGTCACTCAAGGCGATCGACTACCAGGTCAAGTCGGCCGAACAGGGCGTCTCGTCCGCGCGCGGCGGGCACTACCCGACGCTGAGCTTCGGCGCCAGCTACGGCAACCGCAACACCTGGGGCGGGCCGGCGTACGACCCTGATCCCACCGATCCTACGTCGTCAGCGCGCGCGGGCGAAAGCCGCTCGATCGGCCTGACCCTGAATGTGCCGATCTTCTCCGGCGGCGCCACCCAGTCGCGCGTGCGCGAGGCGATCGCCAACCGCGACATCCGCCAGGACCAGCTCGAGCAGCAAAGGCGCGCGGTGGAGCGCAACACTCGCAATTCCTACCAGACCCTGGTGGCCGGCATCAGCGAGATCGAGGCCCGGCGCCTGGCGGTGGTCTCCGCCGACGCAGCCTACGACGCGTCGCAGGTCGGCCTGGAAGTGGGCACGCGCACCGTGCTGGACGTGCTGATCAACCAACAGAAACTGTTTGATGCGCGCCAGGCCTACGCCATCGCCAAGTACAACTACCTGCAGAACCGCCTGCTGCTGGAGCAGTCGGCCGGCTCGCTGGACTACGCGGACGTGCAGGACGTCAACCGCCTGCTCACCGTCGACGCCAATGCGCAGTTGGATGAAGCGGCCACGCAGCAGGAGCCGCCGCAGGTGCAGTAAAGCGCCCGCGCACCGCGATCGCACGGCCCGGCCCACGCCGGGCCGTTTGCGTTTCCGGGGCCGGCTTGCGATGCGGTCAGGTCGCCGGCGGCGCAGGCAGGTCGCGGCCCACCAGCGCCAGCGTCTTCGCCAGCGCGCCGCGCCCGTGTTCGACCAGCACCAGCCCGGCCGCGGCCATCTCCGAACGGCGGGCCTCGTCGGCGAGCAGCGCCTCGACGGCATCGGCGACCGCATCCGCGTCCTGCCCCACCACCATCGCCCCGGCGGCCTGCATCTGGCGCGCGATGTCGGCAAAGTTGTGCAGGTGCGGGCCGGTGACCACGGCCGTGCCGACCGCGGCCGGTTCGAGCACGTTGTGGCCGCCGATGTCCTGCAGGCTGCCGCCGACGAAGGCGACCTGCGCGCAGGCGTAGAAATCCATCAGCTCGCCCAGCGTATCGACCACGAACACGGCGTCGTCCGGGTCCGGCCAGCGCGTGAGCCGGCGCGTGGCCACGCGCCAGCCGGCGTCGATCGCGGCCTGCGACGCGGGGCGGAAGCGCTCGGGGTGGCGCGGCGCCCACAGCAGCAGCAGGTCCGGCCAGCGCTGGCGCAGGCGCTGGTGGATCGCGACCACCATGGCCTCCTCTTCCGGATGCGTACTCGCGGCGATCCAGACCGGACGCGAGCCGGCGTGCTCGCGGAACGTCGCGGCCGAGGCCTGCCAGCGCGGGTCGGTACCGATGTCGAACTTCAGGTTGCCGGTCACCACCACCGCGTCGCGCTTCGCGCCCAGGCGCACGAAGCGCTCGCCGTCGCGGCGCGACTGCGCGGCCACGGCGCGCAGCGTGCGCAGGGCGCGGCCGACCAGCGCACGCAGGGCGCGGTAGCCGCGCAACGAGCGTTCCGAAAGACGCGCGTTGACGATGTAGACCGGGATGCCCTGGTCGCGGCAGCAGAACAGCAGGTTCGGCCACAGCTCGGTTTCCACGATCAGCCCCAGCCGCGGCCGGTAGTGGGCCAGGAAGCGGCGCACCGCGCCGGACAGGTCGTATGGCAGGTAGACATGCTCGACGCGGTCGCCCCACAGCGCGCGCGCGCGCGACGAGCCGGTCGGCGTGATCGTGCTCACCAGCAGCCGCAGGTCCGGCCGTTCGCGCAGCAGCGCATTGATCAGCGGTGCCGCCGCGCCGACCTCGCCCACCGACACCGCGTGGATCCACACGGTCTCGCCGTGCGACTGCGCGCCGTACGCGGCGTAGCGCTCGTTCCAGCGCTGGAAGTACTCGGGCTGGCGGAAGCCGCGCCAGATCAGGTGGTACACCGTCACCGGCACCAGCAGGTACAGGGCGGCCGAGTACAGGGCGCGCAGCAGGTGCTCGACGGGGTCTTTCCGCATCGGGGAAGGATAGCGGAGCAGGCCGGTAGAATCGCCGCATGAGCGCAGCCCCTGATATCGGACCGCCGCCGCTGGGCCCGCGCCACTGGCCGGCATGGCTGGGCATCGGCGCGATGGCCGCGCTCGCGCGGCTGCCGTGGTCGTGGCAGCGCGCGCTCGGCACGCCGCTGGGGGCGGTGCTGCGCACGCTGCTGGGCGCGCGCCGGCGCATCGCGCTGCGCAACCTGGAGCTGTGCTTCCCGCAACTCGACGCTCCCGCGCGCGAGGCACTGCTGCGCGAGCACTTCCGCTCGCTGGCGATCGGCGTGTTCGAATTCGCGCGCGCCTGGTGGGGTTCGGTCGACCCGCTGCGGCGCGGGATCGAGGTCGAAGGCCTGGAACACATGGCCGCCGCGCGCGCCGCCGGCCGCGGCGTGATCGTGGTGTCCGGCCACTTCACCACCCTGGAAGTCTGCGGCCGCCTGATGTGCGACCACGTCCCGCTCGCCGGCATGTACCGCCCGCACGCGCAGCCGGCGATGGAATGGGCCGTGCGCCGCGGCCGCGCGCGCTACGCGGCGGCGATGTTCCCCAAGCAGGACGTGCGCGGCGCGGTCCGCCACCTCAAGCGCGGCGGCCTGCTCTGGTACGCCCCCGACCAGGATCCCAGCCGCGGCGACAGCGTCTACGTGCCCTTCTTCGGCCAGCCTGCCCACAGCCTGACCTCCACCCACCAGCTCGCCCGCATGTCCGGCGCCGCCGTACTGGTCTTCCAGCACGCCCGCCGCGCCGACGGCAGCTACGCGCTGAAGCTGTGGCCGGCCTTCGACGAGTTCCCCTCGAAAGACGCAACGGCCGATACCGCCCGCGTCATCACCGCCATCGAAACCATGGCCCGCGCCGCCCCCGCGCAGTACCTGTGGATCCACCGCCGCTTCAAGCGCAGGCCGGACGGCACCTCGCCGTACGCCGGCAAGGCCTGACGACCCGGTCCAGGAGCGCCTGCCGAGCGGCGCACCATGCGAACGTCCAGCGGAAAGCAGCTCGCTGCGCTCGCTCCCTCATCCGTCCTTCGGGCACCTTTTCCCGCAAACGGGAGACGGGCCGGAGCGCGCGCTCATCGTCACGGCACAAAGACAGTCCGCTTCGCGCCACTCCATCCTCGCGAGCAGGCTCTTCTCCTGCAGTCGGGACAAGCGCTACGAAGCATCACTTTGTCGCCCCGCCCCCATCCGCCACCGCCTCCTGCCTCGCCAGCAGGCTCCCCGCAAACAGCGCCACCAGCAGCAGCGTCAGTCCACCCCAGAACGTCGAATAGAACGCCAGGTGCGTGTTGAACGGGAATACCGTCACCGCCAGCGCCAGCATCGCAGGCCGCGCGCGGTCGCGGGCGCGCTCGTCGGCGTAGCGCCAGGCGCGCCAGGCCAGCGCCGCGCCGGACAGCCACAGCAGCAGGCCGAGCAGGCCGGTCTCGCTGAGGATCTCCAGCACGATCTGGTGCGCGTGGTAGGCGGGGCCCTCGCCCCAGGCCGGGATCTCGTCCGGCTCCGGGTCGCAGGCCGGGAACGCGTCGCGGAAGTTGCGCGCGCCGACACCGTTGACCGGGTGCTCGCGCGCCATGCACAGCGCCGCGCCCCAGATCCGGCCGCGGCCGGACAGCGCGTCGTCCAGCCCGGTTTCGTCGGCGGCCAGCGCCTGCGACGTGCGTTCGATGCGATCGTGCACCTGCGGCACGGTCACGGCCAGCACCAGCAGCAGCGCGCCACCGAAGACGAACACGCCCAGCAGCTTCTTCCAGCCCAGCAGGCGCCAGCCGGAGAACAGCAGCACCAGCGCGTAGGTGACCCAGGACGCACGCGCACCGCCCAGCAGGATGACCAGGCCCACCAGCCCTGCGGCCACGATCCAGCCGAGGCTGCCGAAGCGGCGCCCGGCGACGTACAGCACGAACGGCGACAGGCTCGCCAGCACGATGCCGAGCTTGAGGTTGCACGGCCCGAGCACGCCGCTGAGCCGGTCGAGCGCGGCGATCTCCTCGGCGCTGCACATCGGCTTGTGTTCGATCAGCTGCTTGAGCGCGTCCAGCCCCCAGAACAGCGGACTGGTCCCGAGCAGCGCCTGCGCCAGCGCATCGAGCGTCCACACCGAGGCGACGGCCGCCAGCCCGCCGAAGGTGATGCGCCGCCCGCGCCGGTCGGCGACCGCCGAGGCGACCAGCCACAGGAACGGCAGGTAGCGCAGCGCCGTGGCGGACTTGTAGAACGCCTCGCGCGCGTCGATCGCGTCGAAGGCCGACAGCAGCTGCGGCAGCCAGTAAGCGAAGAACAGCGCGCTGGTCAGTGCCCAGGCCGGGCCGCTGAGCAGCTCGGTGCCGCCGCGGAAGCGGGTGGTGACGAGTTTGATGATCGCCGCCAGCGCACCGAGCACCAGCACGCCCTCGGCGATGCCCGGCGCGGGCCACAGCACGACGAAGGCCAGCACCCAGTACGGTGCCCAGCGCCAGCCGCTGCGCGGCGTCGCGGGGCCGGCGGCGTCAGCGGCGGGCGGGGAGGTCATCGGCGAGTTCGTCATAGATGGCGAGCGTGGCTTCCTGCATGGCCCGCAGAGAATAGCGTGCAAGCCGGTCCGGCTGTGCCGGGGTGGCCACGTGGTGCGCCGGCAGGCCGTCGAGCAGCGCGCGCGCGCCGGCGTGCAGCGCCGATTCGTCGAACGGCGCGACCGCGCCACCGGGCTGCAGCTCGCGCAGCAGCTCGCCGACGCCGCCGTGCGCCCAGCCCAGCACCGGGCGCCCGACCGAGATTGCTTCGATCACCGTGCGACCGAAGGCCTCGGGCTTGCGCGACAGCTGCAGCACCAAGTCGCTGGCGGCGTAGGCCTCGGCGATGGCGGCGGTCGGCGGCGTGATCGCGACGGCGTCGGCGATGCCGAGATCGGCGGCCCGCGCCTCGAGCTCGGCCACGTAGTCGACGCGCGCCGGGTCGCGCGCACCCGGCATCCACAGGCGCGCATCGAGACCATCCGCGCGCAGCCGCGCCAGCAGCGCCAGCGCATCGGCGTGGCCCTTCAGGCGCGTCCCGCGTCCGGGCAGCAGCAGCAGCGGGCCGTCGCCGCCGAGCCGCGGATGCGGCGCGGCCGCGCCGGCGCGCGCGACGCGGTCGTGCCAGGGCGCGAACGGGAACGCCGCCGGATCGATGCCGCGCGGCACCACCCGGAGCCTGGCCGGATCGGTGCGCGGGTAGTGGCGCAGCACGTACTCGCGCACCGTGTCGGAAACGCAGACCACGCGCTCGCCGCGGGTCATGATCGCGCTGTAGCGCGACGGTGAATTGAGCCCGTGCACCGTGGTGACGAAACGCGGGCGCACCGCTTCGCCCATGCCGCGCAGCGCGCGCCAGCCGATCCACGCCGGCAGCCGCGAACGCGCGTGCACGATGTCGGCGCCCTCGCGGACCAGCAGTTCGCGCAACGGCCGCACGGTGCCCAGCGTGGCCAGCGACTTGCGGCCGATGTCGAGGGCGACGTGTTCGGCGCCCGAGTCGAGCAGCCTGCGCACCAGCCGTCCACCGGCGGACACGACCACGGCCCGGTGCCCGGCGCGCACCAGCGCATCGGCGATCTCGAGGGTGGAACGTTCGACGCCGCCGGACTCCAGCGCCGGCAACAGCTGCACGACGGTCAGCGCGCGGGACATGCCCCTGCCGGCCGCCGCGGCCGGATCAGTCGACCAGCACGAAGTGCGCGCCGCAGTACGGGCAATCGGACTCCCCGCCGTCGGCCTCGATCGGCAGGTACACCCGCGGATGCGAGTTCCACAGCCCCATCGACGGCAGCGGGCAGCTCAGCGGCAGGTCGGCGCGATGCACCTCGTAGCGCTGCTGGGCGTTGGCTTGCACGGGGCTGGCGTTGGCTGCGGTCATGGCGGGAGGAAGCCGGGCACGGGAGGCGTGCAGTTTACCAAGCCAGGGGCCGGGGCGGCCCACTTGCCGCTTTTTCCGGTCTTGTCCCGCAACGGTCCGGCTTTGCCCTTGCTTCTGCTTCTGAAGATCCAACCGCCCAGCCGATGCCGGCAGACCCGGAGGGCGGCGCACACGGATGTGCGCCGTTTTTCGCGAGGGCAGGATGCCCTCTCGAAAAATCCCTTCACCAACGAAGCGCCGGGTGTGCTGTTGGCACAAAGCGTTTTTCTTTGGTTCTGTTTCTTTTGACGCTTATCAAAAGAAATGAACTCGGCCGCGAAGCGGACGAAACGCCCTTGGTTTTTGCTTCATCGAAAACCCAGGCTCAAAGCCGCTCAAAGCGAGTAAGTGCAAAAGTCAGAAGCTTTCGCCTTCGGCGACTTCATTTCTTTTGATAAGCGTCAAAAGAAACGAAGCAAAGAAAAACGCTTTGTGCCCAAGGCAAACCCGGGAAGTCATTGTTGCGGGGATTTTTCTAAGGGGCATCCTGCCCCATAGAAAAACGCCGCACATCCATGTGCGGCGCCCTCCGGGTCTGCGGGCGACGCCGGTGATTCCCTGTCTTCAAAAGCAGAAGAGCACAAGCAGAAGAGCCTCAGACCGGCAGGTCGAACAACAGCACGTCGGCAACCGCCTCGCCCACACCCTCGATCCGCAACTCGCCCGACTCGTCCACGTAACCGATCGCATCGCCCGCCGACAGCGCGCGTCCGTCGACTTCGGCGGTGCCCTGCGCCAGGTGCAGCCAGTAGCGCCGGTCGGGCTTGAGCGCGAACACCACCGACTCGCCCGCACCCAGCTGCACGCCATGCAGCCAGGCCTGCTGGCGGATGGCCAGGCTGCCGCCGGCGCCGTCCGGCGACGCCAGTACCGCCCAGCGGCCGCGGCGGGCCTGCGGGTCGAAGGCCTGCTGCGCGTGCGCCGGCGGCGCGTTGACGCGGTCGGGCTGGATCCAGATCTGCAGGAAGTGCACCGGCACGTCCTTCGAGGCGTTGAACTCGCTGTGCTCGATGCCGTGGCCGGCGCCCATCCACTGCAGTTCGCCCGGGCCCAGCACGCCCTCGCCACCCTTGTCGTCGCGGTGCGCAAGTCCGCCTTCGAGCACGTAGCTGATGATCTCCATGTTGGCGTGGCCGTGCGGCGGGAAGCCGGCGCCGGGCGCCACGCGGTCTTCGTTGATCACGCGCAGCGGCCCCCAGCCCATCCAGGCCGGGTCGTGGTAGTGGCCGAAGGAGAACGTGTGGTGGCTGTCGAGCCAGCCGGCTTGGACGTGGCCGCGCTCGGCGGCGGTGCGCAGGACCTGCATGGGATGTCCTCGTCTGGAGGCGGAAACAGAACCGCCGCGCCATTGCGGGCGCGGCGGCTGTGTGAACCGGCGCGCGATTACTCGGCCGCAGCGGCCTCGGTGGTGATGCGCAGCTTCACTTCGTCGCTGACGTTGGGCACGTAGGCATCCACGCCGAAATCGCTGCGCTTGATCGTGGTCGTGGCGTCGAAGCCGATTGCTTCGTGCTTGGCCATCGGATGCACGCCGGCCTTGTTGAGGGTCACGTCCAGCACCACCGGCTTGGTGACGCCCTTGATGGTGAGGTCGCCGCTGACCTTGAGCTTGCCCTCGCCGGCCGGTTCGACGCCGGTGCTCTTGAAAGTCGCGGTCGGGAACTGGTCGGCGTCGAAGAAATCGGCGGCCAGCAGGTGCTTGGTCAGGTCGGGCACGAACGCGTTCAGGCCCGACAGCGGCAGCGTGACCTCGACGCTGGACGCGGCGACGTCGTCGGCGTCATAGACCAGCGTGCCGTCGGCCTGGCCGAAGTGCGCCGACGGGTTGGAGAAACCGAAGTGGCTCCACTGCGCAATCACGTCGGTGTGGGTGGGGTCGAGCTTGTAGGTCACCGGCGCGGCCAGGGCCGAGGCGGCGAACAGCGACAGGGCGGCGGCAAGGGCGATGCGTTTCATGGGGAAATCTCCGGAATGGGGGTGGCAGGTGGGCGGGCGGTCATTCGATCCGCGCGGCTTCGTCGAAGCCCAGGCGCGGCGAGCGCTGGAAGATGCTGGCCGGGTCGCCCTGGCCCAGGTTGAGCAGGAAATTGGACTTGATCGTGGTGCCCTTGAAGAACGCCTCGTCCACCTTGTCGGTGTCGAAGCCGGACATCGGGCCGGTGTCCAGGCCGAGCGCGCGCGCGGCCATGATCAGGTAGGCGCCCTGCAGGCTGGAGCTGCGCAGGGCGACGCGATACATGCGTTCCTCCGGCGAGCCGTCGAACCAGGACTTCGCGTCGGTATGCGGGAACAGGTACGGCAGCTTGTCGTGGAAGCGCATGTCGTAGCCGACGATCACCGTCACCGGCGCGGCCATGGTCTTGGCGAAGTTGCCCTCCGACAGCGCCGGGCCCAGTTTCTCCTTCGCGGCCGGCGACTTGACGAACACGAACCGCGCCGGCGTGGTGTTGGCCTCGGTGGGGCCAAGCTTCACCAGGTCGTAGAGCTGGTGCAGGGTCTCGTCGCTGATCTCCCCGCTGAAGGCGTTGTAGCTGCGGGCATTGCGGAACAGCTGGTCGAGGGCGGCATCGGGCAGGGCAGCGGTCATGGGACTCCTGGAGATTTGTCGGTGGAACCGGCGCAATCGCGGCGAAGGCGCCAGTGTAGAGTTCCGCGGATGGCCGGACAGCCCCATCGCCGGAACGTATTGCCAACACAAACAGAACGACAGGCGATATTTTGATCGATTATGCACATTCATGCGCGATCAGCGACGGGCGCGCCGGCAACGTCCGGCAGGCGGACGCGCTGGCCGCGGCGCTGGCCGGCGGCGGTGAGCCGGTCCACGCCACGCTGGCACCACGTGCGCCCTGGCGCTGGCTGGCGCCGCGCCGGCTGCCCGGCAGCGGCGGTGCATTCGGGGACGGGTTCGCCCGCCTGCTGGCCGCGCCGCCGGCAGTCGCCGTCGGCTGTGGCCGCCAGGCGGCACTGGCCACCCGCCTGCTGCGTGCACGCGGCGCCAAAGTCGTGCAAATCCTCGATCCGCGCATCGACCCGGCACACTGGGACATCGTCATCGCCCCGGAACACGACGGCCTGTCCGGCGCCAACGTCATCACCACCCTCGGCGGCCTGAACCCGGTCGACGACGCCTGGCTGGCGCGCGCCCGCGCGCAGTTCGCCGCGCTCGAAACCCTGCCGCGCCCGCGCACGGCGCTCCTGCTCGGCGGCGACAGCGCGCACGCGCGCTTCGACCCGGCCGCGTTCGAGGCGCTGGCCACCCGGCTCGACGCCGCCCTGGCCCGCGACGGCGGCAGCGTGCTGGCCACCGCCTCGCGGCGCACCCCGCCGCAGGTGCGCGCCGCGCTGCACGCGCGCTACGGCCGCGGCGGCGGCCTGGCCTGGCGCGACGAAAGCGACGGCCCCAATCCCTACCCCGGCCTGCTGGCCTGGGCCGACCGCATCGTCTGCTCCGCGGACTCGGTCAACATGGTGTCCGAAGCCTGCGCGACGCACGCACCGGTGTACGTGTTCGAACCCGGGCGCATGCCCGGTCGCCCGCGGCGCTTCCTCGACGCGCTGCTGGCGCGGGGGCGGATCCGGGCGCTAGACCGGACGCTGGCGGCGTTCGAGGTCGAACCGCTGCGGGAGACCGCCCGCGTGGCCGGGGAAATCCGCCAGCGCCTCGCCTGATCCCCGCAACGCCCGATCTTCCGCAAACCTGCAGGAGCGGCTTCAGCCGCGAGCGTTTCGCCGTTGCGTTTGTAGGAGCGACGGAAGTCGCGAAAGGCTTCGTCGGGAAAGCATCGCGACTTCCGTCGCTCCTACAAGAGCCCATCAAGAGCTCGCGGCTGAAGCCGCTCCTACAACAGCCGGCGCATCTCCTGGGTTTCCCCGCGCGGGGCGCCGCGGCGTTCGTCGAACACCAGGCCGGCCGCCGCGACGGCGGCGCGCACGGTCGCGCGGGCGCCGGCAACGGCGTCGTTCTCCACCACCCAGCGGCGGCGGCGGTCGAGCGTGCAGTCCAGGCCGGAGGCGAGCAGCACGCCGTGCGCATCGCGCAGCGCGGCCGCGGTGTCGTCGTCAAACAGGCCTGCCTCCGCGCAGGCGTCGATCAGGCCCGGCGTATCGCGCGGGCGCAGCAGCGACGGCGTCTGCGCGGCGTCGCGCAGCACCAGGTACTGCAGCAGGAATTCCAGGTCCACCAGCCCGCCCTCGCCCTGCTTGAGGTCGAAGCCGCCGGTATCGCTGCGGTCGAGTTCGGCGCGCATGCGCCGGCGCATCGCGTCCACGTCGTCGCGCAGCGCCGCCGCGCCGCGCGGACGGCCAAGGGTATCGCCGCGGATCGCCCGCCACGCGTCGCCCAGCGTGTCGTCGCCGGCGACGAAGCGCGCACGCACCAGCGCCTGATGTTCCCAGGTCCACGCGCGACTGTGCTGGTACTCGTCGTAGCTGGCCAGCGTCGACACCAGCAGGCCCTTGCCGCCGTCCGGGCGCAGGCGCACGTCGATGTCGTACAGCCGGCCGGCGGCGGTGACGGTGCCCAGCAGTGCCACGATCTTCTGCGCCAGCCGCGCGAACCAGCGCGCGGCGTCGAGCGGGCGGTCGCCATCGGACTGCAGGTCGCCGTCGTCGCCAACGCGCGGCGCGTCGTAGAGGAACACCAGATCCAGGTCCGAGCCGAACCCCAACTCCTCGCCGCCGAGGCTGCCGTAGCCGACGATGCCGAAGCGCGCGCCGGCGATGTCGCCGTGGGCGCGGCGCATCTCGCGCAGCGCCAGCTGCAACACCACGCCGATCACCGCATCGGCCAGCCACGCCAGCTGGCGGGCACTGTCGCGCGCGTGCTGGCGGCCGTCGAGCGTGGCCAGGGCGATGCGGAAGCTCAGCGCCTGGCGGGTTTCATTGAGCACCATCAGCGCCGCTTCGGTGTCCTCGTGCGCCAGTGCCTGCGCGCACTGCGGCGCGAAGGTCTCGCGTTCCGGCAAGGGACCAGCGACGCGCGCATCGAGCAGTTCGTCGAGCAGCAGCGGCAGGGTCGCCACGCGCTCGGCGAGGAAGGCGCTGCGCACCACCGCGTCGACCAGCCGCGACAGCGCCGCCGGCTGTTCGTCCAGCAGCGCGAGATAGCTGGCGCGGCGCAGGATGTTGTGCAGCAGCGCCAGCAGCCGCCGCAGCACCAGCTGCGAATCGATCGCCGCGCCCGCGGCTTCCACCAGCACCGGCACCACGCGGTCCAGCCGCGCGCGCGCGCTGTCGGACAGGTCGCGAACGCCGGGCGTGCGCGCGAAGTCGCGCAGCGCGGTGTCCGCGGCCGCAGGCTCGTCGTAGCCCGCGGCGGCCAGCGCGGCCACGTCGCCGCCGTCGGGCAGCGCCTGCCAGTAGCCGGTCAGCGCACCGGCCTCCGGTTTCTGCCGGCGCGGCGCCAGCAGGGCATCGAACTCGTCCGCCACCTGCGCGCGCACCACGTCGAGCTCGTCGCGCAGCGCCGCCCAGCCCGCATGTCCGAGCCCGGCCGCGATCCGCTCGCGATCGCCCGCGTCGCCGGGCAGCGCGTGCACCTGCGCGTCGCGCAGCATCTGCAGCCGGTTCTCCAGCCGCCGCAGGTAGCGGTAGGCGTCGACCAGCGCGTCCCGCGTTTCCACCGACAGGTGGTTGGCCGCGCACAGCGCGTCGAGCGCGCGCAGCAGCGCGCGCCTGCGCAGGCGCGCGTCGCGGCCGCCGTGGATCAGCTGCAGCGCCTGGGCGAGGAATTCGATCTCGCGGATCCCGCCCGGCCCGCGCTTGATGTCGTCGGCCAAGTCCTTGCGCGCGACTTCGGCCGCGATCGCCGCCTTCATCGAGCGCAGCCCGTCAAGCGCGCCGAAGTCGAGGTAGCGGCGATAGACGAACGGCCGCAGCGTGGCGAGGAATTCATCCCCCGCGGCGAGGTCGCCGGCCACCGGCCGCGCCTTCTGCCAGGCGTAGCGCTCCCAGTCGCGACCTTCGCGCTGGAAGTACTGCTCCATCGCCGCGAACGACAGCGCGACCCGCCCGGCGTTGCCGAACGGCCGCAGGCGCAGGTCGACCCGGTAGCAGAAACCGTCGGCCGTCATCTCGTCGAGCAGCTTCGCCAGCTGCTGCCCGAGCCGGGCGAAATACGCCTCGGCCGCGAGCGGGCGTGGACCATCGCTCTGTCCATCGCTGGCGTAGGCGTAGACGAGGTCGACGTCGGAACTGAAATTGAGCTCGCCGCCGCCGAGCTTGCCCAGGCCGAACACCACCAGCCGCACCGCATTGCCGTCGCGGTCGCGCACCACGCCGTGGCGGCTGGCGAAGTCGTCCTCCAGCGCCGACAGCGCGGCCTGCAGGCACTGTTCGGCCAGCGCCGTGCTGCCGGCCAGGGTGGCGTCGACGTCGTCCAGCCCGAGTACGTCGCGCCAGACCAGTCGCGTCGAGCCGGCGATGCGGTGGCGGCGCAGCAGCGCCGGCCAGTCGCCGCGGTTGCCGGCATCGAGCGCGGGCGGCGGCAGCGGCTGTGCGCCGTCGTCCGCGGCCAGCCCCTGCAGCAGGTCAGGCTGGCGCGCCAGCGCGCCCATCGCGAAATCACTGGCGACCGCCACCCGCTCCAGCTTCGCGCGCAGCGCGGGGTCGGCGAGCGTGTCAGGCGGAAACCGCGCCAGCGCGCGCGCTACGTCGCGGGGGTCGGCAACCGGCACGGCGCGGGCGTTCGGGTCGTTCATCCCGCGATTGTGTCATCCGTCGCGCCGCGCCCCGGGTCCGCAGCCCTGCAGCCCGGATCCCGGGATAAAAAAAGCCCGGAGCGGCGAACCGTTCCGGGCTTTTGCTCCCTCCCCCACGTCGGGTGCGGATTGATCGTGAAGGATTCGTTAGCCGCTTTGCACGCTGCAGTGCAAAACAGGACCGTTGGGTTCAGGAATACCCGCAACCCCTTTGCGCCTCTGTGGGAGCGGCCATGGCCGCGATCGCCTCCGATCCGGAACAGGAACCCGAGCCAGGGCAAGAACAGGGGGCGATCGCACCGCGGCCATGGCCGCGCCCGCCGCGGGTAGGCCGCTTACGGCCGTGGGCCGCGCCGCAGGTCGCGCAGGATCTCACGCGCGGCGTTGCGGCCCGGCAGGCCGGTGACGCCGCCGCCAGGATGCGTGCCCGAGCCGCACAGGTAGAGGTTTTCGAGCGCGCCGCGGTAGTTGCCCTGCCCCAGCAGCGGGCGCGCGCTGAACAGTTGGTCCAGGCCCAGCGAGCCGTGGAAGATGTCGCCGCCCACCAGCCCGAACGTGCGCTCCAGGTCCAGCGGCGACAGCGCCTGGTAGCCCAGCACGCTGGCGCGGAAGTTCGGCGCGTAACGGTCGACGGTGTCGATCATCAGGTTGGCCACGGTGTCGCGGTGCGCGTCCCAGCCGCCGTCCACGTCCGGGTGCACCTGCTGGCAGAACAGGCTGGCCACGTGCTGGCCGGGCGGCGCCAGGGTGTCGTCGAGCGTGGACGAAATCACCAGCTCGACGATCGGCGCGCGCGCCCATCCCGGGTTGTGCTCCTTCGACTTGGCGTCGAAGTAGGCCTGCTCGAAATAGCGCAGCGACGGTCCGATCAGGATCCCGCTCTGGTGGTGCGGCTGCAGCGCGGTGCCGGGCGCGGCGTTGAAGTCCGGCAGCGCCGACAGCGCCACGTTCATGCGGAACGTGCCCGAGCCGCAGCGGTAGCGTTCGATGCGCTGCGCGGTGTCTTCGTCGAGCACGCCGGGTTCGACCAGCTTCGTGTACAGCAGCTTCGGGTTGAGGTTGGACACGACGGCGCCCGCGCGCAGCTCGCGGCCATCGGCCAGCGCGACGCCCACGGCCTTGCCGCCTTCGACCAGCAGCTGCGCGACCTCCGCATCGGTTTCGACTTCGACCCCGCGCGCCGTGCACTCCTTGGCCATCGCCGCGGTGATCGCCCCCATGCCGCCGATCGCGTGGCCCCAGACGCCGGACTTGCCGTTGACCTCGCCGAACACGTGGTGCAGCAGCACGTAGGCGCTGCCGGGCGTGTAGGGGCTGGCGAAGTTGCCGACCACCGAGTCCCAGCCGAGCACCGCCTTCAGCGGCTCGGACTCGAACCACTGGTCGAGCATCTCGCCCGCGGACTTGGTGAACAGGTCGAGCAGGTCGCGGCGGCCGCGCATGTCCAGGTGCTTCAACTGCCTGGCCACCGACAGCGACCCCAGCCAGTCGGCAAGCACGAAGCGGTCGCTGACGTTGGGCGGCGTGCGCGTCATCAGCTCGCGCAGCACCACGACCACGCGGTCGAGCATTGCGTAGTACTCCGGCAGGCGCTGGGCGTCACGCGTCGACCATCGCGCGACTTCGGCCTGCGTGTGCTCGCCGCCGAGGCGGAACGCGCGGCCATCGGGCAGCGGCAGGAAGTTCGCGTACGGCCGCTCGACCACGCGCAGGCCGTGTTCGGCCAGGCGCAGGTCCGCGATCACGCGCGGGTTGAGCAGGCTGACGGTGTAGCTGGCGACCGAGTTGCGGAAGCCGGGGAAGAATTCCTCGGTCACCGCGGCGCCGCCGACGACGCCGCGCCGCTCCAGCACATGCACCTTCAGTCCCGCCGCGGCCAGGTACGCCGCGCAGACCAGGCCGTTGTGGCCGCCGCCGATGATGAGGATGTCGAGCTCTCGGGCATTCATCAATTCGTTCCGAAGCCGGGCTGGAAGCCCTCCCCTTCAAGGGGGTGAGGGCGGCCTGTTTGCGCGGCACTGCCGCGCAGGCCGAACGAACGACCGGCGCGCTGCGCCGGGCCGGACGGGTTGGGTGGGGATGGGTTTCCCGCCCGCCGCAGCGAAACCCATCCCCATCCCCGCCTTCCCCTTGAAGGGGAAGGAGCGAAGCGGTCGACCGCGCACGGTTGCATGGCCGCAAACCTGATGTTCATCGCGTGCCCCGCGCCAGCATCCGCTCCACCAGGTCCGCCAGGTCCGCCGCCGCCTGCGGCCGGCCCATCGACGCGGCGATCGCCGCCGCCTGCGGCAGCTTGATCGTCGAGGCGAACAGCTCGCCCAGCAGTCCCGACAGTTTCTCCACCGTCAGTTCCGGCTCCGGCACGCACCAGCCCACGCCCGCGTCGGCCAGCGTGTCCGCATTGCGGCGCTGCTCCTCGCGCGAGCCGCCGTGCGGGATCGGCACGAAGATCGCCGGGCGTCCGACGACCAGCAGGTCGGCGGCCGTGGTCGCGCCGGCGCGGGTGACCACCAAGTGCGCGGCGCGCAGGCGCGCGCCCATGTCGTCGAAGAAGGGGCGCACGTCGGCGTCGATGCCGGCCTCGCGCAGGCGCGCGGCAATGGCGTCGGCATCGTCACCCCGGTACTGCAGCGCCACGCGCAGGCGGCTGCGGATGTCCGGCGGCAGCGCCAGCAGCGCCGGCGGCACCACGTCGCCGAACACGCGCGCGCTCTGGCTGCCGCCGACCACCAGCAGTTCGATCGGCGTGTCGGCCGACAGCCCCGGGTAGTCGCCGCGCGCGGCGAGGATTTCCGCACGCACGGGGTTGCCGGTTTCGGTCATGCGCGCGGGGTCGAAATCGTCCGTGCCCGACACCTGCGGGAACGACGTGGCCAGCGCGGCGGCCGAGCCGAGCAGGCGCCGGTTGGCCACGCTCAGCCGCGTGGCCTGTTCGTGCAGCAGCAGCGGCAGGCCCAGAGTCCTTGCCGCCACAGCGGGCGCGAAGCTGGGGTAGCCGCCGAAGCCGGCCAGCAGCGCCACCCGGCGGCGCTTCATGTCGCGGCGCGCCGCCAGCGCCGCGCGCGCGATGACCAATGCGGCGGCAAGCTTGCCGCCGATGCCGCCGGCCAGGCTGCGCGCCGGCAGCACCACGTGCGGGATGCCTTCGAGCGCCTTCGTGTACTGCGCGCCGCGCCGTTCGGTGTAGATCACCACCGCATGGCCGCGGCGCTGCAGCTCGCGCGCCAGCGCTTCGGCCGGGAACAGGTGACCGCCGGTGCCGCCGGCGGCAAGGGCGATGGTGGCATTCGGGGACGTGGCGGGCATGCGCGCGTTCGCGTGGGAAAGCGGGGCATTATCGCCGCCCACGCCGCCGTCCGCCGCTGCCGCGCTGCAGCAAACGGCGGCGATGCGCTGTCCGGCGCCCCGTACGGGCGACCCGCGTGCGCCGCGATTGCCCCCGCGCATGGCGGCTGCTAGCGTCCGTTCCGACGGAAGGGGCAAAAGGACAAGGGGAAGGGGCGTGTCCGATACCGACATCACCAGGTTGCTGGCGCTGGCCCGCGACGGCGAGCAGGCGCAGCTGGGGGCCGTATTCGAGGCGCTGTATCCCGAACTGCGGCGGCTGGCCAATTCGCGCATGTACGGCAACGAATCCACGTTCACGCCGACCGTGCTGGTGCACGAGCTGTTCCTGCGCATCACCCAGGGCGCGCCGCTGTCGCTGGCCGACCGCAATCATTTCTTCGCCGCATCGGCCAAGGCGATGCGCTGGATCATGGTCGAGCACGCGCGCCAGCGCGGCGCGGACAAGCGCGGCGGCCGCCAGGTGATGGTCGCGCTCGACGACCAGATCCCCGACGCGCCGCCGGCGCTGACCAGCGTGCTGATGCTCGACCAGGGCCTGGAGGCGCTGGAGGCGATCAGCCCGCAGCGGCGACGGGTGGTGGAGCTGCGCTACTTCGCCGGCATGGAGTTTGCCGAAATCGCCGCCCTGCTCGAGGTCTCCGAACGCACCGTCTACCGCGAATGGGAACGCGCGCGCGCGTTCCTGCAGGCGATGCTCGACGAGGAAGGCGACGACGCCTGAGGCAGCGCGGGCCGCCCTGCGCCTTGGCGGAGGAGTCAGTTCCCGCCGGTGGATTTCGTGAGGACGATGATGGATCCCGAAAAAATCGCCCACTGGCAGGCCGCCGACGCCGCCTTCGACCGCTGGCTGGACCTGCCTGATCCGGAACGCGGCGCGTGGCTCGCAACCGAGGACCTGCCCGAGCCGGTGCGCCGGCGCCTGGTCCAGCTGATCACCGCACACCAGCAACCGCGCGCGTCGCTCGATCCGGCCGGCAACAACCTGGCCGGCTGCCGCCTCGGCGAGTGGACGCTGGACACCGAGCTTGGCCGCGGCGGCATGGCCGTGGTCTACCGCGCCTGGCGCGAGCAGGGCATGGCCCGCCAGCAGGCGGCGGTGAAGATCCTCACCCTGGGCGCACTGGGCGCCACCGGCCGCGAGCGCTTCCGCCGCGAGGCCGCGATCCTGGCCCGCCTCAACCATCCCAACGTCACCGCCCTGATCGACTCGGGCGTGGCCGACGACGGCACCTTCTGGCTGGCCATGCCGCTGGTCGACGGCGAACGCATCGACCGCTGGTGCGAGGCGCACTCGCCCGATGCGCACGCGATCGTGCGCCTGTACCTGCAGGTCTGCGGCGCGGTCGCCTACGCCCACCGCAACCTGGTGATCCACCGCGACATCAAGCCGTCCAACGTGCTGGTCGACGACGACGGCCACGTGCGCCTGCTGGACTTCGGCATCGGTCAGTTCGCCGACACGCAGGAAGAGCGCACGCAGACGATGTGGCGCGCCCTGACCCCGGGCTACGCCGCGCCCGAGCAACTGGCCGGTGCGCCGCCGAGCACCGCCGTCGACGTCTACGGCCTGGGCGCGCTGCTGCACCGGCTGCTGACCGGGCGCACGCCGCAGGCCGCGACCCAGAGCACCGACACCACCCGCCCCTCGCTGCTGGTACGCGACGCCGGCGACGCCTACCACCGCCACTACGTGCCGCTGAAGAACGACCTGGACCGGGTCCTGCTCAAGGCCCTGGCCGAGGAACCCGAACAGCGCTACGCCACCGCCGAGGCGCTGGCCGATGACCTGCGCCGCTGGCTCGACGGCCAGCCGGTGCTGGCGCAGAAGCCGAAGCTCGGCTACCGGATGCGCAAGTTCATGGCGCGCAACAGGGCGGGCGTGGCTGCCAGCGTGCTGCTGGCGGCCAGCCTGGGCGCCGGCGTCGCGGCGACGCTGTGGCAGGCCAGCGAGGCCAGGCGCGAGGCCGAGAACGCAAAGGTGCAGGCGCAGCGCGCGGTGCTGGTGCGCGACTTCCTGTCGCACGTGTTCGAGTCCACCGAGCCGGCGTCGGGCGGCGTGCCGACGGCGCTGGAACTGCTCGACGAAGGCGCACGCCGCGCGCGTTCGAATGTCCTGGACACCGACCCGCTGGCCGCCGCCGACATCCTGATGCTCACCGGCCGGGCAAGAATCGAAATGGACGACCTCGACAAGGCGCTGGCCGACCTGACGCAAGCCAGCGAGATCCTGTCGGCGTGGGATACGGCGGCCTATGCGGAACACGCCCGCATCGAGTCCGACTTGAGCCGCGTGATGCGGGAAACAGGAAAGGCCGGCGCATCCGTCCGGCATGGACGCCGCGCGGTTGAACTGGGTGCACTGGCCCTGGCAAATGGCGGCGATGCGGTTCCGCACCTCAATGCCAGGGTCAGGCTCGGCGAAGCGCTTGCGTTCAGCGAGCCTCATGCCGCGCTCGCCGAATTCGAGGGCGTCCTGGAAGCCCTGCCCCGACACGGGCTGCAGGACACCGAGCTCCACCTCGGCGCCCTGGTCGGCCGGCTCGACCTGGCGTACTGGATGGAACCGGACGACATGGAAGGGCATCTCGCGCGCGCGGAAGAGATCATCCGGATGTCGCGCCAGGTGAACGGAGCCGACAGCGGTGGCTACGTGTTCTCGCTGGCCAACAACAGCCCGCTGCTCCTGACGGCCGGCAACGACGAACGCGCCGGACAGGTCGTTTTCGAAGCGGTCGAGATTGCCGACCGCATCTACCGTGGCCCCCATTCGACGAAGGCCCTCGCGCACTGCGCCGCGGGGGTTTATCTCTACATCACCGGCCGCGTCGCCGATTCGCTGGAACACTTTTCGGTTGCCGACGGGATCTACACGCAGATCCCCAACAACCAGCAGCAGATCGAGTCCTGCATCCGGATGAGCGGCCATGCGCACCTGAGCATGGGCGAACTCGACATCGCGCTCGCAAACCTGGAGCAGGCTTGGCAAATCCTGGAACAGCTTGATTACCGCAGCACCGTACAGGGCTACGGGACCTGCGGCCTGCTCGCCACGACGCAGCTCCGGCTGGGGAAGGTGGCCGCGGCCGGACGCACCCTCGCCCAGTGCCCGCAGGCAGAAGGCGCGCCGGACGTCATCCAGCGCATGCAGGCCCAGGCGGAGCTGCATTTCGCGCGCGGCGAACGCCAGGAAGCCGGCCGGCTGGCCGCTGCCCTCCGCCAGCGCTATCCGGCCGAGACCGACGTCACCCGCTTCCAGTGGATGCGGCCGTGGATGCTGTCGCTGCTGCTGGCACGCAACGCGGGCGACGCGGCGGCCCAGGCCGAACTCGTCGCCGAGCTTGGCGACCTTGGGAACAGACCGCCCCTTTCGCATTGCCTTGCCAGGCCCGACGAGGCGACTTGCCTGGCAGTCCCGTAGTTCGACTGCATTCCGGCGCCTGGCCTGTCAGTCGCCGCCGCCGAATCTCGTGGTGAGCCATGATGGACCCTGAAAAAATCGCGCACTGGCAGGCGGCCGATGCCGCCTTCGACCAGTGGCTGGACCTGCCCTACTCCGAACGCGACGCCTGGCTGGCAGGCCACGCCCTGCCCGAACCGGTGCGCCGCCGCCTGGTCCAGCTGATCACCGCGCACTGCAAGCCACGCCCCTCGCTCGATCCGGGCGGCAGCGACCTGGCCGGCTGCCGCCTGGGCGACTGGACGCTGGACGCCGAGCTCGGCCGCGGCGGCATGGCCGTGGTCTACCGCGCCTGGCGCGAGCAGGGCATGGCCCGCCAGCAGGCGGCGGTGAAGATCCTCACCCTGGGCGCACTGGGCGCCACCGGCCGCGAGCGCTTCCGCCGCGAGGCCGCGATCCTGGCCCGCCTCAACCATCCCAACGTCACCGCCCTGATCGACTCGGGCGTGGCCGACGACGGCACCTTCTGGCTGGCCATGCCGCTGGTCGACGGCGAACGCATCGACCGCTGGTGCGAGGCGCACTCGCCCGATGCGCACGCGATCGTGCGCCTGTACCTGCAGGTCTGCGGCGCGGTCGCCTACGCCCACCGCAACCTGGTGATCCACCGCGACATCAAGCCGTCCAACGTGCTGGTCGACGACGACGGCCACGTGCGCCTGCTGGACTTCGGCATCGGCCAGTTCGCCGACGCCCAGGGCGAGCAGACGCAGACGATGTGGCGCGCCCTGACCCCGGGCTACGCCGCGCCCGAGCAGCTGGCCGGCGCGCCGCCGAGTACCGCGGTCGACGTCTACGGCCTGGGCGCCCTCCTGCACCGGCTGCTGACCGGGCGCACGCCGCAGGCCGCGACCCAGAGCACCGACACCACCCGGCCCTCGCTGCTGGTGCGCGACGCCGGCGACGCCTACCACCGCCACTACGTGCCGCTGAAGAACGACCTGGACCGGGTGCTGCTCAAGGCCCTGGCCGAGGAACCCGAACAGCGCTACGCCACCGCCGAGGCCCTGGCCGACGACCTGCGCCGCTGGCTCGACGGCCAGCCGGTGCTGGCGCAGAAGCCGAAGCTGGGCTACCGCGTGCGCAAGTTCGCCACGCGCAACAAGATCGGCGTGGCCGCGGGCGTGCTGCTGGCACTGAGCCTGGCGGGTGGCATCGGGGCGACGCTGTGGCAAGCGCAGCAGGCCAGGCAGGAGGCGGAACGCGCACTGGCCGCGCGCAACTTCATGGCCCAGCTGTTCGAGGCCAGCGACCCGGACGTGGCCCAGGGGCGCGTGATCAGCGCGCGCGAACTGCTGGACCAGGGCGCCCACCAGATCCGCACGGCCTTTTCCGACACCCCCCACCTGCGCGCCGAGATGCTCCTCCTGATCGGCGACCTGTACCGGAAGATCGGCGAAACGAAAGCCGCAGCCCCCTTGCTGCGGCAGGGCCTCGAACTGGCAGAGTCCCGCCGCGACCTGGACCTGCGGGTACAGGCCCGGACCAGCCTGGGCCAGCTGCACCTCGATGAGGAACGCCCGGCGGACGCCGTGGCCGAGTTCGAGACCGCGGCCAACCTGCTGGCGTCATCAGGCCGGGTTCCCGGCGCGCGGCACGGCCTGCTCATGCGCGACATGGCCACGGCGCTGGCCTATGCGGGGCAGGCACCCTCCGCGATCGAACGCGCCGAGGCGGCCCTGGCGCTGGCACGCAAGCGCAACGCATCCGACGAGGCCCTGTTCGCCTACCTGCTCGCCCTCGGCAGCGCGCTCGACCTGTCCCGTACCGGGCAGGACCAGCGCACCGACGGCCTGCTGCGCGAGGCGCTTGCGCTGAAATCGACGGACAGCGTGCCGCCCACGCGCCGCATCCAGGTGCACCTCATGCTCTCCAGCCTGGCGCTGACCAGGGGCGACCATGACGAGGCGCACGCGCAGGCGAAGCAGGCGCTGGATCTCGCGAGCCGGCTCTACACGCCGATGAGTTACGACCGAGCCTCGATCCTGATCAATTCGGCGTTGGTCCTGTTGCACATGGGGCGGCTGGATGCGGCGGAAAGCGAGCTGCGTGAATCGCTTGCGATCCAGGAATCGCTCGCGCCGGGCGAACGCACCGAAATGCTTGCCGCGACGTACAACAACCTGGCGCTGGCGCTCGAGCTTGCCGAGCGCGACGAGGAAGCTGCGCCACTCATCGCGCGCGCCAGGGACGCGGCCAGCGAACTGTTCGGGCAGCAGGACATGCGTTACGCCATTGCCACGACCAACCTGGGCAATTCGTATCGCCGGCTCGGCCGCTTCGCCGAGGCAGAGCTCCTGCTGGAACAGTCCCTGGCACTGCGCCGCAGCCTGCTGGGCGGCGCACATCCCGAGATCGGGCACTGCCTGGTCCAGTTGGCGACCCTGCGCCTGGACCAGGAGCGGACTGCGGACGCCCTCGCGCTCGCCGACCAGGCGATGGCCCTTTACGCCGACGCCGACTATTGGGACCCCCGCCGGATCGCGACCGCGCGGATGCTGCGTGCCCGCGCCATGGCGCGGCTGGGCCGCGTGCAGGAGGCCGGCGAACTCTTCGACCGGACCGTCGCCGAAGCCCGGTCCGCCGGGGTCGACAACGGGACGCAATGGGTGCGGATACTCGCCGCACGAGCGGATTTCGAGATCGAACACCGGCCCGGGCTCGCGGCCCCGATGATCGCCGAGGCGCTCGACGGGTACGCCAGGACGTTCGGCAACGACCACCCCGGGACCCGGCGCTACGCCGCGCTCGCGAAGCAGCACTGACCGCCGCGGCACCGGCCGGCAAGACGCCGCCCGATGCGCAGGAGGGAGGCCGTCCCGGCGCCCCTGCGTCCCCACGTCGCCTCCGCCGATGCCGGCCACGCCGGCAGGGTTCGACTTCCGCTGTCAGTCCCCGCCCTCCGATCTCGTGGATGAGGTGCCCGGACGCACCGGGCACGGCCGGGTCGCCGTTCGACCCGCCCCTCCTCGGGTGGCTCCAACATGCACGTTTCCCATTCCCTCGTTCCATCGGCGCTGGCGTTCGCCCTGGCCGCCGTCCTTCCCGCTCCCGCGGCCGCACAGGCCACACAGGCCGACCTGTACATCGACGTCGCCACGCACACCATGCCCGGCATGGCCGGACTGGGCGCCCTCGGCCGCGTGGCCGGCGCCATGGGCGGCGGCAACGCCAGCTACGGCATGGCGCGGCACCCGGGCATGCCCGGCAAGTACATGGACGTCGCGCTCGACAACCGCAGCAAGCCCGGCGCGCCGGCCAGCCAGGCGATCCCCAGGGACCTGCGCCTTGGCGACAAGATCGACCTCCTGCCGCCCGAGCGCAAGACGCAGGACGGCGGCGGCGCGGACGGCGCGACCGCCAACGTGGCGCTGGCCGACGGCGGTCCCTACACGATCCGTTACTACTGGGGCTGCGGCGAACAGGTGCGCGCCGGCCAACCGGCCGAGTTCACGATGAGCGTGCGCAACGGCAAGCCGGTCCACAGCGGCCGCGCCATGACCCCGCGCAGCGTCCCGCAGCACGGCATCAACCCCGGCCCGCAGCATGCGCTGTGGCCCAATCCTGCCAACCGCAAGTCGGTTCCGGCGAAGGCGTCGCTGGTCGGCGCGCACCACGTCACCGGCGACGGGCTGCCCGGCTCGATGCAGTTCGACCTCGGCCGCGAGCACGACTTCCTGCCCGAGCTCAAGCTCGAGCGCGAGGCCACCGACCAGGGCACGCAGCTGCGCTGGAACGGCGTCGACGGCGCCCGCGCCTACTTCATCCATGCCACCGCCTCCGACGGCGACACCATCGTGATGTGGAGCAGCTCGGAGGACGGCTACGCCGGGCCGGAGCTGGTCGACTTCCTGCCCGAATCGCTGGTCGCGCAGTGGACGAAGAAGCGCACGCTGCTGGGCGCCGATGCACGCAACTGCAAGATTCCGCGCGAGGTGTTCACCGGCGGCGCGCCGATGGTGCAGATGATCGCCTACGGCAACCAGCGCACCATCAGCCAGCCCGGCTGGCGCGTGCACGTGCGCAACAAATCCACCGCGATGCTGATGCCGTCCGGCGGCGGTGCCGCACCCGCGACCACCCAGGACGCCGCGAAGCCGGCGGCCAAGGACGGTGCCAAGAAGCTGCTGAAGGGCCTGTTCGGGCGCTGATTGCACGACCGGCGCCCGGCCCAGTCCCGATGGGGCCGGGCGCCGGTCACTTCCGTGCCGGCATGCGACCGAAGCATGCCGCCGCCGGCCATTCCACGCGAACCGACACGACGCCACCCGAAGCCATGCACATGACCAGGACATCAATGCTGTTGCTCGCCGGCCTCATGCTGTCGACGCTCGCCGCCTGCGAAGCCGGCGAAGCCACCGGCACCGCGCGCGCGGAAGACGGTTACGCCACCGGAACCGTCGTCGACACCCAGGGCAATCCGATCGCCGGCGCGAAGATCCTGCTCGACAACTCGGTGTTCCGCACGTCCTACATCGACACCACCACCGGGGAGGACGGCAGCTACCGGGTCAGGGTGCAGCCCGGCGCATGGCGCGCGTACGCCACGTTCAAGAAGGACTACAACGGGCAGACCTACACCCTCCGCCTGCGTCCCGACGCCGCCGATTCCTTCGACCAGGACGGCGCGGTGCGCAACTTCACCTGGCAGCTGGAAGGGCGCAGGCCCGAGAACGACGCCGGTTACTACGGCGGCTACATCCATCCCAGCCGGGAAGTCGGTTTCGAGCACGACATGGAGGATGTCGAACTGGTCCTGACGCCCGACGGCCCGCTGATCGACGGCTCGGCCGGAAAGCAGCTGCGACTGCGCCTGAACGACCACTACTGGCGCGACCTCTTCCAGATCGAGGACATCCCGATCGGCCGCTACACGGTCACCGCGACGCTCCAGGGCGACGGACAGGGACGCCCGCTGCGGGTCCGGGACTGGCACGGACAAGACGACCTGGCGCCGGCCTTCCAGCTGGACTTCCGGCCCGAGACCGGCAGCACGCCGGGCGCCACGGCAGCCCTCGTCATCGGCGACTGACCCGTGCACCGAACCCTGCCACCCCATGACGCCGATGGATCCATGACATGACGAAGACATCGCTCCTGCTCCTCGCCGTCCTCGCACTCCCGGGCCTTGCCGCCTGCGAGGGCAGCAAGGCCGCCGACGCGGCCGGGCCGGAAAGCGGGTACGCCACGGGGACCGTCGTCGACACCGCGGGCAACCCGATCGCCGGCGCGAAGATCCTGCTGGACAACTCGGTGTTCTACGCCTCCTACATCCACGGCTCGACGCGTGACGACGGCAGCTACCGGATCCGGGTGCAGCCCGGCGCCTGGCGGGTGCACGCCACCTTCAGGAAGGACTACAACGGACGGACCTACACCCTCGAACTGCATCCCGACGCCATCGATTCGATCGACCAGGATGGCGGCGTGCGCAACTTCACCTGGCAGCTGGAGGGACGCGGGCCCGTGAACGACTACAGCTATTACGGCGGCTTCATCCAGCTCAGCTCGGCCGTCGGCTTCTACGAAGACTTCAACGACGTCGAACTGGTCCTGACGCCCGACGGCCCACTGATCGACGGCTCGCCGGGACAACAGCTGCGGCTGCGCCTGAACGACCACTACTGGCGGGACTACTACCAAATCGAGGACATCCCGATCGGCCGCTACACGGTCACGGCGACGCTCGAAAGCGACGGGCAGACGCGCCCGTTGAGCATCCAGGACTGGCACGGGAAGAGCGACCCGACGCCGGAGTTCCAGCTCGACTTCCTGCCCGAATCCGGCGGCAGTCCAGGTGCCAAGGCATCGATTGTCATCGGCGACTGACCCCCATCCCCTCCGGAGCACAAAACCATGCCGCTGCACACCGTCGCCCGCGCCGCCGCCCTGTCCTTCTTCGGGCTCGCGCTCACCGCCTGCACCATCGATACCGACCTCGACGCCGCGCGCGTCGACTGCGGCACGCCCGGTCCGCACGGCGTCGATTGCGAGGTCAAGCGCACCGGCGGCGACGGCGCCTTCGAGGCCTGCTGGAACCTGGTCATCACCTGCCAGAACGGCGGCGAGATGATCGGCGCGGCCTGCCACGACATGGCCGCCGGCGAAAGCCAGGGGACGCAGAACATGCCGGTCACCGGCTTCTCCGGCCAGGAGAGCTGCGACATGCCCGCCTCGGGCAAGGTCGAGCAGCTGAAGATCACGTCGAAATGATGCGCGCCACATCGCGTTGGCTGGCCGGCATCGGCGCCGCCTGCCTCGCCATCGCCAGCACCGGCTGCGAAGCACCGCCGGACGCAGCGGTGCTGAAGTGCTCGGCACGGAACGTCGCCGAAGTCGCGGTGAAGAAGGACTGCACGATCGGCATCCGCGAGTTCGACCACCACGCCTCGGCCACCGTCAAGATCGATACCAGGCGTCGCCTCGGCTTCGTGCGCGGCCAGTTCACCGTGCAACAGGGCAGCGTGCGCGTCGCGCTGCGGGGCAGTACCGATGCCGGGTCCACGGTTGTCGTCAGCCCCGACGCTCCCGCGATCCTGGAGGGCAGCGTGCGCCTGAGCCACCGCGACAGGGCCTTCGTCCTGACCTTTGATCCGGAAGGCCAGGCGGCCGGCCTCGCGGGCGAAGTCTCCTTCGAGGCCCGCTGAGCCGCCCGAGCGCGCTTTTTTTCCGGCCTGCCCGCCCCTGCCGCCCCGTCCGCGGGAGCTGCCATGGCGGCTTCCACGGGCGATGTTCCCCGTGCATGCACTGCCGACCCTGTCAGTGCACGGCGCGAAATCGCGTGGGTAGGAGCGACAGGCGCGGACCGCCGTCCGCGCGGCTGCGTCGACCCGCCAAGGCACCACGCAGCCTCACCACCACACCACGGACCGCAGGCATGGCGACAGACCGGAAACACACCCTCGTCCGCATCACCACCGCCATCGGCAGCGGCCTGCTGTTCCTGGCCCGGCACCTGCTCGCGCTACTGGTCGCCGTCAGCCGCTTTATCGTGCTGCGCGCGATTCCCACCACTTGGCGCTGGCTGCGCGGCACGGCGTTTCCCGCGCTGCGCCGGTGCTACCTGTGGCTGCCGCATCGGCGGCTGGTTGCGGCCGGCACGTTCGCGGTGGTGGCGGTCGTCGTCGCACTGCTGCTGTGGCGGACGCCGCAAATCGGCCAACCGGCACCCGGCGAGTCGACGCCAGCCAAGGCCGTGGTCCTGAAGTTCTCACCGGACAAGGCCGCTCCCGCCGCGCCTGTGCACCTGACCGGCTTGATGCTGGAAGAAGACCAGCCCTTCCACGTCCTGGTCGGCGACCAGCCGGCCCCCGCCCAGCGGCTGCGGGATGGCAGCATCCGCATCCTGGTGCCGCTCTATCTCGGTCCCGATGGCTGGCCCGCGCCGCCGAAGCGCAAGCAGACGATCGAAGTCCGCAGCGGCGACCGGCTCCTGGCCGCCAGCGAGGGCGGCGTGCAGGTCACCGCGCTGCAGCGCGCGCCCGGTACCACGGCGAACGTGCAGCGTTCGCTGGCGAAACTCACCGATGGCTACGCGCGCATCTTCGACGCGCTCCCGGTGCAGGACGAGCAGGACCGCGCCACGCGCCATGCGGTCATGGCCATGCTGCGTGGACTGGTGAGCGAAGGCGACAAGTCGCTGGCGGCGGTCCTGGCCGGGTCCTCACCGCTGCTGGAAGGTGCCCCGGTGGATCTCGAGCTGACCGATGCCGTGCTCGCTTCCAGCGGCGCGGCAGCCTACCTGGACGCCTACGCATCCACCCTGGCCGACCCGGCGCCGCCCACGGGCCGCGCGCCCGACACGGCGATGCGCCCGGGCGTGCATGGCGAGCTGGTGGCCTCGATGCTGCCGCGGCCCCCCGACGCCCCGCCGCTCGCGTTCCAGCACGCATCGACCGGCCAGCTTGCGACCGCCTGGCTCTCGACGACGCTGCAGGGCGCGTTGCCGCCTCCCCCGGCTGTCGGCGGCAACGGCTCCGCGCGCTGCCGCAACGACAGCGTCGAAGCGTTCCGGATCGCCTGCATGATGCAGGCGCACGCCCTGCTCTCCATGTACTCCGAGTTCTTCGTGAAGCCGACCGCGGACGGTTATGCCAACACCGTCGGGCTGGTCGCCGGGCTGGTCGGCGTGCTGGGCCAGACGGTCCCCGCACACGCGATCATCAGCTCGCTGCTGACGGTCGTCGACTTCGCCATCTCCAAGGTGTCGCTGTCGCTGCTGCCCTCCAAGGTGGACCGTTTCGACCTGCAGCTGAGCAAGGACCTGCTGCACGTGGAAGAGACGACCCTGCCCACCATCGAGTTGCTTGCGAGCAACACGCCGATGACGATCACGCTCGATGACTTGGTCAACCTGGCCGGCGCCGTGCTCGGGCCGGTCGAGCTCACCGACAAGTACAGGAACACGGTCAAGAGCGTCTTCGAGTTCGCCATCAGCCTCTACCAGGCCGCCCTGCGGCAGTTCGGCGTGCTCCCCGGATCGGGGGTGTTGAGCGCCGGCGTGTTCACCCTGCCCGCCCGGCGCTGGGGACCGGCGCGGATCGCCAGCGACGACCTGGTCGAGCTCTTCAGCGGCGACGAGCAGATCGTCTCCACGCACGAAGAAGACCTGATGTGGCGCGCCGAACGCAACGGCCGGACCCAGGTCCGCGTGCAGACGCGTGGCGCCGGGGAACGCAGCAAGGTGCTCCGTGACCACAGCCTCTGTCCCGGCTGCGTCTGGACCGGCGGAGCGTTCGGCGAGAGCGTGTGGGACAGCGCACGGCCGGTCACCGTGGGCGTGGACCTGACGGCACATCCGCCGCAGGGCAAGGCGCCGCTCGACGTGCAACTGCGGTGGAAAGTCGCCCGAAGCACCGACGACAAGAAGCCGCTGCCCTGCACGATCGACTTCGGCGACGGCTCGCCGAAGGAACAGATCGCAGACTGCCGCAAGACGCGGTCCGTCCGCCACACCTATCCCTATACCTCGCGCCTGAAGGCGGACACGGACGGTGCCTACATCGCCACGATCAGCCTTGGCGGCAAGCAGCCGGATGGTTCCACCGAAGTGTTCACCGAATGGACCTTCCGCGGCACGCCCGAGACGGGCCAAGCCCCGTTGAAAGCCCGCTTCCGCTGGGAGATTCCGTGGCCGCAGGACCGAAAGGCCCCCAGTTGCGAGTTCGACCCGGGCGACGGCTCGAAGCGGGAGAAGTTCGACGACTGCCTAGCCGTCACCGACACCGAACACACCTTCGAGAAGCGCGGCAGCTTCGTGCCGACGCTGACGATCATCGACGGCGGCGCGAAGGACACCAAGACCGCGCCGGTGTCGGTGGCCGAGGAAGGCACCTGCGACGAAAGCCTGCTCGAGCACAAGGCGTGGCGGGGGCGAGTCACGTTCTCGCACGGTCGCGACGTTTGGGACCCAAGTGGCATCGGACACATCAACTATTCCGCGCTGATCAATCTCAGCGGTGAAATGCCGGCCGAACCTGGCCGCAGCAGCGGCCGCCACTCCAGTGTCCAGTACACGAGCATGTCGCCTCAAGGTGAGGCCCTCATCGGGCATCAACGTGATTGGTACAGCGGCGGAGGCCATCTGATCCTGAGGCACGCCAGGAGCGGGGGTGGTGCGCCCCTGCCCTATACCTCCGTCAAGCAGAAGGGCGGCCGTCAAACCGGGTCACGACTCAGCCTGAGAATCAACGCCAGCAAATGCACTTACATGATGCACGTGCAGGCATGGGTGAATGGGAATTTCAGGCAGTGGAGCCCGGACAAGGGCGTAACCGTGAGCAGCGGCCCCATGCTGGTGGGCGGTGCCACCATCCATGGCCTGATCGAATCCTCGAACGCCATCTCCGGAACCGCGATGATCCCGGCAGACCCGGGCGATGGCGAAGGCGGCCGCGAAAGATCAAGCAGCAACGTGGGCGAGGATGTCCACGTCGCAAGCTGGCTGGACAACAATCCGGTAAGCCTCGGCACGGTCCCGGTCAGCTGGCACTTCGAGCCCGTGGATTAGAGAAGCAGCTCCGATCGGCTTCCTGGCCGCATCCGGGGCAGCCGGCGGCTGAAGCCGCTACCACGGACGCACCACCTTTCCCGCTTGCGACACGGTTCGTACGGGGATGGTCCTGGCATGGCCCAACCAGGGCCCGCACGCACGCGAGGTTGGCGCGGCCCGGCTTCTGCGCATGACGGCCTCGCCGCCGGAAAAGTGGCAGCGGGTGCGAACGCCCCCTTTCACCACTGCAACCAACGACGCTGGCTGCACGGCAACGCGTTGTCAGTTCTCGCCACGGCATCTCGTGTTTGAAGAGTCCGGCGTTCGCAGCCGGCGCGGCAGGCCACTGCCGTCACCTGCCAGCAGCCTTGCATCCGACGACGCCCCGTCGCGTACGCCGGTGGCCGGCCGTAGCAGCCCCCTCAAGTGAATGACGTTCATCCAACACGGAGAGAGACCATGCAGCATCGCACCATCCCCCACACCCTCAAGCTCGTCCCGCTCGCGCTCGCGCTGGGCCTGGCCGTCGCGGCACCGGCCATGGCCGCCCCGGATGGGCCAGCCTGCTGGTCGTTCAACACAACAACCGGCGAGTGGGAACAGATCGCAACGACGGACAGGGAGCAGGGCAACGAGCACGGCGACAGGAATACCACCTGCGCCAACGACGCCAGCGCCTATGGCGAAGGCAACAACGCAAGCGGTGAACACAGCAGCGCGTTCGGCGTGAAAAACATCTCCCGCGGACGCGACAGCACTGCAATCGGAAGCAACAACACCGCCAGCGGCATCAGCAGTACCACCATCGGTGACCGAAACAAGGCGCCGGGAACCCGCGCATCGGCGATCGGCGCCGACAACACTGCGTCCAGCCAGAACAGTTCGGCGATCGGCCACTACAACAACGCCATCGGTAGCGGCAGCAGTGCATTCGGCTCCGGCAACAAGACTGACGGCACCAACGCGACGGCATTCGGTGCCGCCAACAATGCAACTGCGGATCGCGCCAGCGCATTCGGGAGCCACAACCATGCCACCGGTTCCAACAGCGTCGCCTTCGGCATCGACAACAATGCCTCCGCCGGCAACGCATCCGCTGTTGGCTACTACAACGAAGCGTCCGGCTCGCTGAGCAGCGCATTCGGCTACATGAGCAAGGCCACCGGCGGCAACTCGACCGCCATCGGCTACCAGAACCTCGCCAGCGGCAGTGGAAGCCAAGCGTTCGGCATTTTCAACAAGGCAATCGGTGCGGGGTCCAGCGCATTCGGCCGCGAGAACGTCACCGAGGGCGAACGCAGCAGCACCTTCGGCTTCCTCAACAAGGCCGGCGGCACGCGCAGCAATGCCTTCGGCTATGCCTCGGACGCGGCCGGCTACCAGAGCCTGGCCATGGGCACGTACGCCAAGGCGACGGGCTACGAGGCCATCGCCATCGGTCGCGACGCCTCGGTGCTGGCCGATGGTGCAACCGGTTTCACGGCAAGCGGCAGCATCGCGATCGGCGCCAAGGCGCAGGTCACGGCCGATGCCACCAACGCAGTCGCGATCGGTGCCATGTCGGTGGCCAGCGAAGCCGACACGGTGTCCTTCGGCGCCGAAGACAACGAGCGCCGCCTGGTCCATGTCGCGGCCGGCACCGCCGCGACCGACGCGGTCAACGTGTCGCAGCTGTCCGACATGGGCAGCAGCGTGGCTGCGTTCTTCGGTGGCGGCGCGGCGTTCGCCAACGGCGCGTGGACGGCGCCGACCTACGTGATCCAGGGCGGGAGCCATGACAACGTGGGTTCGGCGTTCGAGGCCGTGGACGACGCGCTGTCCACGCTCGACACTCGCGTCACCGATCTTGAAGCGAATCCCGGCGGCGGCACGCCCGGCCCGCGGGGTCCGGCCGGTCCGCAAGGTCCCGCGGGTCCGCAGGGACCGGAAGGCCCGCAGGGCCCCGCAGGCAGCGGCCTGGACGGCCTGGACGAGGACGAGGTGCGCGAGATTGCCACCGAAATCTCCGGCACCGGCGACACCGCCACGCTCACCGCCGCAAACGAGTACACCGACATCGCCATCCAGCAGCTGGTCGGCTTCGACGCCAGCGAACTGGAGGGCCGCGTGAGTGCGCTCGAGGACCGCTTCGACGACGTCGACCGCCGCCTGCACCGGCAGGACCGGCGCATCGACCGCATGGGTGCGATGAGCGCGGCGATGCTGAACATGGCCATCAACGCGGCAGGCACGCAGAGCGAGCGCGGCCGCATCGCCATCGGCGCCGGCTTCCAGGGCGGCGAGCGCGGCCTGTCGGTCGGCTACGGCAAGCGCATCGGGCGCGCGTCGTTCTCGCTCGGTGGCGCGTTCAGCGGCAGCGACCGCTCGGCGGGCGTCGGCTTCGGCGTCGATCTGTAAGGCGACAGTCGCAACGCCTCCGTCCGCTTCCCCGTGCGTGCCGGGATGCGGGCGGAGGCCCCCGCAGGCGGCTGTCGGGGCGATATGGCACCACGGCCGTCCAACCCGCCACCGTCGCTTCCAAGGCGCATCTGGCGCACAGGGCTTTCCCGTCCGATGTCCCCATGGGCGCCGCTGCGGGCCATGCTGGTGGCCGGCGCACTGCTGTCATCCGGCTGCAGCGATCCCTTCCCCGCAAGCGCCGACCCGCCACGGGATGGTGACGGCATGGCCACCGCGCTCGGCGTGCAGTACCGGCACCTCACGTCGCCGGAGATGGCAACGATGGCGACCCGCTGCGAGACGGCATCCGTGCTTGCGCGCTCGTTCGACGACTGGATCGCCGCCGTGCACAGTGCCGGCATGCATCGCGAGTACGTCGACGAGCTCATCGACGCCCATATCCGCGCTGCCGTGATCCGTACGCGCTGCACGCCGGTCCCGCTGGCCCCGCGACCGGGGACGCGGGCCGCCGAGCGGGAACGGCGGAGGTAGCGACGCCCAGATCCGGGCATGCAGGTCGACGCTTCCCATCCACGACAGGACACGCTGCCTGTTCAAAGCGGTGAAGCGCCGGAAAAACAAAGCCCCGCGGCGTTGCGGAGCTTGCTGCGTCGACCGGGCGTGCAGACCCCGGAACGGGCGTGGCCGCGTGCGTGCTCAGGCGGCGGCGAAGAACATCAGGTACACCAGCCGTCCGTTCTCGAGGCCGTCGCCGAACGCCGGCCCCGCCGTGTGCCACAGCCACGGCCGCAGCATGACCAGCCGGTTGAAGCGCATCGGCACACGCATGGTCATTTCCCACTTCGACTCGTCGGTACCGTCGCGCTCGAGCAACTGGTGGTACATCTGCTCACGCGACGAAAAGCCCATCGCCGCGAGCTCCTCGTCGTTGAACGGCGCGCGGTCGGTGCCGGTTTCGCGATGGCGGAAGAATTCCGTCCCGCCCTGGCAGTCCTCGGGGCGGCTGAGGTAGAGGATCCCGGACCAGTGCGCGGAATCGACGTGCACCCTGGCGCGGCCGACGTCGCCGGCCCGCGTGATCCGGAACTTCGCGTGCGACTGCAGCGGCGACACCGGCTTGAGCGGCTCGCCGACGATGCGCGAGGCGGCTTCGGACAGCCCCTCGATCTCCAGCCGCTCCTGCGAATTGCGCCCGGCGAAGGCACCCTGCAGGTTCGGATAGGTCAACCCGAGCGCCGTCCGGCGCAGCTGCAGGGCATCGTGCGGGGCCAGGAAATCGTCGACGATGACCATGGAGGTCGGCATGTGATGGCTCCGCTAGTCGCGCATCAGCGTCGACTTGCCGAACAGGCTTTCGATCATGTCGACGGCCAGTTCGGCGGTGGTGTTGCCGGCGTCGAGGATGGGGCTGACTTCGACCACGTCGAGCGAACCCATGCGGCCGGTGTCGGCGATCATTTCCATGATCAGCTGGCCCTCGCGGTAGTTCACGCCGCCCGGCACCTTGGTGCCGGTGCCCGGCGCGATCGAGGGATCGAGCATGTCGACGTCGAAGCTCACGTGCAGGTGGGTGTCGGCGTCCATCCCGGCCAGCGCCTCCTCCATCACCTGCTTCATGCCGACTTCGTCGATGTAGCGCATGTCGTAGATGTCGAGCCCGTGCTGCTTGACCAGTCGCTTTTCCTCCTGGTCGACCGAGCGGATACCGATCTGCCGGACCTGCGCCGGCGTGATTTCCGGCTCGTGCCCGCCCAGCGCGGTCAGCGCCTTCGGGCCGATGCCGCACAGGCAGGCCACCGGCATGCCGTGGATGTTGCCCGAGGGCGTAATGTCGCTGGTGTTGAAGTCGGTGTGCGCATCCAGCCACAGCACCCGCAACTTCTTGCCCTGCCTGCGGCAGTGCGCGGCGACCGCGGCGATCGAACCGACCGCCAGGCAATGGTCGCCGCCGAGCATGATCGGCATGCGGCCGGCCTCGAGCTCGCGGGTGGAGGCTTCGAGCACGGCCCGGTTCCACGCCACCACCGCATCGAGGTGGCGATAGCCGTCGACCGGCGGCTGCCACGGGTTGCCGGGGCCGTCGACGTTGCCGCGGTCGACCACGTCGACGCCGCGCGCGGCCAGCGCCTCGACCAGTCCGGCCACGCGCAGCGCCTCGGGGCCCATGCGGGTACCGCGGGTGCCGGCGCCGACGTCGGTGGGCGCGCCGAAGATCGAAACGGGAGGATAGGTGCGGCTCATGGTGGCTCCGTCTTGGTGTCCGCCGGTCCGGGCATGGAGGGCGGAGGGATTGGCGGCGGCAGGCGGCTTCGACATCGTCGGGCGGCACCGCCGGCGTGGCATGGCGGCCTCCGTTTCCGCGAGATGGTGCCGGCACCCGGGTTCGAACTGGGGACCTACCGCTTACAAGGCGGTTGCTCTACCAACTGAGCTATGCCGGCAGTTTGCGCGGAAAGCGAAGCTGCGGCGCGATATCGCCCGGCGCGCCGCGGGCCGGCATTCTAGCGCGCGGCGGTCGCCGGCGTAGCCGGGACGCCTGCGCAGTCCAGCGGCTCGACCCGTCCGGCGCCCAGCGCGCGGCCGTCGGCGGCGGCCAGCGGGGCGTTGCTGGCCACGTCGATCCAGCGCGTGGCCGGCGGCGCGTCGCCCACGGCTTCGGCCTGGACGTCGGTGAATCCGGCCGCGCGCAGCGCGGACTGGCGGCGGCGGGCGGAGGCCTCGCTGCCGTACAGGCCGAGCGCGATGCTGTTGGCCTGCTCGCCCGAGGCGATGATGTAGTAGTCGCTGAATCCGGCGGCGACGATCCGCTCGACCAGCGCCTGCGCGGCGGCGCGGTCGGCTTGCGGCGGCAGCCACACGCGCCAGTCGGCGCGCGTCGTGGACGGCGCTTCGCGCACGTGCAGCCTCGCCACGCGCGGCTGCAGCGCGCGCTGCGCGGCGGCGAGCTTGCCGGCGTCGGTGAACGGGCCGAGCGCGTAGCACTGCAGCGCCGCGGCGTCGGGCGCGGGCGATGCGTCCGCAACCGGCGCGGGCGGCGCTGCGGATGCGCCGTCCGGTGCGGGTGGTTCGTCCGCGGCTGCGACCGGTGGCGGTGCGGGCGTTGGCGGAGGCGCGGCTTCGGCGGCCGGGCCGGCCTCGCCCACCAGCTGCAGGCGCGCGACGCCGCCGGGCAACGCGGTTTCGGCGGGCACGGGCGCCGCGTCGCCGCGCGCCAGCCACCAGATGGCGACGCCGGCGTTGAGGACGACCAGCAGGACGATCAGCGAACGGGCAAGCATGGGGCGATTCTAGGGGGAATCGACGCGGCGCTGGCCGCACGGGAGACGCAGTTCGCGCATCCGGCGTGCAGGAGCGGCGGGGCCGCGGGCTTTTTGGTTGCATGCCCGTGGCCGGCAAGGCTCGCGGCTGAAGCCGCGCCTATACGGCTCCGGCCAGCGCCCAGCGGGCGAGGCCTTCGAGTACGAGCGTCGGCGCATCGATCGCCTGCGGCAGCTGCGCGCGCAGGGCTGCGCCGCCGCCGCCGTGCAGCAGCAGCCGCGGCGTCGCGCCGGCCTGCGCCGTGGCGGTCTGCAGGCTGCGTTCGACCAGGGCGAGCGCGGCGCCGGTGCAGCCGGATTCGAGCGCATCGTCGGTGTCGTCGGCGAATTCGACGTAGCGCCCGCCCGCGTCCGGCAACTGCGCCGCGCGGGCGTGCAGCGCCGCGCGCATCAGCATCGGCGAGGGCGCGATGCGACCGCCGCGGTGGCGCCCGTTGGCGTCCAGCCAGTCGACGGTGAGCGCGGTGCCCACACCCACGACCAGCGCGGGCCCGCCGCCGCGCGCGTGCGCGCCGAGCAGGGCGAGGAAGCGGTCCACGCCCAGGCGTGCGGGATGTTCGTAGGCAATCGACAGGCCTTCGAAGCGGCGGCGCGTGCACGCCAGCGACATGCGCGGGCAGTGCGACGCCAGCGCGTCGAGCAACCGCACGCGCAGGTCGACGGACGCGACGCTGGCGATGCAGGCTTCGTCGAAGCGCGCCGGCAGCGCGGCCGCCAGCCCGGCTTCGAAGCGCGCGCCGTCGTGCGCGATCGCGTGCACCGGGCCGACGCGGCCGTCATCGCCCAGCGGCGCGCACTTGAGCCGCGTGTTGCCGAGGTCGAACAGCCAGCGGCTCATCGCGCGCGCACGCTGACTTCACCGGCGTGGAAGCTGTGCACGCTGCCGTCGCCCAGGCGCACGCGCAGCGCGCCGTCCGGCGCGAGGCCGGCCGCGGTGCCGGTGCGGTCGCCGTCGCCGCCGTGCAGCACGACGTCGCGGCCGGCCAGTGCGTCGAGTTCGGCGTGGCGCTGCAGGAAAGCCGGCAGGCCATCGCGGTCGAAGCGGCCGAGCGCCGGCAGCAACGCGGCCAGCAGCGCGGCGGCGACGTGGTTGCGCGACGGCGGCCGTCCGTCGGATGCGAGCGTGGCCAGGTCGATCCACGGCTGGTCGATGGCATCGCCGTGCGCGGCCGGCATGCGCACGTTGAGACCGATGCCGATCACCGCGCGCACCGGCCCGGCATGCTCGCCGCCGCCTTCGACCAACAGCCCGCCGAGCTTGCGCAGCGCCCCGCCGTCCACCACGACCAGGTCGTTGGGCCACTTCAGCCGTACCGCCGGAAAGCCGAGTCCATGCAGCGCATCGGCCGCGGCCACGCCGGCCACCAGGCTCAGCCCGCCCAGCCGCGCCAGTCCGCCGTCGAACTGCCGCGCCAGCGACAGGTACAGGTTGGCCGCCAGCGGCGAGGCCCAGCCGCGGCCGCGACGGCCGCGGCCGCCGGTCTGGCGCTCGGCCAGCAGCACCGCGACGCCGTCGCGCGGCGCGGGGCGGCGCAGCAGCTCGGAGCTGGTGGAGTCGATCGACCAGGCCGCCTCCAGCCCGGCCAGGCGCGCGCGCGCCGGCCCGGGCATGGCCATCACGATGGCGTCCGCATCGAGCAGGTCCAGCGGCGCGGCCAGCGCGTAGCCGCGGCCGGGCTGCGCCTCGATCGCGACCCCGGCCTCGCGCAGCGCCTCGATCCGCTTCCAGACCGCGGCGCGGGTTTCGCCGTTCTCGCGCGCCAGCACATCGCCCGATACGGGGCCGGCGATCAGGCGCTGCAGCAGGGCGCGTTCGGCGTTCATCGCCGCCACCGGGGCGGGCGGGGGTGGCGTGCGGGACGCCGGGATGGCGGGAGGGAAGGCATCGGGCGATTATCCGCGACGTTTTCCACCCCGTCCCGCCGTGCCGGAATGCCGCCGCGGCGCTGGTGCGGCGCAGCATGCAACCTTCTGCGTGGCCCCGGCATCCAAGGTATAGTCGGCGACTGATCGCGGCTCCGGCCAAGGATCCCCCCATGTCCATTCGATTCGCACTGTTCCTGCTGCTGCTGTGCGCCAGCCTTCCGCTGGCCGCCGCGCACGAGGTCCGGATGTTGAGCGCCGCCGGCGACGGCGGCGGAAGCTGCGCGGATACGACCACCGCGCAGGACGACGACCGTGCCCACCCGGCCACCCCGGAAGCCGGATCGGCAACGCACACCGCCAAGCCGGTCAAGACCCGGCCCGCCGCCGTGCGCCACACCGGCGACGTCGACGTGCGTCCGCCGCGCTGGCACAGCTTCCTGCCGGGCATGTTCCGCTGACGCACGCGCGTGCGTGCGCTGATCCGACGCCTGTTCGCAGGCACTCCGCCTTCCCTGCCCGACCCTGCCCTGTGGGCCGGCGTGCGCACGCGCGTGCGCTGGGTGGGCGCGCTCGACGCGCAGCGCGACGCGCGCCTGCAGGCGCTGGCCGCGCGCTTCCTGCGCGACAAGGCGATCACGCCGGTCGACGGGCTTGAACTTGACGCCGCCGCGCGCCTGACGCTGGCCTCGCTGTGCTGCCTGCCGCTGCTCGAGTTCGGCGAGCAGGGCCTGCACGGCTGGTCGCAGCTGATCGTGTATCCCGACGCCTTCCGCGTGAACCGCAGCCACGTCGACGCCGCCGGCGTGCTGCACGAGTGGGAGGACGAGCTGATCGGCGAGGCCTGGGACGCCGGTCCCCTGGTGCTGTCGTGGGCCGACGTGCAGGCCGACCTGGACGAACCCGACGCGGGCTTCTGCGTGGCCGTGCACGAGATGGCGCACAAGCTCGACGCGCTCGACGGCGTGCTCGACGGCACTCCGCCGCTGCCGCGTCCGTGGCAGCGCGAATGGGCGCGCGATTTCCAGTCCGCGTACGACGCCTTCGCCGAACGCGTCGACCGCAACCGCCGCGTGGCGATCGATCCGTACGCGGCCGAGGCGCCCGAGGAATTCTTCGCCGTGTGCAGCGAGTACCACTTCAGCGATCCGGACACGCTGCGACGCGCGATGCCGGCGGTAGCGGCGCACCTGGAGCGGTTCTACGGGCAGGCGCCGGACGTGAGGCAGGGCGAACCCGGTCGCTGACGCCTCAAGGGCCTGCTGCCTGCTGGGCCCGGTTTGTGGGAGCAATCCAAATCCAGAGTTGCCGGCGGCTGTCCTACAGCCCCGGCGGCAGCGTCACCTTGAAGCGGGCACCGCCCAGCTCCTTAGACGGGCCGACCTCGAGTTCGCCGCGATAGCTGCGCACCAGGTCCTGCACGATCGACAGGCCGATGCCGTGGCCCTGCACGCGTTCGTCGCCGCGCACGCCGCGCTGCAGGACGTGGGCGATGCGGTCCTCGGGGATGCCGGGGCCGTCATCGTCGACCACCAGCGTCAGGCCCGGGCGGCGGTTGGGCTGGGGCTCGCCGGGGGTGGCGGTGAACAGCACGCGCGACTTCGCCCACTTGAAGGCATTTTCCAGCAGGTTGCCCAGCAGTTCCTGCAGGTCGCCGGGCTCGCCGTAGAACTGCACGTCCCGGGCGATCTCGAATTCGCAGATCACGCCCTTGCCGGCGTAGATCTTCTCCAGTCCGCGCACGATCTCCTCGGCGTGCGACTCGATCGGTACCGGCGCGGCGAACAGCTTGTGCCCGCCCGACGCCGCGCGCCCGAGCTGGTAGCCGACCAGGTCGTTCATGCGCCGCAGCTGGATGTCGACCTCCTCGCGCAGCTCGGCCTCGCCGGCGTCGGCATCCAGGCGCGTGCGCAGCACCGCCAGCGGCGTCTTCAGGCTGTGGGCCAGGTCGGACATGGTGTTGCGCTGGTGGTCGAGGTTCTCGCGCTCGCTCTCGATCAGCGCGTTGATGCTGTCGGTGAGCGGCTCCAGTTCGCGCGGGTGGTGTTCGCTCAGGCGGTTGTCCTGGCCGCGCTGCACGCGCTTGAGTTCGCTGACCACGTTGCGCAGCGGCCACAGGCTCCAGCGCAGCACGAAGGTCTGCAGCAGCAGCAACACGATGCCGGCGATGCCCAGGTAACCCCACAGCGCGGCGCGGTACACGCGCACCTGGCGCGCCAGCGAGCCTTCGTCCTCCATCACGTAGACGGTGTAGGGGCGCTCGACCTCCACGCCGTCCTCGCCCTCCTGCACGGCAGCCGCGCCGATGCCATAGCGGAACACCTCGCCGGGCTCGCCGCTGGTCTTGATGATCGGCAGCGGGCCGCGGAATTCCTCCTGGTTGGGCGCCAGCATTTCCTCTTCGGGCAGCTGCGGCCCGCGCGTGGACATCGACTGCCACGACTGCTGCCCCTCGGGCAGGACGATCACCGCGTACAGGCCGCTGCCGGGCTGGTCGAAGCGCGGGTCCGGCGGCACCTCGGGCACGTAGGGGTCGCCGTTGCGGAAGAAGTCGATGCCGCCGACGTAGTTGTAGGCGTAGGCCTTCAGGCGGTCGCGCTGCACTTGCCCGGCGACGTCGACGAAGGCGCGGTCGAGCGCGTAGCCGGCGAGCGCGAGGAAGGCGACCAGGCCCAGGCTCGCAGCCATGAGCTGGCGCGCCTGCAGCGACCTGGGGCGCCAGGGCAACAGGGGATTGCGCTGCTCGTTCTCCCGCTTGTCGGCTCGTGGGGGCACGCTGCCTCGGTGTTGATGGCGGATGTCGTCGCGCCCGCCGCGCCGATGGGCCGGGGCGGCAGGCGGGTTCGATGATGGCCGCCGCACGCCGGCGTGTCAGCCCTCGCTGTTGCGCGGGATGGCGAAACGATAGCCGCGCCCGCGCACGGTCTCGATCGGCTTGAGCGTGCCTTCCGGATCGAGCTTCTTGCGCAGGCGGCCGATGAAGACCTCCAGCACGTTGGAATCGCGATCGAAGTCCTGCTGGTAGATGTGCTCGGTCAGGTCGGCCTTCGAGACCAGCTCGCCGGCATGCATCATCAGGTACTCGAGCACCTTGTACTCGTAGCTGGTCAGGTCGACGTTGCTGCCGTTGACGGTGACCGTCTGCGCGGCCAGGTCCAGCACCACCGCGCCGCATTCGAGCGTGGGCTTGCTCCAGCCGGCGGCGCGGCGCACCAGCGCGTTGATGCGCGCCAGCAGCTCCTCGACGTGGAAGGGCTTGACCAGGTAGTCGTCGGCGCCCTGCTTGAGGCCGTCGACCTTGTCCTGCCAGCTCGAGCGCGCGGTGAGGATCAGCACCGGGAACTGCTTGCCTTCCTCGCGCAGCGCCTTGACCAGCTCCATGCCGGACATCTTCGGCAGGCCCAGGTCGATGATGCCCAGGTCGAACGGGACCTCACGGCCCATGTACAGGCCTTCCTCGCCATCCTGGGCGGCGTCCACGGCGAAGCCTTCGCGCTTCAGGCGCGCGGCAAGAGTCTCACGCAGCGGGGCTTCGTCTTCGACGAGCAGGATTCGCATCGGCTACTCCAGTTGTTGGTGGTTCGAGGGCAACCGTGCCCGGTCGATGTGTTCGTTGTGGAAGCTTGGAAGCTCAGTTGTCGTCATCGCGTGTAGGGGCGCCGCGGCGCTGCGCCGGATCGTCCATGTAGACGCGGATGCGGCCGCGGTCGTCCATCACCTTGATCCGGTTGACGCTGCGCCCGTCGGACTGCACGCGCTCGGCGTTGATGACCCGGCCGCGGGTGGTGCGCTGGATCCTGCGCACGGAGTCGGCCATGGAGTCGTCGCGGCGGCGCTGCTGGCGCGGTTCGGGGCGCGGCGATTCGGCGCGCATCGGCCGCGGAGCGGGCATCGCACGCTGCCGGTTGCCCTCGCCCGCGCCGGCGCGGTCGCGCCGCGGTTCGGCACCGCGGTCGCCCTGGCGGTGACCACGCCCATCCTGGGCCCAGGCCCCGGCACTCACCGTCAGCGCGAGCGCTGCGGTTGCGAGCAGGGGAAGGATCCGGCGGGTGGGCATGGCGGACGACACTCCGGTACGCGCGGCCAGGGCGCGATCGACAGGGGCAATGATTCTCGGAAGACCGCGGTGAACAAGCCTTAACTTTTTGTTTCCACGGGGAGCGGCATTCAGTCCCCGGCCCGGTTCAATAGATTTCCGCAACGCAACAACGCAGCGAACCGCCCGCGGCCTCGATGGCGTCCAGCGGCACCGCCCGCAACGCGAAGCCGGCCGCTTCCAGCGCGCGGCGGCTGTCGGGCGACAGCGCCGACGCCGCGCCCGCGCTCATCCAGACCGTGTCGGCGGAGGCGGAAATGGCGTTGCCGGCGAACGCGGCGTGCTCTCCGGGCGACAGGACCACCGCGTGCGGCGCGTACAGCGTGGCGATGGCTTCGACCGCGGCTGCGTCAGCGAACCCGCCCGGGCACACGATCGCCGCCCGCCCGGCCAGCACCGCCAGCACCACGTTGGTGTGGTATTCGCCCGGCGCCAGGTCGAACAGCAGGGTCGCGCGCAGGCCGAAGGCCGCGTGCATCAGCCGCGCGCCTTCTTCGTCGCAGCGCTCGGACAGCCCGCAGAAGCCCAGGCCGCGGGCGCGGTCGATCACCAGCGCGCCGGTCAGTTCGCAGGCATGCGGCTGGCCGGACAGGTCGGTTTCGGCGTAGCCCAGCACGTCGCGGAAGAAGCCACGGATGTCGTCGCGCGCCGCCTCCCGCTGGCGCACCGGGTGGCGCATGCGCCCGACCACCAGCCGCCCCGGCGCGGTGGCGAAGACGTTGTTGGGGAACAGGCCGTCGGGGGCATCGGGGAGGCCGGGAAAACAGAGCGTCGGCAGCACGCCCGACAGCGCGGCCTGCAGGCCGCGGTGCTGGTCGAGCGCGCGCGCTGCGTCGAAGCCGCCGGCATCGGCCATGTAGCGGTTGTCGCTGGCCGACTCGTCGGCGCGGCCGAAGCCGTCGGGCGAGACCAGGAACGCCGCCTTCGCGGTGGCCGCGCCGAAGTCCGGCGCGCAGCCGCGGGCGGCCTCCAGGAAGGCGCGGGTGTCACGGGTGATCATGCGGCAGCCTGTTCCTTGTGTTCGGTCGCGGCGAGCGCCGCCTCGACCAGTGACCAGTCGGCGCCCGGCCGGTGCGCGCCTTCGCTGAGCACCTGCCGGAACGCGCGCCCGCCGCGCTCGCCGTGGAACAGGCCGAGCAGGTGGCGGGTGATGTGCTTGAGGAAGACCCCGCGCGCGAGCTGGCCCTCCACGTACGGCCGCAGCGCGCGCAGCAGCGCGCCGCGGCTGCGCAACTCACCGCCGAACCAGGCCACGTCGAGCCGGTGCAACAGGTAGGGGTCGTGGTACGCGGCGCGGCCGAGCATCGCGCCGTCGGCGTGTTCGAGGTGCGCGGTGGCCTCTTCCTGCGTGGCGATGCCGCCGTTGACGATCACCGCCAGCTCCGGCCGCTCGCGCTTGAGCGCATACGCCCAGTCGTAGCGCAGCGGCGGCACCTCGCGGTTCTCCTTCGGCGACAGCCCCTTGAGCCAGGCGTTGCGCGCGTGCACCACGAACATGCGGCAGCCGGCCGCGGCGACCTGTTCGACGAAGTCGCGGAACACCTCGTAGCGATGGTCGTCGTCGACGCCGAGCCGGCACTTCACCGTGACCGGCACCGGCGTTTCCAGCGTCGACACCGCCTCGATCATCGCCGCGACCGATTCGGCCACCAGCCCCGGCTCGCGCATCAGGCAGGCGCCGAAACGCCCGGCCTGCACCCGGTCGGACGGGCAGCCGCAGTTGAGGTTGATCTCGTCGAAGCCGCGTTCGGCACCGATCCGCGCCGCCTGCGCCAGCGGCTGCGGCTCGCTGCCGCCAAGCTGCAGCGCGACCGGATGCTCGACCGGATCCATCGCCAGCAACCGGTCGCGATCACCGTGGATCACCGCGTTGGCGTGCACCATCTCGGTGTACAGCCGCGCATGCGGCGCCAGCAGGCGGTGGAATACCCGGCAATGACTGTCCGTCCAATCCATCATCGGGGCGACCGACAGGGCAATCGTCGGCAGCGGCGGCAGTGGACTGGGCACGGACATGGCCGGCCATTGTAGGTGGGGCGACGCGGCGAAGCAGCTTCGTCCCGCCACCGGTCGCAGGCGCCTTTCGCGTCCGCAGGCTAGCTGCGCGCGGCGACGAAGCGCGCGAACGCGGCGACGGTTTCCGCGCTGACGTGGTGCTCGATGCCCTCGGCGTCGCGGCGCGCCGTGTCGGGATCGATGCCCAGTGCCAGCAGGAAGGCTTCGACGACCTGGTGGCGTTCGCGGCTGGCCTGGGCGAGGGCCTCGCCCGCGTCGGTCAGGAACGCGCCGCGGTAGGGCTTCTGTTCCACGTAGCCGGCCTTCACCAGGCGCTTGAGCATCTTGGCCACGGTCGGCTGGGCGACGCCCAGGCGCGCGGCGATGTCGACCTGGCGGGCCTCGCCGCCGTCGCGGATCAGGTCCGAGATCAGTTCGACGTAGTCCTCCACCAGCTCCAGGCGATGCGCCTCGCGCACCTGGCGGAAGCTCTCCGCGTGCAGGTCGGCGTCGATCAGCGGCGGCGTGGATGGCTTGGGTTTCGGCATGCGGGCTCGCATCCCCTGCGGACGCCCGCGGCGGCGGGATGCGCCGCGGGGGACCGCTAGGTTACCGCAGCGATGATGGCGCTTGCTTTGGAAGATAGCTGAGGCTATAACGAGCCCTTCCCCGCCCGACGGCAACCGCCCGTGGATCGCGAAGCCACTCCACCGCCGCGTGCCGCCGAACCGGGCTGGCGTTTTGCCCGCGACCCGCGCACGGGTGCCAGCCTCGGCGCCCTGAACGCCAGCGTGCACGTGCCGGCGGCGGGCGCGGGACGGGGCCAGTGGCTGCGCCGCTTCCTCGCCTTCCTCGGGCCGGGCTACATGATCTCGGTCGGCTACATGGACCCGGGCAACTGGGCCACGGACCTGGCCGGCGGTTCGCAGTTCGGCTACACCCTGCTGAGCGTGATCCTGCTGTCGAACCTGATGGCGATCGTGCTGCAGGCACTGGCCGCGCGGCTGGGCATCGCCACCGGACGCGACCTTGCCCAGGCCTGCCGCGACCACTATCCGCGGCCGGTGGCGTACATGCTGTGGGTGGTGTGCGAGATCGCGATCATCGCCTGCGACCTGGCCGAGGTGATCGGCACCGCGATCGCGCTCAACCTGCTGTTCGGCATCCCGCTGGTGCTGGGCGCGATCATCACCGCGGTCGACGTGTTCCTGGTGCTGTACCTGATGCGCCACGGCTTCCGCACGCTGGAAGCCTTCATCATCGCGATGCTGCTGGTGATCTTCGCCTGCTTCGGGATCCAGATCGCGCTGGCCGCGCCGCCGGTGGCCGAAGTGCTCGGCGGCTTCATCCCGCGCACGGAAGTGGTGACCAACCCGGCCGCGCTGTACATCGCGATTGGCATCATCGGCGCGACGGTGATGCCGCACAACCTGTACCTGCATTCGTCGATCGTGCAGACCCGCGACTTCCCGCGCGACGACGCCGGCAGGCGCATGGCGATCCGCTGGGCGGTGACCGACAGCACCATCGCGCTGATGCTGGCGCTGTTCATCAACGCGGCGATCCTGATCATGGCCGCGACCGTGTTCCACAAGGCCGGGCACACCGACGTGCAGGAGATCGAGCAGGCCTACGCGCTACTGTCGCCGATGCTCGGCGTGGGCATCGCCTCGACGCTGTTCGCGGTGGCGCTGCTGGCATCGGGGCTGAATTCCACCGTCACTGCCACGCTGGCCGGGCAGATCGTGATGGAAGGCTTCCTGCACCTGCGCCTGCCCACGTGGGCGCGGCGCCTGGTGACCCGCGGCATCGCGATCGTGCCGGTGGTCATCATCACCGCGATCTACGGCTCCGAGGGCACGGCGAAGCTGCTGGTCTTCAGCCAGGTGCTGCTGTCGATGCAGCTGCCGTTCGCGGTGATCCCGCTGGTGCGCTTCGTCACCGACCGCGAAAAGATGGGGCGTTTCGTGGTGGCGCCGTGGCTGGCGTCGCTGGCCTGGGTGATCGCCGCGGTCATCGTGGCGTTGAACGTGAAGCTGCTGTTCGACACCTTCGCCGGCTATTGAACCGCGGGGTCAGCCGCCCGGCGGGGGTTCGCCCTTCGCCGGGGCGTGGTCCTCGACCACCTCGGCCTGCGGCCGTCCCCAGCGCGCGTAACTATCGGTGATCGCCTGCTTCAGGCGCGTGGCCGCCGCCGGCCGCGTGGCAATCCCGGCGTTTTCGGCGACCGCCGCCCAGCCCTCGTCGTGCGACTGCCCCCAGGCCTCCACCAGCGCCCGGCAGGGACGGCCGAGCACCTGCGCCAGCGCGCAGGCGTAGTACACGTCGCCCGGTGCCCAGTTGCGCTCGTCCACCAGCTCGGTGACCAGCTCGCGCGGCGCGGCGTGGTAGCGCACCAGTTCGTCGACGAAGGCGCCGCGGTAACGGCTGCCGTAGGCGTTGATGTCGGCCAGCTGGGCGTCGATCCAGGCGTCGCCGCTGCGCGGGTTCCAGGCGAAGGCGTAGTCCTGCGCCCCGGCGGCGCCGGCCAGCAGCAGGCAGGCCGCCAGCGCCAGCACGCGGCAGGCGGCGGGCAAGGCTGTGACAGGCGGCGGGGCGATCATCATGGTCGCCAAGGGTACGCGCGGCGACCGCATGGCGTCATCCGCGCCGTTGGCCGGGATGCACGGGCAGCATTGCCGCGCTTGCACGCACCCGTGACGCTGGCGGGCGTAGCGTCGCCGGCATGAACGGGCAGGGCGACACTCCATTCAGGAGGACTCCGATGGCTGGATCGCGGCATGCGCCGGCCGGGCCGCGTCCGCGCCGCTGGAAGCACTGGCTGGCGTGGCTGGGCGTGGTCGCCGTGCTGCTCGGGGTCTACGCCATTGCCCTGCGCTGGGTGACGCTGCAGGTCGAATCCGGCGTCGAGGCCAGCATCCACCACGCGGTGGGCGGGCAGGCGCTCGAAACGCCGGAGCGGTGACTGTCGCGGCCGCTTCAGCGCCGCCCGTCGTCGGCGGCGCAGTCCGCGCGGTCGCCGCAGCCTGACGCGCCCTCGCCGCGCGCATCGTCCGCGTCGCGGGGGACGACATCGCGCATGACGCCGTGGTTGTCCAGCCGCTGTTCGCGGAAATACACCGGCCGGCCGTGCCCGTCGCGGCGCACGCGCGCCGGTGCCTCGCGGTTGCTGTCCGCGGCGTCGGCCCGCGACTGCACGAAGCGCAGCTTCGGCTCTTCGTCCACGGCGCGCGTGCCGGCGCATGCCGACAGCGACAGCGCCGCCATCGCGATACCCACGCATCCGCTTGCCACCTGCCCCATCCGCCCGCCTCCGTGTCCGCGCAGGCGACCACCATGGTCCGGTGCCGGTGAAGGCAGGCTCACGGCGACGCGCCCGGCGCTGCCGCCGCGACGATGTCCGCCACCGCCGGCGACAGCCCCGCAGGCGACTCCACGCTGCGCATGCGCGCACTGCCCGCGTCCACGCTGGCATCGGCCTCGTGGCTCCAGGTCGTGTGGTACGGCATGTGCACGCCCCAGCCGCCGAGCGACAGCACCGGCGCGATGTCCGAACGCAGCGAGTTGCCGACCATCACGAACTCGTCGGCGGCGATGTCGAACTCCTCCAGCAGCCGCGCATACGTGCCCGGGTCCTTCTCGCTGACGATCTCGATGCGGCGGAACAGGTCGGCCATCCCCGAGTCGCGCACCTTGGCTTCCTGGTGGAACAGGTCGCCCTTGGTGATCAGCACCACGTCGTGGCGCGACGCGATGTCGGCGACCGCTTCGCGGATGCCCGGCAGCAGTTCCACCGGGTGCCGCAGCAGTTCCTTGGCCATGCCGACGATGCGCTGCACGTCGGCCGCGCCGATGCGCTGGCCGGTGATCTCCACCGCCGCCTCGATCATCGACAGCGCCATGCCCTTCACGCCGTAGCCGAACCAGGCCAGGTTGGCCTTCTCGAATGCGTACAGCCGCTCGGCCACCCGCGCGTCGGCGAGATCGACGTAGCTGCCGATGATCCGTTCGAAGCGCGCCTGCGCGTCGTCGAAGTAGTCCTGGCTGCGCCAGAGCGTGTCGTCGCCGTCGAAGGCGACCATGCGGATGCCGTTGCCCATCGGCACATTATGCAGGCCGGAGCGCAAGCGTCATCGGCCGGCATTGCGCGCACGCATGCAAAAGGGGCGGCCCGAAGGCCGCCCCTGCACATACACGCCGGGAAAAACCGGCAGTCTTGCTGTTACTGCCCGCCGTCGTCGCTGCCGGCCGCATCGGCATCGGCATTGGTGGTCTGGGCATGCGCCTTGTACTCGTCGGCGGTCAGCTTGCCGTCGGCATCGGCATCGGCGTCATCGAAGACCTGCGCCAGCGCCGGCACGGTGGCCACTTCTTCCTTCGACAGGGCACCGTCCTTGTCGGTGTCCAGGTCGGCCCAGGTGACCTGCTGCGGCTCGGCCGTCGGCGCGGGGGCGGCGGTCGGCGGCTCGGACTGCATGCCGTCGTCCGTGGTCGGAGCGGTCTGCGCGAACGCCATCGGCATGGCAACGGCGGCGGCGAGCGCGATCAGGCCGGACAGCTTGCTTGCATGGTTCATGGTCTTCTCCATTGTGTTCGGGGGAACTTCGGTTCGGGCCGCCACCGGATGCAATCGGGCAGCACGACCCTGGCACCGACAATGCCGCCGCGCCGATGAACGTCCGCACCGCCGCGCGGCAACGGCTTACATCCTCTTAACCACGCGCCTGCGATTTGCCGCTAGCCGTGAATGCGATGGCCGTCATGCATTGGCCGGGAGCGGGCCGCAGGACGGCAATTCCGGCCCTCGCGCGTCCCCTCCGCGGCGGCGCGCGCATGAACACAACACAACCTTCACCTGCGCCGCCACGCGCGCGCGCCCGACGAGTCCGCGGCGGACGGGCGTCAGGCCTCGTTTTCGGCACGCACGGCGAGCATCGGGTCGCCGTCGTCGTCCGTGGTGACCGTCACCACGATCGGCCGGCAGCACACGCTGCAGTCCTCGATGTACTGCTGGTCGCCGGCGGAGGCGTCGGCCAGCAGTTCGATCGGCTCGCCGCAGTAGGGGCAGGTGGTTTCGATGGCGGGCAGCATGGGCATCCTCCGGTCGCGACGACGCGCCACGCGGCGCGGTGCTAGTGTGCACCGCACACACGCCCGCACGTGGGCAACCACGTCAAAGGAGCCTGCCATGACCCCTCGCCTGCTTGCCCTGGCCTGCGCCGGCAGCCTGTGCCTGGCCGCCTGCGCCCGGCCCGGCAACGCCCCGGATCCATCGACCGCGCCACCTCCGCCCGGCGATACCGCGGCCACCGCCGCGCAGTCCACCGACGCGGCCGCCGCGGAGTTGCCCGTCAGCGACGTGCGCCCGTTCACCGCCACCGAGGTGGCGACGTTCGACGAACCCTGGGCGATGGCCTTCCTGCCCGACGGCCGCCTGCTGGTGACCGAGAAAAAGGGCGCGCTGAAGCTGATCGACGTCGCGACCGGCCAGGTCGGCGACATCAGCGGCGTGCCCGAGGTCGACTACGGCGGACAGGGCGGCTTCGGCGACATCGCCCTGCATCCGCAATTCGCCAGCAACCACGTCGTCTACGTCAGCTACGCCGAAGCCGGCGACGACGACACCCGCGGCGGCGCGGTCGCGCGCGGCACGCTGGCGCTGGACGACAGCGGCGGCGGCAAGCTCGAGGACCTGGACGTCATCTGGCGCCAGGTGCCCAAGGTCGAGGGCCGCGGCCACTACGGCCACCGCCTGCTGTTCGGCAGCGACGGCAAGCTGTGGATCACCTCCAGCGAGCGGCAGAAGTTCGACCCCGCGCAGGACATGCAGTCCAACCTCGGCAAGATGATCCGGCTCAACGACGACGGCAGCGTGCCCGCCGACAATCCCTTCGCCGACCAGGGCGGCGTGACCGCGCAGGTCTGGTCGCTGGGCCACCGCAACCTGCTGGGCATCGACTTCGACGCGCAGGGCCGGCTGTGGGAAGTGGAAATGGGGCCCAAGGGCGGCGACGAGCTCAACCTGATCGAACGCGGCGGCAACTACGGCTACCCGATCGTCTCCAACGGCGACCACTACGACGGCCGCGACATCCCCGACCACGACACCCGGCCGGAGTTCGACGCGCCCAAGGCGTGGTGGAGCCCGGTGATCTCGCCGTCGAGCCTGCTGATCTACTCCGGCGACCTGTTCCCCGACTGGAAGGGCGACGCGCTGATCGGCGGGCTGTCCTCGCAGTCGCTGGTGCGCGTGGAGATCGACGGCGACAACGCGCGCGAGGCACAGCGCTTCGACATGGGTCAGCGCATCCGCGCGGTGGAACAGGGTCCCGACGGCGCGCTGTGGCTGCTGGAGGATGGCGAGAAGGGGCGGTTGCTGAAACTCGTGCCCGTGGCCGGGTAACCCGGCCCGCAACCCTTCCCCTGTGGGTCCCCCTACTGCGCGGGCGTTTCGCGCTTGAAGCCCATCGCTTCGCGGTAGCGCGCGTACAGGGTCAGCACCTTGTCGATGTAGGCGCGGGTTTCGTCATAGGGCGGCACGCCGTCGTAGCGGGCCACCGTGCCGATGCCGGCGTTGTAGGCCGCCGCCGCCAGCGTGCGGTCGCCTCCGTAGCGGCGCAGCAGCGACTTCATGTAGCGCGCGCCGGCATTGATCGACTGCGCAGGCGCGAACGGATCGGTGACGCCGTACTCGGCCACCACGTCCGGCATCAGCTGCATCACGCCCTGTGCGCCCTTGGGCGAGACGGCCAGTGCATCGAATCCGCTCTCGGCGTGCGCGATCGCGCGCAGCCATGCGTCGTCCACGCCGGTCGCCTTCGCCGCGGCCTTGAACAGTTCTGCATGCCGGTCGAGCCGCGGCTTGCCAACCTTGCCCAGGCCGACGTGCGCCGGCTCGCCCGGCGGCGTGTGCACGGTGAACTTCAGGTACACGCGCGAGCCGGGCAGGTTGCGCGTCGAGTACACCAGCCTGCCGTCCTGCTCGCGCTCGTAGAGCGTGCCGCTGAAGACCCCCATCTCGCCCCACAGGTTGGGCGTCTGCACGGCGTTGTCGTCGATCTGCTTCGCCACGCATTTCGAGCCGGGCTCCGGTGCCGTGGCCAGGCTGACGGTACCGCCCTGCACGCAGCGGTAGACGGTGCGCGCCCGTGCATCGGGCGCGGCCGCCAGCAATGCCACGGCAGGCAACAGGAGCCATGCGCGCATGCCGGAGTCCTCCCTGCGGCAAACCGGGCCGCGTGATCGCCCATGGGGCGCGGGCCGGCGTCAACGCGGCGCGAAGCGCATCGCAGTGGCCGTCCGGCAGCCAGCCCCGGGGCGCGATTCCCGCGATTCGTCGCCGATTCCGCGCATCCGTCGCAATCGGCTGCCGCCGGCGCCGCGGCGTGGGTATTCTCGCCCCACGCTTTCGATACGGCACCGCCATGACCACCTTCTCCTTCGCCACCCGCCACGTCTTCGCCTGGTGCGTGTTCTACCTGGTGGTGCTGATCCTGTGGTCGAACTTCGGCCTGCCGGAATTCCCGATCGTGCTGCTGTGGATGATCTCGCTGGCGTTCGTGATCCCCGACGCCACCTCGCACATCCATCGCGTGCGCATGATCGTCGGCGGCAAGCCCACGCCCGAGCAGCTGCGCAACCGCCAGCGCCGGCAGATCGAGGTGCCCTTCCCCGCCGACGAGGCCTTCGGCCTGCTCGACGCCGCGCTGCGCGAGCTGCCGCGCGCGGTCGACATCGAATCGGCGCCGGACAGCCTGCGCGTGCGTGCCGGCATCGAGCGACCCGATCCCTACGGCGGCCACAGCCGTTTCGATCCCATGCACTGGGTGGACCGCAAGCTCGGCGGCCGCTACGACGTGGTCGTCGGCACCGTCGCCCCGGGCGGCGACACCTCCAGCATCACCCTGGCCTGCGAACCGGAAAGCGCCGCGTGGACCGACTGGCTGCGCGTCGACCACGGGCGCAACCTGGAAACCACCGAGGCGATCACCCGCGCCATCACCCGCCGCATCGCCGAGCACCGCCGCGGCGAGAAGGCCGCGGTGCGCGACACCGCCAGCGCCAAGGAGCTGAGCGAGGCCAAGCTGAGCCTGCTCAACGCCCAGGTCGAGCCGCACTTCCTCTACAACACGCTGGCCAGCGCGCAGGCGCTCACCCGCAGCGACCCGGCGCGCGCCGACGCGATGCTCGGCCACCTGATCGCCTACCTGCGCCGCTCGCTGCCGCGCAACCTCGACGGCCAGTCGACGCTGGGCGAGGAGCTGGAACGCGCGACCGCGTACCTGGAGATCCTCAAGATCCGCATGGGTTCGCGGCTGTCGACCCAGGTCGACGTACCCGAGGCGCTGCACGCGCTGCCGTTCCCGTCGATGATGCTGCAGACGCTGGTCGAGAACGCGATCAAGCATGGCCTGGAGTCCAAGCCCGGCGGCGGCACGGTGTGGATCCGCGCCACCAGCGCCAACCAGGAAGTCTCGGTCACCGTCGCCGACGACGGCCGCGGCTTCAACGCCGAAAGCAGCGGTACCGGCATCGGCCTGAAGAACGTGCGCGAGCGCCTGCGCCTGGCCTATGGCAACGCTGCACGCTTCAGCATCACTGCCAACTACCCCAACGGCGTGGCCGCGACCATCACCCTGCCCGCCGCCACTGCGCAAGGACACGGCCATGTCGCCTGACGCCACCACCACCGGCCCCACCTGCGTCATCGCCGAGGACGAGGACATCCTGCGCAGCTCGCTCGAGTCGCTGCTGCGCGAGGCCTGGCCGGAGCTGTCGATCGTCGCGTCCTGCGACGACGGCGGCGGCGCGGTCGAGGCGATCGCCGAGCACCAGCCGGACGTGGCCTTCCTCGACATCCGCATGCCCGGCCTGACCGGGCTGGAAGTCGCCTCCGCCGCCACCGAGGCCAGTCCGCGCACGCAGGTGGTGTTCGTCACCGCCTACGACCAGTACGCCATCGACGCCTTCGACAACGGCGCGGTCGACTACCTGCTCAAGCCGGTCTCGCGCGAGCGCCTGGCCGCGACCGTGCAGCGGCTGCAGTCGCGTGCCGCCGGCACGCACCCGGATGCGGCGACGCTGGCCGCGCTGATCCGCCGCCTCGACGCGAACCGCGAACCGGCCGCGACGCCGCTGTCGTGGATCACCGCCAGCGCCGGCAAGGACACGCGCCTGATCCTGGTCGAGGACGTGGCCTATTTCCGCGCCGACAACAAGTACACCACCGTGATGACCGCCGAGGGCGAGTCGCTGCTGCGCACGCCGATCCGCGAGCTGCTCGGCCTGCTCGACCCGGCGATGTTCAAACAGGTGCACCGCTCGACCATCGTCAACCTCAAGGCGATCGCCTCGATCAGCCGCGACGACAGCGGCCGCGGCACGATCCACCTCAAGCAGCGGCCCGAGACGCTGGCGGTCAGCCAGCCGTACATGCCCCTGTTCCGCAACATGTGACCTTCGCGCCGCGCGGACGAACCATTCGACCGTGCCCGCCATGCCACCGTGACACCGCAAGGAGAGATCCGCCATGCGCACCGCCATCCTGCTCGCCGCGACGCTGCTGCTCCTGGCCGGCTGCAAGATCGACGCCGGCACGACCACGATCACCAACGTGTCGATCGACGGCAAGGCACAGAACGTGATGCGCTCCTACGTCAACGGCGGCGCGGGCGATTTCGAATGCATCAAGAGCATCAGCGGCCGCTGCCACTACCTGCTGTTCGTGCGCGAGTGCGACACACACGCAGGCGACGCGGATGCCTGCCGGCCGCGCACCGTGGAAGCCTTCACCCTCGAAGCCGGCACCTCGCGCCACCTCACCCACCTGCCGCCGCGGCTGAAGCAGTGCGTCAGCCACGACCGCGAGCCGTCCGCACCGGATTGCCTCGCCGCACGGGGCTGAGCGGCGTGGCTTCAAAACCCAATCCTCTGTAGGAGCGGCTTCAGCCGCGAGCTTTT
>NZ_BAAAZU010000003.1:0-28560 GCF_039537065.1 Luteimonas lutimaris | reverse complement strand
AAAAGCTCGCGGCTGAAGCCGCTCCTACAGGGACGCGCAGACAGACAGGACGCAGGCATCCTGCCCGCGTCCCGCGCACCGTCCTAGAAGCCGGATCCGTCTGCGCCGTCGCTGGTCGCGTCGGTCGGCGTGGTGGTCGGGTCCGTCGTGGGCATGGTCTCGTCCACCGGCGGCGCGGTGTCGTCCATCGGCGGCGCAGTGTCATCCATCGGCGCGGGCTCGGGCGCGTCCATCGGATCGTCGGTGGTCTGGCAGGCGGTGAGCGACAGCGCGCCAACGACGGCCATGGCCAGCAGGGAATTGCGGATTGTCGTGTTCATGGGGGCTCCTCATCGTGTGGATGTCGCGCAGGCGCGACGGCATTCACCCCCTGGACCGCCCCGTGAGCTTGCCTTCGCCACGATGAATGCCGGCCACACCGGCTTGCCATGCCTGCAACGAGGCGCCGGACGTCGACGACAGCGCCTGCGCGCCGTGGAACCGCGGCGCAATGCACGCGCCGGACCACAAGTCATTCAAACCATCGGCACTCATGCGCATGGCCCTGCGCACATAGCCTGTGGCAACACCCCCCTTACGAAAAACCAACATGCTCCTGCGCCACGCCATCGCCCCCGTGGTCCTGCTGCTGGCCCTGGCCGCCGGCCTGCCCGCGTCCGCCGCCGACCTCCCGCCCGCCGCGCAAGCCGCACTCGACCACTTGCTCGACAAGGCCCGGTCCACGCACAGCGCCGCGGTGCTGGTCCTGCGCGACGGCAAGCCGGTCGGCCGCTATGACCGCGACGGCAAGCCGCCGGGCGCGATCGAGCTGATGTCGGCCACCAAGTCGGTGGTGGCGCTGGGCATCGGCCAGCTGCTGGCCGACGGCAGGATCAGGTCGCTGGACCAGCCGGTGGCGGACTTCTACCCCGAGTGGAAGCAGGGACTGAAGGCCGATGTCACCGTGCGCATGCTGCTCGACCACACCTCCGGCATGCAGAACGTGCCGATGGCGCCGGAGGAAATCTATCCGGCGCCCGACATCATCCAGCTGGCGCTGGCGGCCGACCTGGACAGCGCGCCGGGCGAGGCGTTCTCTTACAACAACAAGGCGGTCAACCTGCTGGCCGGCATCATCCGCGAGGCGTCGGGCCAGCCGATGGACGTGTTCTTCCGCGACGGCCTGTTCAAGGCCATGGACATCCATCCCGGCCCGTGGGAGAAGGACAGGACGGGGCATCCCTACGCCATGTCCGGCCTGCCGCTCACCGCCACCGATGCCGCGAAGATCGGCCAGCTCGTGCTCGACCGCGGCAAATGGGAAGGCCGGCAGCTGGTTCCGGCCGACTACATCGACGCCATGCTCGCGGCGAGCCCGAAGCAGTCCGGCTGCGGGCTGCTGTGGTGGCGGAGGACGGCGTGGACCAAGATCCACGTCGCCGCCGACGCGGCCGGCCGCATGCGCGACAGGGGCGTGTCGGACGCGGTCGCCGCGAAGTTCGAGGCCCTGCAGGACCGCACGTTCGACAGCGAGGCGGCCTTCCTCGAGGCGATCTCCGGCGCGTTCGGCGCCTCGGCGGCGGAAGCCTGGAACATGGAGATCAAGCCGAAGATCCCGCCGAACGAGTTCATCGACAGCCAGGACGGACCGGTCGTCGCCTTCGAGGCGGAGGGCTACCTGGGGCAGTACATCGAGGTCGTTCCCGGCGCGCGCCTGGTCGCGGTCCGCCAGATCGCCGAGCGCGACGACTACCAGCCCGACTGGGAGTACGCCACCTTCCGGGACGACGTCATCGCGCTCGCCAGGGCGCTGGACCCGGCGCTGGTGCAGGACGCGCCCTGACCGGCAGCCGTCTTCCCCGATACGAAAAAACCCCGCGCAAGCGGGGTTTCTCCTGGCGACGCGGCGGACGGTTACTCGCGATAGCCGGTGTCGTTCCTGTTGTGGATGATCCAGATCAGGTTGCCGCCGGTGCCCATCGACTTGCCGGCGAAGATCAGCCGCCCCTGGCCCTTGTAGGCCATCTCGTAGCGGTGGCGATCGCTGCCGAAGAAGAACGGGATGAACGCCTTGCCGGTGATGTAGGCGCCCTGGTCGGTGGGTTCGCCGATCAGGTCGGTGACCTGCTTCATCGGCATGCCGATCTTGAGCTGGGTGAACTTGCTGTCCGGCGCGGGAATGCCCGTGATCTCGCCCTCGTAGTCGTTGAGGCCGACCACTTCCTCGCCCCAGCCTGCCTCGACTGCGGACGAATCGATGACTTCCCCCGCCTCGTTCATGCCGGGGCCGACGCCCGACTGCTTCTTCTTCGCCAGCGCCGACATCGGCGCGGCGACCACCAGCGCGGCCAGCGCCACCGCAAGCAACACGTTCTTCTTCGACATGCGTTGAATCTCCATTTTCGATTGAATCCCCAGTCCTGCCCCTGTACGCCTCCTCCCGGACCCGGCGGTGGGGATTCCGCCAGGGGCCAAGACGCAGCGCGCAGTTTCCGTGGACATCCGTCCGCGCACAAGCGCCAATGCGAAGGCGGGAAGCTTGCGTGGCCGGACCGGAGGCGGCGCCTGCCCGCCCGGGCATGCTAGGTTGCGGCGACCGCCCGCCTGGATGAACGCCCATGCCCGACCCGCAGCAGCCTCTCGCGCCTTCCGTCGATAGCCAGCCGGAGATGCGCCGCGCCGTGGGGCGCTGGCAGCTGTACGGGCTGTCGATCAACGACGTCATCGGCAGCGGCATCTACCTGCTGCCTGCGGCCGCGGCGCTGCTGCTGGGGCCGGCGAGCCTGTGGGCGGTGCTGCTGGCGGGGCTGGCGGTGAGCCTGCTGGTGCTGTGCTACGCGCAGGCGGCGAGCTACTTCGACCAGCCCGGCGGCGGCTACCTGTACGCACGCGAGGCGTTCGGGTCATTCATCGGCTTCGAGGTTGGCTGGATGCTGCTGATCACGCGCGTTGCCAGCGCCGCGGCGCTTTCCGTCGGATTGGCTCAGGCTGTGACGCACTTCTGGCCACACGCGGCCAGCGGTGGTGCACAGGTCGCCATCGTCACCGGCTCGCTGGCTTTCCTGGTCGTGGTCAACGTGGTCGGCGTACGCGCGGCCGCACGTACGGGCGTGTTCCTGGCGATTGCCAAGGTGCTGCCGCTGCTGATGTTCATCGCCATCGGTGCGATGTACGTCGACATGTCGCAGGCCACGTCGCTGCCCGGCCCGGTCCCGCTGCGCGATCTCGGCGAGGCGGCGCTGTTGCTGCTGTTCGCCTACGCCGGCTTCGAGAACCTGCCGGCCGCCGCCGGCGAATACCGCAACCCGCAGCGCGACGTGCCGTTTGCGATGCTGCTGATGATCGCCACGGTGACACTGCTTTACTTCGTGGTGCAGTGGGTGGCGCTAGGCACGCTGCCGGGGCTGGCGCAGTCGCAGACGCCACTGGCTGACGCCGCGGTCACGTTCGGCGGCGGCTGGCTAGCGCTGGCGCTGACAGTGGGCGCGGCGGTGTCGATCTTGGGCACCAACAGCAACACCGTCATGCTCGGCCCACGCTACCTGCACGCGATGGCGATGGACGGCTACGGCCCGGCCGCGCTGGCGAAGATCCATCCGCGCTTCCGCACGCCGGCGTTGGCGATCATCACCGTCGGCGTGCTGTCGCTCCTGTTGGCACTGACTTCCTCGTTCGAAGAGTGGTCACTTGCAATGCAACCTGGATGGGGAAAATCGCTGTTATTGAAGATGTCGAGTTCGTTCGAGGGTCTGGCGCTGCTGTCGGTGGTGGCGCGGCTGTGCACCTACATCGGCACCTCGGTGTCGGTGCTGGTACTGAGCCGTCGCCACGGCGACCGCGACGGCGCGCTGCGCCTGCCCGGCGGGCCGCTGATCCCGGTCGCCGCCACGCTGCTGTCGATCGGCCTGCTGGCCAGCGCCACCGCCTGGAACCTGGTCGCCGGCGCGATTGCCCTGGTGCTGGGCGCGGTGGTGTTCGCGTTCCGGCGCAAGCCGGCGCCGCAGGCCTGACGCCGCTACGGCGGCGGCACGTCACCGGCGCGCTCGGCGATCGGGCGCGCGTACTGGACCAGCGACAGCAGGGTCTTGCCCGGCTCCTCGTTCATGACCTCGTGCGCGGAGTCTTCGAACCACACCAGCCGCTTCGACGGCGCCTGCACGCGTTCGAACCACTCGGCGGCCAGGCTCGACGACACGTTGTAGTCGTGGCGTCCGAGGAACAGCAGCAGCGGGCAATCCAGCCGCTGCACGCGGCCCATGTCCAGGGTCAGCACGCCCGTCAGCAGATGCTCGACCGAGAAGTCGTTGGCGTCCCAGATCCTGGCGACGTCCTGGTCGCTGTACTCGGGCGACAGCCTTACCGCGGCACCCTCCGCCTCGCCGCCTTGGCGGTTGTGGACCATGCCGCCATAAAAGTTGAGCCAGCGGCGCTGCTTCATCAGGTCGGCCAGCGGCACCGGTGCGTCGCCCTGCGCATAGGGCGCGAGCGATTCGAGCTCGGCGACCGCCTCGTCGTTGCCGTCGCGGCGCGCCTGTTCCAGCGTCCACGCCCAGCCGCGACGCTCGCTTTCCGGCGCGTTGGTGACCTGCCCGATGCCGATGTAGGCATGCAGCCATTGCGGCTTGCGCTGCGCCAGTTCGAGGCCGAGGTAGCTGCCCCAGGACTGGCCGAGGACGAAGATCCTGTCCTTGCCGAACTCGCGGCGCAGCCACGCGACCACCTCGACGGTGTCCTCGACCATGCGCTCGCGCGTCATCGTCGGCGCGACCGCAGCCGGGTCGTTCTCCACGTAGGTCTTGCCGGCGCCGCGCTGGTCCCACTGCACGACGGTGAAATATTCCTCCCAGCCGCGCTGGAAGTACCAGCTGGTCGGCATCGACACCCAGCCCGGGCCGCCGTGCAGCATCAGCAGCACCGGGTTGCGGCGGTCGTTGCCGCGGATCGACACCCACTGGTCGATGCCGCCGATGTGCACCTTCTCCAGCCGCTCGACGCCCTCGTCGGTCACGATGCGGCGCATGTCGGCGATGATCTTCGTGGCTTCGGCGCGGCTGGCCGGCGCAACCGGCTCCTGGCCCGCGGCGGTGGCGGCGGCGGCCAGACACAGCGTGGCGGCGAGCAGGAGGCCGCTCGCCAGGGACAGGGTTTTCATATCGACTCCGGGCACGCGCGAACGCGCATGCTAGCAGCCCGCGCAGACCTCCCAGGCGGGCTTCAGCCGGGGCGGTGCGCAAGGATGTTGACCAGACGGCCGAACGGATCGCGCACGTAGAAGCGCCGCACGCCCCAGGGCTCATCGGCGGGGCCGTACTCGATCGCGATGCCGGCCGCGCGCATGCGGGCGAGCGCTTCATCCACGTCGTCGACCTCGATCGACAGGTCCGGCACCGGCGTGCCGGAGCCGCCCTCCGAGGCGACGCCGACCTGCACCCGCATGGTGTCACCGGACCCGTAGGTCGCAAGCCAGCCGTGGTCCATCAGCAGCTCGAGGCCGAGCAGGTCGCGGTAGAACGCGGCCGCGGCCGCGACGTTGTCGGTGGCGATGTTGGCGACGATGCGCTTGACCTTCATGCCGGCTCCGGTGCGATGCGTGGCGGTACATGTTCGCATCCACGCAAGGCCGCGTCGCACAATTGCGCGCGCGAGGACGCGATGCGTTGGGCGATTCACGCGCCCGCATCGCAGCGGACGGCATGCTGGCGGCAGACCCGCTCCGGAGCATGACGATGAGCCAGCAAACGCCACAGCCCGATCCGGACCAGCCGGATGTCCCCGGCCAGGTGCCGAACCCGGTGCGCGACCCGATGCCCGGGCGGCCGGAAGATCCGATGATCCCGCCTGTCCACGACCCGAATACGCCCGGCGAACCGGACCGGCCGGAGCCGCAGCCCGACCCACGCCCGTAGGTCCCGTCCGGCCGCTGCCGCGCAGCGTGCACGTCAGGGGCCGGGCGTTTCCGCACGCGGCAGGTCCCGCATCCGCCCGCGCGATGTCGCCTGCGTCCGCGGCTTGGCGAACGGCGCCGAAAGCGCCGGATGCCGCCGGGTTTTGCCGTAACGCATTCTTTCCGCGGACGTGGCTAGATTGCGGCCAGATCACGAACGGTGGAGACCGCCATGTCCGAGGACCGCAGGGCGAAGGCCGGCGATTTCGATCCGCAGGTGCTGCGCCTGTTCGACCAGTACGTGCACGGCGTCATCGACCGGCGCGGCTTCCTCGCCGGCGCGGCGCGCTTCGCGGTCGGCGCCAGCGGCGCGGCCGGCCTGCTGGCCGCGCTGAGCCCGCAGTTCGCCGCGGCGCAGCAGGTAAAGCCCGACGATGCGCGGCTGTCGGCGAAACACGTGGAGTTCGCATCGCCCAGGGGCTACGGGACCGCGCGCGGCTACCTGGTCAAGCCGGCGAAGGACGGCGAACCATCGCCGCTGGTGCTGGTCGCGCACGAGAACCGCGGCCTCAACCCGCACATCGAGGACATCGCGCGGCGGCTGGCGCTGGACGGCTTCATCGCGTTCGCGCCCGACGCGCTGTTCCCGCTCGGCGGCTACCCGGGCGACGAGGACGCGGCGCGCGCGCTGTTCGGCAAGCTCGACCAGGACAAGGTGCGCGAGGACTTCCTGGCCGCGGCGGGTTTCCTGCGCGGGGTCGAGGGCGGCAACGGCAGGCTCGGCGCGGTCGGCTTCTGCTGGGGCGGCGGCATGGTCAATGTCCTCGCCACCCGGCTGCCGGAGCTCGCCGCCGCCGCGCCGTTCTATGGCAGCCCGCCGCCGCTGGAGGACGTGCCGAAGATCAAGTCCGAACTGCTGGTGGTACTGGCGGCCAACGACGAACGCGTCAACGCGGCCTGGCCCGGCTACGAGGCCGCATTGAAGGCGGCCGGCGTGCGCCATGCGCTGTACCAGCCCGCGGGCACCGAGCATGGATTCAACAACGACACCACCCCACGCTACGACGAGGATGCGGCGAAGGAAGCCTGGCGGCGCACGCTGGCGCTGTTCGACCGCACCCTGCACAGCACGGCGAGCGATGGCTGAGCTGTCATGGGGAACCTGCAGGAGCGGCTTCAACCGCGAGCTCTTTGCATGAGCGAAATCGAAGCTGGACGAAGAGCTCGCGGCTGAAGCCGCTCCTACAGGGGGTCGCGACGCGCGCGGGTTATGGCTGCGCGGGATCCTGCCCTGCCTCCGGCGCTGCGGCAGGCGGCGGATCGGGCGGCGCGGCCGGCTCCGGAGGCGGTGGTGCCGCCGCCCGGTCCGGTTCGGACGGCAGGTAGTACTTCACCCGCTCGAAGAAGCGGCGGTAGAAGTCCTGGTTCTGCACGGTGTTGCTGGCGACCTTGACCAGCGAGTCGTCGCTGCTGCCGACCGGCAGCGACACCGAGCCGAGCACGCCGACGCCGAGGCTGGCGGAACTCGAGGTCTTCTTCAGCGCGTAGCGGTCCTGCACCGCGTTGACGAACACCAGCGCGCGGCCGTCGTACTGCTGCATGCAGGTCACGCGCACCACCAGCTGGGTATGCGTCTCGGCATCGGGCTGGAAGTTCTTCGAGGCCTCCACGCCGTCGCCGCTGGCCCGGCTCACCACGTAACCCTGCCCCAGCAGCGCGCGCTGCGCGGCCTGGCAGGCCTGCGCCGGCTGCGATTCGTAGCTGCGCGAGTAGGTATCGCCGGCGTCGAAGGTTTCGCCGGAAGGCGCCGGATCCTGCTTCGGCTGCGATGCACAGCCGGCCAGCAGCGCGGCGACGGCGAAACCGGTGAGAACGGCGGTGGAACGGGGCATGGCGGCAGGGATCGGCAGGGAAGTGGCGGAGTCTAGCCACCCGCGCGTTCAGACGGCCTGAACGCCATCTGCCAGGCACGTCGCGGCCGGGCGGCGCGGAACGTCGCGGCATCCGCCTCGCGCGGCGGCCATGAATCCGGCACAACGATGGCGTCATGCCGCCAACCCGGTCACGGCGTTGCCGCGCGTCCGGGTGCAGGGTGCCGGTTGCCCGCGCCAACGCCCGTCGTACCCGGGAACACGCGGCACGCGCGGGCTCCCGTTCCCCCGAGGAGAGCACCATGTTGCAGACCCATGCGATGTACGCCTACCTGCCGGCCACCGATGTCGCCCGCGCCCGCAGGTTCTACGAGGACCAGCTGGGATTCGCACCCGGCGCGGAGCTGTCGGGAGGCGTCAGCTACGAATTCGCCAACGGCACCGGCTGCTTCCTGTATCCCACGCCCAACGCCGGCACCTCGAAAGCCAGCCAGGCGTTCTGGGATATCGACGACATCGAACGCGAGGTGGCCGACCTGAAGGCGCGCGGCGTCCGGTTCGAGCGCTACGACTTCCCCGATGCGCAGGTCGACGGCGATATCGTCACCTCCGGCGGTACGCGCGCCGCGTGGTTCAAGGACAGCGAAGGCAACATCCTCGCGCTGATCCAGCGCCTGTGAAGCCGGCGCGGATCGCGCCGGCATTCGTCGCGCCCCGCCATCTCCGCTAGCATCGTCGTCGGTCCGAAACGACGAATATCCCATGCCCGACTGGCAAGCGCTGATCCGCGATATCCCCGACTTCCCAAAACCGGGCGTGGTGTTCAAGGACATCACGCCGCTGCTCGCCGACGCCGACGGCTACGCCGCGGCGGTCGATGCAATGGCTGCACCGTGGCGCGGAGTGGCGCTGGACGCGGTGCTCGCCGTCGAGTCGCGCGGCTTCATCGTCGGCGCCGCGCTGGCGCGCGCGCTGGGCACCGGCTTCGTGCCGGTACGCAAGCCCGGCAAGCTGCCCGCGCGTGTACACGCGCAGGACTACGACCTGGAGTACGGCAGCGACCGCCTGGAAATCCACGCCGACGCCCTGTCGCCCGGCGCGCGCGTGCTGCTGGTCGACGACGTGCTGGCCACCGGCGGCACGCTGCGCGCGGCGCTCGCGCTGGCGCGGCAACAGGGCGCGATCGTGGTCGGCGCCGCGGTCCTGCTGGAAATCAGCGCCCTGGAAGGCCGCGCGCGCTGGGAGCCGGACGTCGCGCTGGAAGCCACGCTGGCCTGCTGAACACGCGTGCCCGGTGGCGGGCCGGCGCGCTTACTCGACCGACACGCCCAGCGCCTTGCGGAAGAACGCCAGCGCGTCGGCATTGACCTGCTCGTGTACCTGCGCCCGATCGACGCCAGCCGGGTCGCTGCAGATTTCCACCGCCTCGCGGGCCAGCGCCTCCGAACACGGCGCCAGGAAGACCCAATGGTCCGCATCGGGCACCGCCACGCTGCGGTCCAGCGTGCGCAGCAGCGGCGCGATGCGCAGTGCGTTCTCGTCCGGCCGCAGTACACGGTCACGCTCGCCGTAATAGAGGAACACCGGGCGATCGATTCCCGCCAGGCCTGCCTCGTCGAATGGAATCGCCTGCGGCGCCATCACGAACGCGGCCTTGACCCGCGGGTCGGCGACGGGGCCAAGGCGTGCGAAGTCCGCCTGCAGCGAAGCCAGCGCGTCCACGACCCCGTCGCCGAGCTGCCGCACCTGCCCGCAGATGTCCCCGTCGTCCGGATGCCGTTCGCAGTAGCCGATGAATCGGTCGAAGCGCGGCGCGGCGCCCACCACCAGCAGGCTGGTGTAGCCGCCGGCAGAGAATCCCGCCACGCCGATGCGGTCGGCATCGATCAATGCCTTCCAGTCCGGCGCGTCGAGCAACGCACTGGTCGTCGCGGCCACCTGCAGCGCGCGCCCGGCCATGACCTCGGCCTTGCCGTTGCCGCTGGTGTCGCGGAAGTTGTCCTTGGGGTGCTCGAAGGTGGCGACCACGAAGCCGTGGCCGGCCAGGTAGGTCGCCAGGTCGTGGTGGCCGAGGTTCGAACCGCCGTGCCCGTGCGAGATCACCACCAGCGGCCTGGCGCCCGGCTGCGCGGGCGCGTCGAACGCGGCCGCGACTTCGTACGGACCGATCTTCGCCGGTGACGTCGACGTCGCGGCCGGATAGAACACGAAGCCGGGCATCGCCCCGCCCCCGACCGGATCGGTGACCTCGATCGCGGCGACGCCGACGCCGGCATTGGCCCAGGCAGGCAGCATGAACGCCGCGGCGAGCAGCCAGCGCAACAGGCGGCGGGGCCGCTTCGCGGCGGCGGACGGGGAAACGGACATGGAGATCACCTCTGCAACGGATGCACGCATGGCGCGGCATTGCGCGCCCGGGGCAGTGTGCGAATGCCGCGCCGCGTCCGCAAGGCCGGAGGTCACACCATCGGCGGCGCGATGATCGCGCGCCGCGTCTTCAGTGCTTGAGCTTGCCGATCAGGCTCGCCTCCATCAGGTCGATCTCGCGCACCAGCTTCTGGTGCACGATGTCGTCGATCGCGAACGCGCGGCGCAGGCGGTACAGCTCGTCGCGTTCGGCGTCGAGCGCGACCAGGCGCAGGCGGCGCTCGGCCTCGTCGCGGCGCTGCATGTCCTCGGCGTTCTCGCCGCTCATGTCGCCGTAGTCCAGGTGGCGGCGGTAGACGTCGAGCAGGTGCACCCCGGCTTCGGCGCGCGCGTCCTCGGCGCGTTCGTCGGCGAGCGGCTCGGTCAGCACCTTCTCGATGCGCCGGATCGCGGCTTCGGAAGCGGCCACGCGCGCGTTGGCCTCGGTGTCCTTGCGTTCGGGCTCGGGCAGGCTTTCGGTGAGTCCGCGCGTGAGCAGCGGCAGGCCGATGCTGGCGATCACCAGCGACAGCAGGATCACGCCCATCGCGATGATGATCACCACCTCGCGCGCCGGGAACAGGTTACCGTCCGGCATCAGCAGCGGCAGCGTGAGCACGCCGGCCAGGGTGATCGCGCCGCGCACGCCGGCGGTGGCGATGATCGCCAGCAGCCGCGTCTGCGGCATCCGGGTCTGCTCGCCGCGCCAGGCCGCGCGGAACACGGTCAGCCGCACCGCCACCCACACCCAGGCGAAACGCATCGCGCCCAGCGCCAGGGTGATCACGGCCACGTAGCCGAGCAGGTGCCAGACATCGTTGCCGCCGCCGCTGGCGGAGGCGGTTTCCGGCAGGCTGCGCAGCATCCGCGGCAGCTGTTCGCCCAGCAGCACGAAAATGATGCCGTTGAGCGCGGTCTGCACCGTGTCCCAGACCGCGTTGCGCTGCATGCGCGTGGACGCCTGCGGCCGCCCGGACAGTTCGCCGTAGTGCATCGCGATGCCGGCCACCACCGCGGCGAGGATGCCCGAGACGTGGATGTGCTCGGCCGACAGGTAGGCGGCAAACGGGATCAGCAGGCTGACCAGGATCTGGATGCCCGGGTCCTCGCCGGCGCGCCGCACCAGCATCCGGTTGAGGCGGCCGATGATCCAGGTCACCGCCATGCCGACGACCACGCCGCCGCCGGCCACCAGCAGGAAGCTGGTCGACGCCTCGGCCAGCGAGAACGTGCCGGTCAGCGCCGCGGTCACGGCGAAGCTGAAGCAGACCAGGCCGGTGGCGTCGTTGAGCAGCGACTCGCCTTCGAGGATGTGCATCAGCCGCGGCGGCAGCGGCGAGTTGTGCGTCATCGCCGCGACCGCGACCGGATCGGTCGGCGACAGGATCGCCGCCAGCGCGAACGCCACCGCCAGCGGCACCGCCGGCACCAGCCAGTATACGAACCAGCCCATGCCGACCACGGTCAGCACCACCAGGCCGATCGCCAGCGCCAGGATCGGCTTCCAGTCGCGGAAGAACGCGCCCTTGGGGATGCGCCAGCCGTCGAGGAACAGCAGCGGCGGGATGAACAGCAGCAGGAACAGGTGCGGGTCGAACGCCACGTCGAAGCCGATCCACGACAGCCCTGCGCCGAGCGCGATCTGCAGCAGCGGCAACGGCACCTTCAGCGGCAGCAGGCGAGCGACGAAGCCGCTGACGACGACCGCCAGCAGGAACAACAGGACCATCAGGACTACGGGCATGCAGGGCTCCATGGGGGGAATCGAGCGGGCCGGCGGTTGATCCCCGGCGCGCCGGGGCGCGGCAACCCGCCATGCGGCCCGCCGCGGTCCGGGGCATGGTGACGAGCACATGCACATCCGCGCGCCGGGCCGGTGCGCAAGTGTGCACGCACACGGTGCACCAGGCCAATGGTTGGGCAACCGATCACACGCGACCAGGGCCACCCGATCGATTGCAATCACCACACCCACCACAGCGGAGCACCGCCATGGACAAGCGTCCCCTCATCGTTGCCGCCCTCGTGCTGTCCACGCTGGCCGCACCCTGCCTGGCCGCCGAAGGGACGGATGCCGGCTGCAGCCGCATCGCCGACGTCGACCTGCCCTACGACGTGGACGTCGCTGCCGACGCGTTGCGCTTCGAGGATGGCGACGACGCCATCGTCGTCACGCCCGACCGCATCGAGTCCGGCGGCCAGGTCTTCCGCGACGACGCCGTGCACGCGTACCACGACGACCTGCGCGGCTTCCTGGACAACGCCGGCTCGATGGCGAAGGTGGCCAGGGCCTTCCTGCATCGCAGCGCGTTCCCGCAGGCGGCCACCGACATGTGCCACGCCATCCTCGCCGTGCAGGCTTCGGGGGCCGAGATCGAACGACGCTTCCCCGGCTTCACCAGCCCGGTGCGGGTTTCGCTGAAGTCATCGCCGCCGGTGGCGCGAACTCCATCTGGGACAATCCATCCCTGATTCCGCACTTCTGCGTTGCGCTTGCGCGCCCATCTTCTTCCTGCAGCGACGGCCGTCCAGGCATCCCGCCGGGGCCCGTCGCACGGAGACCGCCTCCCTCCCCCGCGTGCGATCTCCGCTGCAGGAGTCCAATCAAGATGAGCAAGCACAAGATCCTGTCCCGCGCCCTGTTCGCCGTCCTCGCCGGTGCCACCGCCTTCGGTGCGCAGGCCGCGCAGGACACCGGTTTCTATGCCGGTGCCGGCGCCGGCCAGTCCCAGATCGACGAGCACGCCTACGACGACGAAGACACCGCGTTTTCGGTCTTCGGCGGCTACCAGTTCAACCGCTGGTTCGGCCTGGAGGCCGGCTATGCGGATTTCGGCAAGCTCAAGCCCGACGTCGCGGGCACCTCGCTGGAAGCCAGCTCGGTCTATCTCACCGCCGTCGGAACGCTGCCGTTCACCGAAAAGTTCTCCGGCTACGCGAAGGCCGGCTTCCAGCGCTGGGACCTGGACACGGCCATTCCCGGCCTGGCCGGCACCGGTGACGACAGCGGCACCGATCCGACCTACGGCGTCGGCCTGCAGTACAGCTTCACCGACGCGTTCGCGCTTCGTGCCGAGTACAGCCGCTTCGAAGTCGAGGACGCGGACCTGGACCTGGCCCAGCTGCAGGCGCGGTTCGACTTCTGACCGCGCGACGGCAGGACGCGGGGCCGCCGGCCAACGCCGGCGGCCCCGTGGTTCATGCGCGGTCGTCGACGCCCTGCACGCCGGCCTTCCTCGCGCAATGCGCGCAGCAGTACATGGTGCCGTCGGCCTCGGCGCCGTGGCCGATGACCCGGCATCCGCAGTGCGCGCAGGCCGGCGCCATCGCCTGGATCGCGCATTCGAAGGAATCGAAGGTGCCGCGCCGCTCGCCCATCACGACCTCGAAGGCCTTGTCGTAGTCGTTGCCGCAGGTATCGCAGATGGCCATCACGTGTCTCCGTGCGCGGGACGCCCGAGGCTAGCCCCTGGCATGGACAGGGGAGGTGAAGCCGGCGCCGCGCCGCGGCGGCACGGATCGCGTGCGGGCTTGATCCACGTCAGGGCCGGCGCGATGCGGCCGGCGGAGACTGTGCGCATCAGGAAACCACGCGTACCCCAGAGTCCAGGAGTCCTCCGATGAAAGTCTCCCGCCGCATGCTCCTCATCTCCGTCACGGTCGCCGCGCTGATCGCGGCCGGCCTGACGGCCTACGCCGGCAACGGCAGCGCCGAAGCGCCGGTCACGCTGCAGCCGTCCGGGATGATGATCCCGTTCTGATCGCCGCCCGCGCCCGGCAGCCGACGCACGGATGACGTGCCTCGGCCGCAACGCAGCGGCCGGCCTGCGCGGTCAGCCCTCGATCCGCACGCCCGTGGCCTCGATGCGCAGCTCGCGCGTCGGCGGCAGGGCGCCGTCGCCGGCGTCCTCGGCCAGGTGCTTCGCCGCTTCCGGCGAGAGTTCCTTCACCGACAGCACGCCGTAGACCTCGGCCTGCCCGCTGGCGTCCTTCGGCACGAAGAAGGCGTGGTCGCGCATCAGCACGCGCGCGGCCTGCCCGTCGTTCTCCAGCATCATCCAGCAGCCTTCCTTCTGGCAGACCTCGGTGATGCGGCCGCTGTAGCGGCGCGGCTGGCCGGCGTGGGCGTCGATGTCCGCCGCCGCGGCGGAGATCGGCACCGCCGCGCCGGCGGCGGGAATGGGATCACCGTAGGTCGCGGCGTCGCCCGCCTGGGCGAGGCCGGCGATCGACAGCAGCAGCACGGGCAGCAGCAGGCGCATGGGAAGGCTCCGGATCATGGTGAGCCGGAGTGTAGCCGGACGCGCACCCTCAGTCGTCGAGCGTGAATCCCACCTTCACCGTCACCTGCCAGTGCGCGACCTTGCCGTCCCTGACGTGGCCGCGCACGTCGGTGACCTCGAACCAGCGGATGTCGCGCAGGGTCTTGGACGCGCGCTCGATGGCGGTGCGCACGGCGTCGTCGACGCTCTCCTTCGAGGAACCGGTCAGCTCGGTCGACTTGTAGACGTGGTCGCCCATGGCAGTGCTCCGTCGGGATGGAAGGCCAGCCTCCTCCCGCGCGCCGGGCGCGTCAACCGCTCAGTCCGCCGCCGGCGCCCCATCGCGCGCCGCGTCGCCGTCCGCCGCATGCAGGAACTCGAGCAACCCGGCGAAGTACGCCTCCTGGTCGTCGTACATCGCCATGTGGCTGCCCTGCGGCAGGGACAGGTACCGGCCGTGCGGCAGCTTGCGGCTCATCATCTCCATCCATGCCGGATCCATGGTGTCGTACTTCGCGCCGATCACCAGCGTGGGCACGGTGATCTTCGCCAGGTCGTCGGTGCGGTCCCACTGTTCCAGCAGCCCGCTGGCGCCCAGCTCGCTCGGCCCCTGCATCGGCACGTAGATCTTCTTGTTGATCTTCGCGAACGAGCGCAGCACCGGCTCGGGCCATTCGGCCGCGGGGCGACGCAGCACGTGGCGTTCGTAGTGCGGCATCAGCAGCGCCTCGTAGCGCGGGCTGTCGTGCTCGCCGGCTGCTTCCATGCGCCGGGCCTCGGCCAGCGCATCCGGGTCCATCTCCGGCATCAGCACCTCGCGCGCATAGCGGTTGTAGGCCGGGATGCTGGACATCATGTTGGAGATCACCAGGCCCTTGAGCTTGTCCTGGTGCTGCAGCGCGTACTCGATGGCGAGGATGCCGCCCCACGAGTGGCCGAGCAGGTAGAAGTTGTCCGGCCCCAGGCCCAGCGCCTGGCGCACCTGCTCCACCTCGTCCACGAAGCGGTCCACGTCGAGCAGGCGGGGATCGTCGGGCTGGTCGCTGTAGGCCGAACCGAGCTGGTCGTAATAGTAGTACTCGACGCCACCCGCGGGCAGGAAGCTGTCGGCGGCCTCGAAGTATTCGTGCGTCGCGCCCGGCCCGCCGTGCAGCAGCAACAGCTTGATGCGCGGATTGTTGCCCACGCGCCTGGTCCACACGCGGAAGTCGCCCGCGGGCGTGTGGACCGCGATCATCCGCACGCCGCCCGACCAGGTGTCGCTACGGCCGGCGTTGTCGAACCAGGACGACGAGGCCTGCGGCGTTTCCGCGGCGGCGGCGGCAAGCGCGAAGACGGACAGCAGCAGGGCAACCAGGACACGGCGCATGGCAGGACTCCCCTCCTCCGGTACGGTGCGCCCACTCTACCCCGGGACCACGCCTGCAGTGTCTGCAGCACGTATGTCACCGTGCGCGTCGAACCGCTACTGCGGATCCATGCCGTCCGCGGGCAGCAGCACCAGCGGTTCGCAGGCCTCCACGCTGCAGCCGAAGTGCCGCGCTTGCCCGCCGTTCGACCAGGTCGCCGTGCCACCGCCGCCGATCGTGAAATCCCAGGTCACACCTTCACTGCGGAGCTTCCCGGAAATCGAGCACGGCAACTGGTAGAACCCGGCGTACGGCGGCTGTTCGTACTGCTGGCCCAGCCGGAAGAACTCCGCCACTTGCTGCGCCGACAGCCGCCACTCGTGGCACGCCGCCTCCAGCGGATCGCCTGGCTCGCCACCGTACCGCGGCTCACCCACATCAATGATCCGCACTCGCTCCGGTATGTTTCCCATGGAATCCGGGGGCATGCATCCAGCAGCGCACGCGGCAACCAACACCGCGATGGCCAAGCCGCGCACGGCGATTCCCTTCCTGTCTGGCATCAATCTCAGTCTACGTCCGGCGGGGTGTATTCCCACATCACCAACTCGCTGCATTCCGATGCCATACAGCCGACGTAATGGGTATCGTTTCCATTACGCAGGACCGCCTTTGCTGCGCCATTGATACTGAATTTCCAGGCTCGCCCATCCGATCCCAGCACACCGGAAATCATGCAGGGTGCCGTGTCGAAATCATGGTGGTAGCGACGCGCATCGATGCGTTCACTGAGCAGGAAGAATCGCTCTGCCTGCGCTGCCGTCATCGCCCACGACCGGCAGATTCCGGGCGCGCCTTCCTGCGCGGACGCCGATGGGTCGACAGTGGTTCCTGACATGGAAGCAACGTGGCCATCCCGCACTGCGTTCGATTGGCATCCAATCACCATCGAGGCGCTAATCGCCAGAATACAGGCCCTGATCCTCACCTTCCGTCTTTCTGGAAATCGTGTCGTGTGCATAAACATCGGCATCCTGGAGGCTGTAGGCTTTCTTCAGAATCCGGACAAGCACCTTGATCGACTCGGTCTGCTCCGGTGTCGGCGCATCCCAGGTCTTGGTGCTCTCGTCGTACATGGCAACGACTTCTATCCCGACGCTGTCCTCATTGGTTGGATATCTCTCCGGATATGCCTTGACCTTCTCGTGGTTGTACACCTTCGTCGGATTCCAACCCCGCCCTTTGATCAGCTTGGCCTCGCCCGCCGAACACGTGCCCCCAGCCATGCAGCGGGACTTGATCTTGCCCACGTGGTTGGTGTGCTTGAGCAGGCTCGCGGTCTGGTAGACCGTGCCGTCCTTGTCGAAGTAGAAATGCGTCCCGAAGCCATTGGCCGCGGAGTTGAGCCCGTTTGATAACCGATCCAGGGGCGGGGTTCAACGTGCACGGGGCCAAATGGTGGGGGGCCGTCGCGCTGGAGACATCGCGGTTTGCGGCGAACGCTATCGTTATTTCCGCCACTACCGCGGGCCGCGGGACGAATCGCGAAGGATCACAATCCCGGATGAAGGAATCCGCCGCTGGCGTGTAGAAGGATGGGAGCGGCCCGCACGCGGCCGGAGCAATGAAGGAGAGCAGGCATGCGGATTCTGAAGACCTGGGCTACGGCATTCGTCGCGATCGCGGCGCTGGCGGGCTGCGGGCGCGAAGGCGGTGCTGCCGCCACCGACGGCGAGGCGAAGGCGGTGCAGGTCTACGAGGTACCGCCGGCGCAGCTGCAATCGGTGCAGCAGGCGCTGGATATGGTGCTGAGGGTCGACGAGATCGGCTCGGTGACCAGCAGCGGCGGCCGGCTGGTGGTGCTGGCCCCGTCGAGCACGCAGGCGTCGATCGACAAGGCGATCGCGACCCTGTCCAGCCAACAGGCCGACGCCGGGCCGGTCGGCGAGGCGCCACTGCGCCTGCGCTTCTGGCTACTGGCAGGCAGTTCCGGGACCGGCGCGCCGGATCCCCGCCTGGCGCCGCTCAAGCCGGCGCTGGACGAGGCCTCGAAGAGCCTCGGGCTGCAGGGATTCACGCTGCAGGGATTCACCGACGTACTCATCTCGCCCGGCAAGTCCTTCAACTCGCAGGCAGGCAATTTCCTCGTCGACGGCATCGCGAACCGATCCACCGCCGGCGTGATGCTCAGCGCCAACATCCAGGTGGCGCAGGCAAGCGGCAACTGGGAAAGTCTGGTCCGCACCGAAGCGCTGTTGGATCCCGGCCAGTTTCTGGTCCTGAGCACCAGCACCGGACCGGACGGCACCATGGAGCTGGTCGTCGCCCAGGCGCAGCTGCCCGCGGGCAAAGACTGACGCATGCCGATCGACGAGACGGAACTCGTCGCGTCGTACCGGCGTGTCGAGCACCCGCTTTACAACGCGCTGTATCGCATGCTGTGGGACGCACAGGAGTGCCAGGACGTGCTCCATGACGCCTACCTGCGCCTGTGGCAGCGCAAGCGCCGCGTCGATGCCGCGCGCATCGACGCGCTGGCCTGGACGGCCGCGCTCAACCTGGCGCGCAACCAGTTGCGCTGGCGCCGGCTGCGCGGCTGGACGCCCCCGCCGGAAGCGTTGGATGCCATCGCCGGCGGGGACGACCCGCAGGCCATGGCGGAGCATTCGCGCCTGCATGCCGCCCTGCAGCGCCTGCCCGCGGCGATGCTGGAAGTGGTGCTGATGGCCGAGTTCAGCGGCATGGGCACGCGCGAGATCGCGCAGGCGCTCGGCGTGCCGGAGGGCACCGTCGCCTCGCGCAAGCACCACGCGGTGCTTCGGTTGAAACAATGGCTGGGAGGACACTGATGGAAGACGATCGGATGCCGACTGCCGCATTGGCCAGGCTGGCACCGCCGCCGGGCGGCGAACGCCGGCTGCGCGAAGCGCTGCGCAAACATCAGGCGCGCGGCTTCGACTGGCGCCTGCCGCTCGCCGGTGCCTTCGCCTCGCTGTGCATGCTGGTGCTTGCCTACGCGGTGGCGCGACCGGACGCGTCGATGGACGCCGAGATCCAGCGTGCCGTGGCCGGGGCCGTGGCACCCATCGACGGCATCCGTGTCGCCGGCGCGCGCATCGAACCGGTCGCCACCCGGGACCCGGGCGTTCGCATCTACCGGCTCGCAGGCGATCCGAGAAAGCCCTAGCGTCCCTGCGGCGCGGCACGCGATCCGGACAGCACGCCGCCCTCAGGCCGCGCGTCGCCGGGCAGGCGCCTCCGCCTCGTGCAGCCAGGTCGTGAAACCGTCCTTCGCCGGCGGAACCGAGTCGAACAGCATGATGGCGCTGACCTGCCCGCGGTGGCCGACGCCGTGGGTGATCACGTGCATGAGCATCTCTTCGCGCGCCATGCTGCCGGGTTTGCCGTCGGTGAATGTGAAGTCGATGCGCTCTTCCAACTGCGCGCGGTCGAGCGTGGCAACGTAGTCGACGTACTCGCGATCGCTGGCACGCATGTCGGCGTCCAGTTGCGCCAGCGCCGGCATCTCGCTGGCGTTCGCCGAGTCGTATGCGTGCGGCTGGCGCCGCAGATGCGCGGCGAAGATGCGGTCGACGATATAGGTGTGGCTCAGTGCCCGGATCGCCAGCGGGACGATCGGCGAGTCCTCGCCCAGCGCGGCCAGCCGGTCCAGCAGTTCGGCGTTGGCCCAGGCCTTGTAGTGGAACAGGCGTTGCAATGTGTGGTGCATGTCGTGGTCTCCGTGGGGCCGTGCGGCGCGTTGCGCGTGGCGGTTTGCATCGCATCCGCATGCCGTCAGGATATGAGTGATCACTCGCTTTTAATACTCGCATTGGCAGGCTGCAGGCATGGCACGCAAGCCACCCACGAAACCGCGCAAGACCGCCACCCAGCAACGTTCGCGCGCAACCGTCGACGCCCTGGTCGAGGCAACTGCTCGCATTCTGGTCAGGGAGGGCTTCGACAAGGCCAGCACCAACCGCATCGCGGAGGTGGCGGGGGTGAGCATCGGCTCGCTCTACCAGTACTTCCCGTGCAAGGAAGCCCTGGTCGCCGCCGTTATCGAACGCCACCAGCAACGGATCGCGCGTACGGTGCGCGGCGGGCTGGCCGACCTCATGGCCATGCCGGTCGAGGCCGCGATGCACAGGCTGGTTGCCGTCGCGGTGAAGGGGCACCGCGTCGAGCCCGCGCTGCATCGCGTGCTCGCCGAGCAGATCCCGCGCGTGGGCAAGCTGCGGGATGCGGAAACCTTCAGCCGCGAGAACTTCGCGCTGTTCAGGACATACCTGGAACAGCATCGCGGCGAGCTCCGCGTCGACGACCTGGAGCTCGCCTCGTTCGTCTGCGTGACCACGATCGAAGCACTGACCCACAACGCCGTGCTGCACCACTCGAAGATGCTGTCCGGCGCAGCGATGGAAGCCCTCATCGACGAAGGTGCGCGCCTGGTCAGCGGCTACCTGCTGCCCATGCCACCCGCCTGAGCCCCGCGGGCAGCGACCGGTGCGCCTCGACTGCCCGTATTCCGCTTCGGCGATCCGAAGAGGTGTTCGCGGAGATCATCGGCAACAATCTGCGGACGCTCCTGCACAACCCTTCGGCCTGAGCGACGCGACACCCGCACGGGCACCGCGCCGCTTGCCGTGGCGTCAGCGCCCGATCAGCGGCCGGCTTGCGACGCGGGCCGCGCGCTCCCGGTATTCCAGTCGCCCCATGCGTCCCTGGTCGTGCAGGCCAAGCTGGCGCAGTTCGTAGGGCGCGGTGGCGTCGCGGGTCACCTCGGGCGGGAACACCAGTGTGAGCGCACCCGCGCCGCGGCCGAGCCAGTCGGCCGCATGCCCGACCGCCACCGGCGCCAGCGCGCCCGCCCGGTCGGTGCCGTACAGCACCGCGCGGACCTCGTAGCGGCCCGGGCTGCCCACCTCGACCGGCAGGTCGAACGCCAGCTGGCCGCCGGCATCGCTGCGCGCGATGTACCGGCCGCGCAGGCGCGCGGTGGGCGCGGCAACCTCGAAGGCGACCTTGGCGTCGCGCAGGACTTCGGCACCGTCGGCATCGCCCGCGGCCAGGACATGCGCTTCCCACAGGCCGGGCACGGTCGAAGCGTCCTCCGGAAGCATGGCCTCCAGGTCGATGCCGTTGCGCGTGCGGTTTGCCCGCAACGGGAAATCGCGGCCGTCCGGCGCAACGAGCATGCCGCCGATCTCCTGCAGTCCGGCGTGGCCGGTCTCGCTGTCCAGGCTCGCCTGCAGGCTGACACGGTCTCCCGTGCGGTAGGCCGAAACCGGGTTCTCCACGCGCAGCGCGACCGCACTGTCGGGTTCGCGCACGTGGACGACGTAGCGGCCGCGCGCATCCGCGACCTGCAGGTCGAACGCGCCGGCGCCCAGCGCGGGACTCAGCCGGAAGCCCAGCGCCCCGGGCGCGAATGATGCCCCCGTGGCGGCTTCCAGCGCCGCCTGCGGCGCGAGGGCGACGGTGGCGTCCCGGGCCGCGACGGCGCGGCCGCCCTGCCGGACCTGCAGGGCCTCGGGCGCCACGCCGCGGCTGTCGCCGCCACCCGGGCTGATGAGCACCAGCGCACCGGGGGCCGTGGTGTGGATGGTCACCCCGCGTGCGAGGGCGGCGCCGTCGACGTCCTTCCAGTATTCACGGCTGACCGCGGCGTACGGCGTCGGCGCGGTGATGGCGCCGGCGTCGTCAGGCAGCGCCCAGGCGAAATGCACCGGCGCGCGTTCGACCGACGGCGGCGTCGCCGGTGCGTCGGTGACGAGGCCGCGCAGGGTGACATCGCCCCGCGCGGCGGGCAGGAGCGTCGCGTCCTGTGCGTGGACGGCGCCGGCCAGTGCAAGGGCGGCGGCGAGGGTCGCGAGCGTGATGGTCTGTCTGGTCATGGTCGGCCCCTCACAGGTCGTTGCGCAGGATGACGTCCAGGCCGAAGCAGTTGCGCCGGCTCTGGTTGTGGTTGAGCACCCGCTGTTTCTCGGTGCGCTGGGTGTCCTGGAACCAGACGTAACCCGCCGCCGACTGGCTGCTGCAGTTGAGGAACCCGTCGGAACACGACGCCAGCCAGTTCTGGGTGAACTCCAGCCCCACGCTCTGCAGGTAGCCGCCGCAGTTGGCGTTCGCGGTGAACGGCGCCGAACGCACGTCGGTGCCGACCACGCTGTAGAAACTGCGCGGCAGCGACGGCCGGCCGCTGGTGCCATAGAGCCAGTCGGCGTTGTAGCTTGCCATCCAGCTGACCTGCTGCATGCGCACCGCGTCGTTCTTGTAACCCATCAGCCAGCCCAGCGCGGACTCGAACATGTTGCCTGCGATCACCGCGTCGGCCAGCGGCGTGCCGGCCGAGGACGGCGCCAGCGCATTGACCCAGCGGATGCGCGAGATGATCCCCGGGTAGCGGCTGTCCCACGTCGGGTTGGACATGATCCAGCGCATCACGTTGCCGCCGTTGCTGTGCGTGATGACCACCAGGTCGGTGATGTCGCGCGCGGCAATGAAGGACTGCAGCTGCCCGGCCACGCAGCCGGCCGCATCGTCGTGCCACATGTACTGCGTCAAGTCGCAGTTGATGACGACGTAGTTGGCCGGGTCCGGCAGTCCCTGCCGGATCGAGTTGATGTTGTCGTGGGTCCAGTAGTCGGATGCGGCGTCGGTATGTTTGCTCGTGCCGTGCACGAAGGCGACGCCGGTGGCGGCCTGGGCGCTGCCCAGTGTCGCCGCGGTGGCCAGCAACGCGGCCAGGACGATGGTGCGGATGCGCATGTTCCCCCTCCCTGTGGTCGGCGCGGGACCAGGCCCGGCCTGTGTCCATCGCCTCCCCGGCGATGGGCCTGACGGCACGCCCGAACCTACCGCCGCGGACCGCGCCGGTCTGGGCGCTGGCGCACAGTCCGCCGTGCTGCAGGGCGTCAATACGCTTGCCCGAGCCGCTGCGAAAAGGCTTCGCTGGAGGAAAGGAAGACGGGCAGCGTCGGCACCGTATCGCGGGTACGCTTCGCTCACTGCACGGCGTTGGCCGGCCTCGCGCACCCGCCCGCAGAACCGGCGGCCTCACGCCGAAAGGACGCGCCGCGCCTTAGGTTATGACGTCTTCCTGCCGGAGAACCACCATGATCAAGTGGGCCATCATCTTCGCCGTCATCGGCCTCATCGCCGGTGCGCTCGGCTTCGGCGGCATCGGCGGCGCCGCGATGGGCATCGCCAAGTTCCTGTTCTTCGCCGCGATCATCATCGCCATCGTGCTGTTCCTGCTGGGCGTGACGATTTTCAAGAAGGTGACCTAGGCGCGACGATGCGATGGCGCGTCGGGTACGACGCCGCGGCCTGCGCGGTCAACTACCGAACAGGCCGCGCAGGCGCGCCATCCAGCCACGCCGCTTCGCCACGCCCTCGCCCGGCAGCATGTCCGCGAGGATGCCGAGCGGGTCCGTCGCAATCGCGAGCACGTTGAGCCGTTTGCCGGTGTCGCGTTCGACACGCGCGATCATGTTGATCGCCAGCAGCGAGTCCCCGCCCAGGTCGAAGAAATTGTCGTCGGCGCGCGCCTCGTCGAGGCCGAGCAGTTCGCACCACAGCGCGGCGAGGTAGGCGATCCGGGCGTCGCCCGGCTGCTCCGCGGCCGGGGCCGCATGCGCGCCGCGGTCGGCAGGCATCGGCAGCGCCTTGCGGTCGGTCTTGCCGTTCGGGGTGGTGGGCAGCGCGTCCAGCACCACGATGTGGTTGGGGCGCATGTAGGCCGGCAGCGCCTCGCGCAGATGCTCGCGAAGCTGTTCGACCGGGTCGCCACCGCCTTCGCGCGGCACCACGTAGAGCACCAGGCGCTGGCTGCCGTTGCCGAAGTCGCGCACCGCGGCGGCGGCATCGCGCACGCGGGCATCCTCGAGCGCGGCGGCTTCGATGTCGCCCAGTTCGATGCGATAGCCGCGCAGCTTGACCTGGTCGTCGGCGCGGCCGTGGAAATGCAGCACGCCGTCGCGCAGGCTGCCGATGTCGCCGGTGCGGTACATGCGGCTGCCGTCTCCGGCGAACGGGTCGAGGCAGAAGCGCTCGGCCGTCAGGTCGGGGCGATGCAGGTAGCCGTCGGCGACACCATCGCCGCCGATCCAGATTTCACCCCGCTCGCCATCCGCCACCGGGTGGCCGTCCTTGTCGAGCAGATGGATGCGCGTGTTGTCGATCGGCCGCCCCAGCGGCACGGGGCCGTCACCGGGCTGGACGCGTTCGATCGTCGACCAGATCGTGGTTTCCGTGGGACCGTACATGTTCCACAGTTCGCTGCAGTGGCGCACGGCCTCGTTGGCCAGGTCGCGCGGCATCGCTTCACCGCCCACCAGCAGCTTGAGCCCGGCCAGGCGCGCGGCGCGCCCTTCGTCGTGCAGCAGGCGCAACAGCGTCGGCGTGGTCTGCAGCACGGTGACGCCGCTGCGCTGCACCAGCGACATCGTGGCGTCGGGATCGCCGAGCTCGGCTTCGCTGGCGACGTGCACGCGGCCGCCCGCCATCAGCGGCAGGTAGAGCTCGAGGGCGGCGATGTCGAACGACCACGTGGTCACCGCGCAAATGACGTCGTCCTCGCCGAAACCGGGCGAGTCGCGCATCGAGCGCATGAAATTGACCAGGTTGCGGTGCAGGATGCGCACGCCCTTCGGTTCGCCAGTCGAGCCCGAGGTGAACAGGACATAGGCCAGGTCGTCGCCGTGCACCGCCGGCAGCGCGGGCGATTCGCCGTCCTGCGGCGCGACGTCGCCGCCGATCTCGATGAGCGCGGCCTCGTGGTCGGTGATCGCCGCCGGCAGCGCATACCCCGCCAGCGTGACGACGCGACGGATCTGCGCGCGCTCGAGCATCGTGCGCAGGCGCCGGTCCGGGAACGCCGCATCGAGCGGCACGTACGCCGCGCCCGCGCGCAATACGCCGAGCGCGACGGCCGCCATCTCGCGCGACCGCGGCACGCAGATGCCGACCATCTCGCCGCGCACGACGCCATGCGCGAGCAGGTGCGCAGCGATCCTTCCGCTGGCTTTCCAGAGCCCGGCGTAGCTGTCATCGCCCGCGGCATCCGACACCGCGATACGCTCGGGCGTCCTGTGGACCTGCTCTGCGATCAGGTCCGGCAGCGACGGACCTGGAGACATCGCCGGCACGGCCGACGCTGCAACCTGTTCAAATACCGACGCACGCGAACCTCCGTACGGCATGGCTGAATTCCCCCTTGGTCGGCACGCCACCCCCGGCGCCCCGTTGCCTGCGACTGATGCTGGAACGGGCGTCGCAACGCCCTTCCTCACTCCCGTCCGATCCCCGTCGCTGCCACTGTCGTGGTCGCCAGCGAATCGACGGGCCGGGAATCCCTCAATAAGGTTTTACACAAGTCCGCGCGCTGTCGACCCCCTTCGGAATGGGAAAAATTCTCGGTTTGCCTGTTTTCAGGCCAAAAAACAGGGGCGGCACGCGTTTCTCACCACCTGCGGAGAGTATTGAACCGCGCCCCCATCCAGACACTCCCGGTATTGCAGTGGGAGCGGCCATGGCCGCTTCCACAGTCACGCGGTCGGTGGGAAGTCACGGAAAATTCCGCATCTCCATCGATGCGCGGCACGCACTATCGCGGCCGCTTCAGATGACTGCAGTCCCCTTTGAACCGTTGGCCGCCTGGCGTTTGGATTGGGCAAGTCCGCGAAGGTTTGGCTTGAATGAACTGGTCGCCGCCCGGCTGCTCGGAGATGGGGAAACCGGAGGCCGGAATCCGACACCTCGAATCATCATGTCGAATGACGATGGCACTGGCGATTGATGACGCCGCGAAGAGGAGTGCGAGCAACGGCGCGGGGGTCAACGTCGACTTCTTTGAAAGTCCACTTCGGGCCTGTCGTTCTGATGTCACGCCCCGCTCTTGCTGCCATCCATCGATTTTTCTGCATCATTCGCGAATCATGGATCGTGGCTGCGAGCCAACCGGATATGCCGCGAAAACATGCGGCGGATACGCGGGTTCCTCGCTACCAGAATTTCTGCATCGAAGGATGCCGGCTGCGCATGCAAGGCGGAACCGGCGCAGGCGATTCCGCCGGATGCGGATCGAACGATGCGATCCGGAAGACATGCGGCGGAATCCGCTGCGCGGGTTCCGCCCTACGAAGTGCCGGTTCACTTCTTGTGTCTGGAAGGCACAGCAAGAAGTGAACCTGGCCCGTTCCCGATCCCTGGCACCCTTCCGGGCGCAGCGCGTCAGATTTGCGCCAGGCCGCCGTCGACGGCGACCTCGCTGGCGGTCATGAAGCTGCTGTCGGGCGACGCAAGAAAGGCAGCCGCCGCCGCGACCTCCGCCGGTTCGGCCATGCGCTGGAGCGGATTCATCGAGGCGAACACCTTCATGCCTTCCTCGCCCACCGCTGCCTTCGCCAGTTCGGTCGCCGTCGGACCGGGCGACAGCACGTTGACCCGGATGCCGGTGCCCTTCAGGTCTTCCGCCCAGGTCTTCGCGAGGTTGCGCACGGCTGCCTTGCTCGCGCTGTAGACGCCGAACGCCGGGGCGCCGGTGGTGCCGGCGCTCGACCCGGTCAGGATGATCGAACCGCCTTCGCCCATCAGCGGCAGCGCCTTCTGGACCGTGAAGATCGTGCCCTTCACATTGGTGTCGAAGGTTTCGTCGATGTGTTCGGCGGTGATCTGGCCGAGCGCCAACAGGCTTCCTGTCCCTGCGTTGGCGAAGACGATGTCGAGGGTTCCGCGCTCGGCCTTCACCGCCGCGTAAAGCCGGTCGAGGTCGGCCAGATCGGAGATCGAGCCTTTCACCGCGCGAGCGTTTGGCCCGAGCTCGGCCACCGCGGCATCAAGCACTTCCTGCCGGCGGCCGAAGATGAAGACGAAAGCCCCCTCCTCGATGAAGCGCTTCGCCGCGGCGCGGCCGATGCCGGTCGCGCCGCCGGTGATCACGGCGGTCTTTCCAGTCAGTCTGTTCATCACTCACGCCTCCTGCTTGAAGAGGTTCTGGAAGATCAACGGCCCCCAGCTCTTGTCCGCGCGCGCCTGCACCAGCGCGCCGCCCTCTTCGAACCTGCCCAGATGGACGGGCGCGAAGCCAAGTTGTTCGGCAAGCGCCGCCACCGGCGCTGCGGCGCCTTCGTCGTCGCTCGCCAGGAACACGACCCGCCGGCCGCCCTTGACGCGCGGATCGGTGGCCAAGGTGCGGGCAACGAGATGATTGAAGCCCTTCACCACCCGGGCGCCCGGGAAGGCCTTGGCGACGACCGCGGAGGAGGCGCCGAATCCGTTCATCGCGTCGACGATCGTCTTGCCCTGCCAGCTCGCCAGGCGCTTGCCGACCTCGCCATGCTCCTCGAAGGGAACGGCCAGGAAAATGATGTCCGCCTGGATGGCGTCCGGCAGTGCCTTGGGGATGACCGTGGGCCCGATCGCCTCCGCCTGCGGCGCCAGGGCTTCGGGTGGCCGCCGGCTGGCGACCGCGACTTCGATGTCCTGCCGGGCAAAGGCGCGGGCGAGGGCCTGGCCCACTGCGCCGAAACCGATGATTGCGTAGTTCATGTCGTTCTCCATTTCAGTGCCTGGATTGGGTGTGGCCGGTCCCGATCAGGGCCGGCTGCCCAACCAATCTGACGCCCTTGACACATCAATACAATTGGCGAAACATCGCTTGATACGATCTACTTTTTAGATGGCAATGCTCGACAACGTCACCATCAACCAGCTGCGTGCGTTCGTGGCGGTCTGCGACCAGGGAAGCTTCTCCGGTGCGGCGCGGAGCCTCAGGCGCGCGCAGTCGGCCGTCAGCCACGCGATCAAGGCGCTGGAGGGCGCCTTCGATGTCGAACTGTTCGAGCGCAACACACGCAAGGCGCAGCTCACCGCGGCGGGCCGCAGCCTCCTGCCGGACGCGCGCGCGGTGATTTCACGCACGGAAGAAATGAAGAACCGCGCCAGTTCGATCGCCACGGCCGGGGTGCCGCAGGTGTCGGTTGCGATCGACGCCTACTTCCCGCGCGCCCACCTGATCGGCTGCCTGCGGACGCTGCAGGAGGAGTTCCCCACCGCAGCGATCGACCTGCGGATCACGACCATGCAGGGCGGCGAGCACCTGGTGCTCGAACGGGTGTGTGCCCTGGCCGTCACGATCGCGAACGTGCCGGAGGTGAACCCGGACGCCGTGGAACGCCGCTGGCTATGCGAGGCGGAGATGGTGACGGCATGTGCACCCTCCCATCCACTGGCATCCACACCGAACCCCATCCCCATGGACGAGTTCGGCCGGCACGTCCAGATCGTCGTGACGGACAACCAGCCCGGCGCGGAGAAGACCCAGCAGGGCGTCGCCGGCAAGCGCCAGTGGCTGGTCAACGATCTCGGCGCCAAGCGTGATCTCCTCAAGGCCGGTCTCGGCTGGGGACACCTGCCCCGGCACCTCGTCGGCGAGGACCTCGCGAACGGACAACTCGTCGAACTCGAGCGCCGCGCCTGGCACCTCGGCCCGCTCACGTTCATGACCTCGCAGCGCCGGGGCCACGATCTGTCTCCATGCGAGTCGCGGCTGGTCGAGCTGCTTGGCGAGGTCACGTAGGGCGGAACCGCCGAAGGCGATTCCGCCGGATGCGGATCGAGCGATGCGACCCGGAAGACATGCGGCGGAATCCGCTGCGCGGGTTCCGCCCTACGGATGTCTTCCCGAAGCAACCCGGACCCGGCAAGATGCAAGCCCGCACATCAAAGGATTGATGGGGTAATCCCCCCACGGGTTAGCTGACGCCAGAAGTGGAATTTTCTCGTACCCTTTCCCGAGGAGGTTC
>NZ_BAAAZU010000002.1:7465-63890 GCF_039537065.1 Luteimonas lutimaris | reverse complement strand
GCTGATCAGGCACCAGACCCAGTACCAACCCCGGCTGGCGGGTTGCGGGGATACATAGAATCTCCTACAGGATTCGCGGTGGTCCGGCGACGCAGTGCGTGCGCCGCCGGACCGTGCCTCGCTACTGCAGCGCGTCGTAGCTGAACAGCCACAGTCCCGGGTTGCCCTGCAGCACGCCCTGGTCGGTGGTGAACTGCCCGTTCGACTTGAGCTCGCCGGTGAAGGTGTACTGCTTGCCGACCTGCAGCGGGCCACTGGGCATCACGCCCGGTGTCTGCGGCTGCATGTACAGCGTGACCTCGCGGTCCTGGTCGGTCTTGACCAGCACCGCACGCCAGCGTCCGTCCTTGATCGTGGCCTCGTTGACCCGGTTGAACTCGGGCTCGGGGTCGAGTTCGGTGACGGTGCCGGAGAAGCGCACCAGCGAACCCAGCGTCTGGTCGAGCTTGTCGTCCCACTTGCGGCCCTGCTTGCGTTCGGCGCGGCGCTCGTTGCTGTACGCGATCACGTCCTCGATGTTCTGGAAGCGGATTTCCCACTTGACCTCGCCGGCCCACTTCATCGCCCGGTCCATGGTCGTCATCAGCAGCTCGGTCGCGCTGCCGCAGCCGTCCGCGCCCATGCAGCGCTCGGGCGTCCAGGCGAAATCCAGCCAGTCCTGCAGCTGCTTGGCCGTCTGGTGGAATTCGAGCTGCTTGGCCACGCCGGGCGCCATGGCGACGCCGGCCGTGTGCTGGTTCGGCGCCAGCACGAACACGCCGCCGTTGCCGAGGTCGAGCTTGCCGATGCGCAGCTGCCGCATCATCGCCCAGGCGTATTCCTCCGCTGTCATGCCGTGCAGGTCGTTGACCACCAGCAGGGCGAGTTCGAGGCCCTGTGTGTTCGCCAGGTCGTACAGCTTCTTGTCGAGCTCGCCGAGCTTGTCGGCGTCGAGCTTGCCGGTCTCGTCGACCACGAAGCGGCCGTACTTGAACGGGATCGCATTGGCTGCCGGCGCCGGCAGCGACACCTTCACCATGCGCGGCGGCGGCGGCGCGGAGCCGGAGGCGTCCGCGGTGCCGCTGCCGCTGCTGCAGTCGGTGGTTCCGGCCTGGCGGCAGGCCTCCTGCCAGCCCTGGGTGATCGCGGCCGCGCGGCGGTCGCGCGCCGGATGCGTGGGCTGCTCGGTCGGCGAGCCCATCGCCAGAATCGCCTTGGTCGAATCGGCCAGCGGCGCGCCCATCTTGTACAGCACGTAGCCGCTGAACTTGTCGGCCTCCAGCTCGATTTCCGGGCGGCTGCCGCCGGCGGTGATGGTGTGGCCGGACAGGTGGTGGCCGATCTCGTGCGCCATGATGCTGATCGGCGCCCAGGGGTCGCCGCCGGTGGCGGACGTGACGTTCGAAATGAATTCCGGGTTGAACGCGATCACCCGCTGCGGCACGCGCTGCTTGTCCAGCATGATCACCGCCAGCGCGTTCGGCACCGGGCCGGCGGTGACGACGAAGTTCTTCGGCAGGCCGGTGTAGTCCATGATCCGGTCGACCATCTGGTCGCAGTTCGCCGGCGCCTTGCCGTCGAGCCGCGCCGGGTCCACGCGCAACTGCTCGCCCTCGTAGGAGCAGGCCTGCAGGGTCATCGCGATTTCGTCGGCGACGCGTTTCTGGTGCTCGGCCTTGGCCACTTCGGCGGGCGTCTTCGGCGCATCGGCCTGCGTGCAGGCGGCCAGCGACAGGGCGAGCAGCACCGCTGCGGGCAGTGCGGCGGGCATTGGCGAGGAATGGCGCATGGGGATTCTCCTTTCCTTGGGGACGAAGTCAGGCGTGGTTGGTGATGTACCAGGACAGCGTATGGGCATAGGCGCGGCCGAGCGCCCAGTTGACGAACACGAACAGCGCGACCGCCAGCGCCAGCCGCCACCAGTCGCGGCGCAGGTCGAGCATGAAGAACTGGGCGAACGCCACGCCCACGACCGCGGCCTTGACCACGAACATGTAGTAGCTCGACGCCAGCTTGTGCGCGGCGACGAAGCCCGGCTGCGGGTCGAACAGCAACGGCAGCATGTTGAGCACCACCAGCAGCAGGACCACCGCGTGGCAGTAGGCGGCCAGCACCAGGTGTTCGACCGGGTTGTAGCCCAGCCGCCGCGGAAACACCGCCAGCGAGGCGGCAAGGATCGCGGCGATCCCGAGCGAGAAGCTCCACTTGCCGTAGGCGGCGGCCAGGGCCATCGCGCGGGTCACGTCTTCTTCGTGCTGCGACTGCAGGTAGTTCGTGCGCGCCAGCGCGAGCAGCAGCAGGCCCACGGCCACCAGCAGCAGCTTGAGCGGGTGGAAGTGGCGGCTGCGCGCGCCCAGCACGTATTCGCGCGCCACCCGGCCCGGGCCGGTGAGCAGGCGCAGGGCGGTCCGCGCGGACAGCGTGTCGAACCAGCGCCAGCGGATCCACGCCTCCTTGCGCAGGTCGCGCAGGCCGATGCGCTGCGCGCGCTCCTGCCCGCACTGGCCGCAATACGGCGCGTGCAGCGCGGCGCCGCAGTTGCGGCAGCGCGCAGCCCCGAAGTCCACCGCGTCCACGCGCTGCGGCCGGCGCGCGTCGGCGACGGCGGTGGCGGCATTCGTGGAATCGCGGGGATCTGTCATGCGTGTGGGGACCTTCCCTGGTGGCGGAGGCGCGGCGGCAGGCGCATGTGCCTGGTCATTGCGCCGCCGAATGTGCCGTGCGCGGTCGTGACGGACGCGTACAGGCAGGCCGCGGCGCGCGCGGCGCGGTGTTCAGGCGATCAATTCCACTCGAACAGCTTGAAATACGTCTGCGGCGGGTTGTCGCCTTCCTTGTCCGGCAGGCCGTCGCCGTCACGGTCGTAGAGGTAGTACGCCGGGCCGCGCGAGGGCTCGACCCTGACCACGCGCAGCTGGCCGGCGACGCGGTACTCGGTGATGACGTCGCCGTTGGCCTCGGTGCGGGTGGTGGGCACCGCGTCGGGCGGGATGTCGGCGGCCGGGTCGAACGGCTGGCTGGCGCAGGCGGCCAGCAGGCCGGTCGCGATCAGGAGGGCGGCAAGGCGCATGGCGGCTTCCTCGGGGGAGTTGCGGCCAGTATGCGCGATGCGTCGGAGTGGGGCGTGTTCAGGCTTCGCCTGCCTCGGCCTCCAGCTCCAGGAAGCCGCCGGACTGGCGCTGCCACAGCTGCGCGTACAGGCCTGCGCGCGCCAACAACTGCTCGTGCGTGCCCTGTTCGACGATGCGGCCGGCGTCCATCACCACCAGCCGGTCCATCGCGGCGATGGTCGAGAGCCGGTGGGCGATGGCGATCACGGTCTTGCCGCGCATCAGCCGGTACAGGTTTTCCTGGATCACCGCCTCGACCTCCGAATCCAGCGCCGAGGTCGCCTCGTCGAGCACCAGGATCGGCGCGTTCTTGAGCAGCACGCGGGCGATCGCGATGCGCTGGCGCTGGCCGCCGGACAGTTTCACCCCGCGCTCGCCGACCTGCGCGTCGTAGCCGCGCCGGCCGTGGGAGTCGACCAGTTCGTCGATGAAACCGTCGGCGTTCGCCTGCCGCGCCGCTTCCCGCATTTCTTCCTCGCCCGCGTCGGGGCGCCCGTACAGGATGTTCTCGCGCACCGAGCGGTGCAGCAGCGAGGTGTCCTGGGTAACCACCCCGGCCTGCGCGCGCAGCGAGTCCTGCTGCACGCTGGCCACGTCGATGCCGTCCACGGTGATGCGCCCGGCCTCGACGTCGTGGAAGCGCAGCAGCAGGTTCACCAGCGTCGACTTGCCGGCGCCGGAGCGCCCGACCACGCCGATCTTCTCGCCCGGCGCGATGTGCAGGTCGAGGTGTTCGATCACGCCGCTGCCCTTGCCGTAGTGGAAGGCGACGTTGTCGAAGCGGACGTCGCCGCGCACCGCCGGCAGCGCCGGCGCGCCCGGTGCGTCGTCGACCGTGGGCGGCAGCGAGATCGAATTGATGCCGTCGTGCACGGTGCCGATGTTCTCGAACAGCGCCGACAGCTCCCACATGATCCAGTGCGACAGGCCCAGCATGCGCAGCGCCAGCGCCGCGGCCACCGCGACCGCGCCGGTACTGGCGTGGCCCTGCTGCCACAGCCAGATGCCCAACGCCGCCACCGACGCCAGCAGCGCCATGTTCAGCGCGTACAGCAGGCTGTAGGTGCGCGTGGCCAGGCGCATCTGCCGGTAGGCGGTGCCGAGGAAGCCGTCCATCGCCTCGCGTGCATAGGCCTGCTCGCGCCGCGAGTGCGAGAACAGCTTGACCGTGGCGATGTTGGTGTAGCTGTCGACGATGCGGCCGGTCATGGTCGAGCGCGCGTCGGCCTGCTCCTGCGACACCCGGCCCATGCGCGGCACGAACCAGCGCATCAGCAGCGCGTAGCCCAGCAGCCAGCCGGCGAACGGCAGCATCAGCCGCCAGTCCGCGCTGGCCGCGACCACCAGCGTGCCGCCGAAATACACCAGCACGTAGTTGCCGATGTCCAGCAGCTTGACCACCGTCTCGCGCACGGCGAGCGAGGTCTGCATCAGCTTGGTCGCGATGCGCCCGGCGAACTCGTCCTGGAAGTAGCCCATCGACTGCCGCAGCAGGTAGCGGTGCACGTTCCAGCGGATCCGCATCGGGAAGTTGCCGAGCAGGGTCTGGTGCTGCACCAGCGAGTTGAACAGCACCAGCGCCGGCAGCCCGACCAGCACCAGCGCGGCCATCCACGCCAGCCGCGGGCCTTCCTGCGCCAGAAAACCGCCCACGCCCAGCGCGGTCATGCGGTCGACCAGGTTGCCGACGTAGGCGTACAGCGCCACTTCCGCCAGTGCGATCAGGCCGGTGCTGGCCGCCATCAGCAGCAGCCACCGCTCCGCGCCGCGGGTGAAGTGGCGGCAGAACGCGTACAGGCTGGCGGGCGGCTGCGTGGGCGGATCGGCGGGGAAGGGGGCGAGCCGGGACTCGAACCAGCGCAGCATCGGGGCCTCCGGGGGACGGGCCGCGGCATGGCGGCGGCGGGCCATTGTGCCAGCGCCGGCGGCGCGTAACGCACGCGTAGAATCGAGGCATGACACGACTGGTCCTGATCGACGGCTCCTCCTACCTCTACCGCGCCTTCCACGCGCTGCCGCCGCTGAGCAACGCCGCCGGCGAGCCCACCGGCGCGCTGTTCGGCGTGGTCAACATGCTGCGCGCGCACCTGAAGGAACAGCCCGAGCACATCGCCTTCGTGGTCGACGCGCCGGGCAAGACCTTCCGCGACGAGATGTACCCGGAGTACAAGGCCACGCGCGCGCCGATGCCCGACGACCTGCGCGCGCAGGTCGAGCCGATGATGGAAATCGTGCAGGCGCTGGGTATCCCGATCCTGCGGGTGCCCGGCGTGGAAGCGGACGATGTGATCGGCACGCTGGCCGTGCAGGCCGCGGATGCGGGCATGGACGTCACCATTTCCACCGGCGACAAGGACTTCGCCCAGCTGGTGCGCGCGGACGACGGCGCCGGCAGCGTGGTGCTGGTCAACACCATGAGCGGCAGCCGCATGGATTCGGACGAGGCGGTGGCGGCGAAGTTCGGCGTGCGCGCCGACCAGATCGTCGACCTGCTGGCGCTGATGGGCGACACCGTCGACAACGTCGCCGGCGTGGCCAAGTGCGGGCCCAAGACGGCGGCCAAGTGGCTGGGCGAGCACGGCACGCTCGACGGCGTGATCGCCGCCGCGCCCGGGATCAAGGGCAAGATCGGCGACAACCTGCGCGAGGCGCTCGACCGCCTGCCGCTCAACCGCGAGCTGGTGACGATCCGGACCGACGTCGCGCTCGACGGCGGCCCGGAAACGCTGGCGCTGCGCGAGCGTGACGCGGACACCCTGCGCGCGCTGTTCACCCGCTACGCCATGAACCAGGCCCTGCGCGAGCTCGACGGCGGCGCGGCCGCGCCGGCGCCGACCGCACGCGCCGGCAAGCCCGCGCGCGGCGCCGCGTTCGTCACCGCGCCGCAGCCGGAGACGACGCTGGATCCCGCGCTGTCCGCGCCGGGCGAGTACGAAATGGTGCTCGAACAGGCGCAGCTCGACGCCTGGGTCGCGCGCCTGCGCGCCGCCGACGAGTTCGCCTTCGACACCGAGACCGACTCGCTCGACGCGATGCGCGCCAACCTGGTCGGCATGAGTTTCTGCGTCGAAGCGGGCACCGCCTGCTACATCCCGCTGGCGCACGACTATCCCGGCGTGCCGGCGCAGCTCGACCGCGCCGCGGTGCTGGCCGCGCTGGCACCGCTGTTCGCCGATCCGGCCAGGAAGAAGCTCGGCCAGCACGGCAAGTACGACCTGCACGTGCTGCGCCGCCACGGCGTGGAGGTGGCCGGCTACGCCGACGACACGATGCTGGAAAGCTTCGTGCTCGATTCGGGCCGCAGCCGTCACGACATGGACTCGCAGGCCGCGCGCCTGCTCGGCTACGCGACGATGAAATACGAGGACGTGGCGGGCAAGGGCAGCAAGAAGATCCTGTTCTCGCAGGTCGCGCTCGACGATGCCACCCGCTACGCGGCCGAGGACGCCGACGTGACAATGCGCCTGCACCGGCTGCAGGCGCCCAAGCTGGCGGCCGAGCCCGGCCTGGAATCGGTCTACCGCGACATCGAGATGCCGCTGGTCCCGGTGCTGGCGCGGGTGGAGGCCAACGGCGTGATGGTCGACGCCGAGGAGCTGCGCCGGCAGAGCGCCGACCTGTCCCGGCGCATGCTGGCCGCGCAGCAGCGCGCCACCGAGCTGGCCGGGCGCACGTTCAACCTCGACTCGCCCAAGCAGCTGCAGGCGCTGCTGTTCGACGAACTGAAGCTGCCGGCGGTACTGAAGACGCCCAAGGGCCAGCCGTCGACGAACGAGGAGGCGCTGGAAGCGATCGCCGACCAGCACGAACTACCGCGGGTGATCCTCGACTACCGCGCGCTGGCGAAGCTGCGCAGCACCTACACCGACAAGCTGCCGGAGATGATCAACCCCGACACCGGCCGCGTGCACACCAGCTACCACCAGGCGGGCGCGGCGACCGGGCGGCTGGCGTCCAGCGACCCCAACCTGCAGAACATCCCGATCCGCAGCGACGACGGCCGCCGCATCCGCAAGGCGTTCGTGGCGCCGCCGGGGCGCAAGCTGCTGGCCTGCGACTACTCGCAGATCGAGCTGCGGATCATGGCGCACCTGTCGGAGGACGCCGGCCTGCTGTCGGCGTTCGCCTCCGGCGCCGACATCCACCGTGCCACCGCGGCGGAAGTGTTCGGCCGCAAGCTGGACGAGGTGACGACCAACGAGCGCCGCGCGGCCAAGGCGATCAACTTCGGCCTGATGTACGGCATGAGCGCGTTCGGCCTGGCGCGCAACCTCGGCATTTCGCGCGGCGAGGCGCAGGACTACATCGCGCTGTACTTCTCGCGCTACCCGGGCGTGCGCGACTTCATGGAGCGCACCCGCAACGAGGCGCGCGAGCGCGGCTACGTCGAAACCGTGTTCGGCCGCCGCCTGTACCTGGAGTACATCGGCAAGGGCACCCAGGGCCAGCGCGCCGGCGCCGAGCGCGCCGCGATCAACGCGCCGATGCAGGGCACCGCGGCCGACATCATCAAGCGCGCGATGGTGGCCGTCGACGCCTGTCTGGCACCGCACGCGGACCGGGCGAAGATGATCCTGCAGGTGCACGACGAGCTGGTGTTCGAGGCCGATGAAGGCTTCATCGACACCCTGCTGGCCGAGGCGTCGCGGCTGATGTGCGCGGCAGCGGAACTGCGTGTTCCACTGGTGGTCGACAGCGGGGTCGGGGCCAACTGGGACGAGGCCCATTGAGGCTGGAAACGCGCGGGTTTCCCGGGTTTTCTGAACGGGGTAAACGCCGGCTGAATCCAACAGAAACTTAACCCCGGGCTTCACGAACTATCCATGCGCCGGGTGGTCATATAGCCCGTGACGGATGCAACGTCCGTCACTGATCTCTCCCTCCCCTGGAGTGATCCCCGGGAACGAAGACCACTCCCCAGGTCCCGTTCCCTCGAGCCCCGCCGGCCCCCCCTGCCTGCGGGGCTTTTTTATGGTTCTTTTCCCAACTGGGGGGACTAGGTCCCGGTTCCCGACAAACGACCTCTGCACCAAAACGGCCCGTCATCCCTCGCTGCGCTCGGGATGACAGGCCTGACACCGCCTGCAGCCTCTTTCCGGTCGGTCCCCGGTCCCCTCCGTTGGGAGAAGAACCTTTTTTATGCCTGTTCGTATGGCTCGTTGGGCGTCTGGTATCTGCCCGCACAGCTCGCCGTTATCTGACGGGCCCGGCATGGCCGGGCCGTCGGATCGCAGGCTCGCCCAAAGGCAAAAGCGAAGCGCCTGGGCCGGCGCTTGTGGATCGCCGCGAAGATCGGAGTGCCGGGTGCGCAGGCCCTTGGAGGCGAAATTGAGGAGGCGCGGCCTCCAGGGGGGCGCACCCGACGCCTCGTCCGTCTCCAGCGCGCCTTTTCCGACGGTTGAGGGAAGAATCCCCGCCATGCCCCGCCCGGCGTTGCAGCGGGAGCGTGACGCCGCCTTCCCCTTGCGCCGGCTACGGTGCCGCCGATACCGGAGGAGGCGCCATGTCCGAACTGTTCGAACTTTCGATCCCGTGGTGGGAGATCGTCCTGCGCGGCACGGTCGTGTACTTCGTGCTGCTGTTCCTGCTGCGGCTGTCGGGCAAGCGCACCGTCGGCCAGTTCACGCCCTTCGACCTGCTGGTGCTGGTGCTGCTGGGCGACGCGATGCAAGGCTCGATGATCGCCGGCGACCAGTCGCTGGGCGGCGGGATCATCCTGGTGTTCACGCTGCTGGGCTGGAACATGCTGGTGGGGCGGGTGACCTCGCGCAGCCAGGCGATCGAACGGCTGGTGGAGGGACGGCCGGTGGTGCTGGCGCGCAACGGCCACATCTACGGCGAAGCGCTGGACCGTTCCAACCTCAGCATCGACGACCTGCAGGAGGCGATGCGCAACGCCGACTGCGTGGCCGTTGGCGACGTGCGCCTGGCGGTGCTGGAGAAGGACGGCAAGATCAGCGTGGTGACCGGTCGGCGGTGAGCCGCGTCAGTCGGACAGTTCGGTCAGCCAGTCGCGCGGGCGCAGGTAGTCCTGCAGGCGCGCCTCCGGGCTGTCGGGGCCCGGCTGGTAGCCGTACTCCCAGCGCACCAGCGGCGGCAGGCTCATCAGGATCGATTCGCTGCGGCCGCCCGACTGGATGCCGAACAGGGTGCCGCGGTCCCAGAGCAGGTTGAACTCGACGTAGCGACCGCGGCGATAGAGCTGGAACGCACGCTCGCGCTCGCCGTACGCCGCGTCGCGGCGGCGCTCGACGATCGGCAGGTAGGCGTCGAGGAAGCCGTCGCCGACCGCGCGCAGATAGCCGAAGTCGCTGTCGAAGTCCGTGTGCAGGTCGTCGAAGAACAGCCCGCCCACGCCGCGCGTCTCGCCGCGGTGCTTGAGGAAAAAGTAGTCGTCGCACCAGCGCTTGTGTGCGGCGTAGCGGTCGTCGCCGAACGGCGCGCACAGGTCGCGCGCGGTGCGGTGCCAGTGCAGCACGTCGGCGTCGACCGGATAGAACGGGGTCAGGTCGAAGCCGCCGCCGAACCACCAGGCCACGGTTTCGCCGTCGCGCACCGCACGGAAATGGCGCACGTTGGCGTGCGTGGTCGGCACGTGCGGATTGCGCGGGTGGAACACCAGCGACACGCCCACCGCGCGCCAGGAGGCGCCGGCCAGTTCCGGCCGCGCGGCGGTCGCCGAGGGCGGCAGCTTCGTGCCGGAGACGTCGGAGAAGCCGATCCCGGCCTGCTCGAACACCGTGCCCTCGCGCAGGACGCGGGTGCGGCCGCCGCCGCCTTCGTCTCGTGCCCAGCTGTCCTCGACGAAGCGCGCACTGCCGTCGGCGTGTTCGATCGCCGTGCAGATGCGGTCCTGCAGGCCGGTGAGGTAGTCGCGGACGCGGTCGATGTCTTCCATGGGCCGCATTGTAGGCGGCGGCCCCGCCGCGCCAATTGATCGCGGTCAGTCGCGGCGCACGCTGGTGGCGATGTCGACGCCGCCGTCCGGCGTGGGTCGCAGCAGCAGGTCGACCAGCCGGCTGGCGCCGCAGCCGGACACCTTCCACAGCTCGGTGAAGCTGCCCGAGACCAGCCGCCCCTGCGCGTTGGTGTTGAACGGCCCGGTCGCCTTGCCCGGCGTGGCGTGGATGCCATCGATCGTCCGGCAGCCCGAGGCCAGCACGAACGCGTTGCGGACCTGGCTGACCGCGTCGCGCGCCAGCACCGGATCCTTCACCACCAGGGTGGTGCCGGTGATGGTCACGTTGGCCGGCGGCAGCGGTGGCAGCCCGGCAGGCGCTGCCGGGGCGTCGGGTGCGGGAGCCGCGTCGCCGGGCGAGTTGGCATCGATGCGCGCCATTTCCGCCTGCGTATCTTCGTGCAGGCGGCGCAGCCGTTCGCGGATTTCCGCCATGCCGGTGTTCGCCGGGGGCTGCCCGGCCCAGGCGTTGCCGCTGTCCAGCGTTTCGGGCGTCAGCGCTCCGTCCACGGCGATGGTGCCGGCCGACTCGACGTTGGTGGTCGGCGGCTGCGTTGGCGCGGCGGTGACCGGTTGCGGGGCCGCCGCGGGCGCGGCGTCCGCATTGGCGGCTTGCGTGGCATCCCCGGCCGCGGGCGTGCAGCCCGCGATTGCCAGCGTGGCGGTGAGCGCGGCCGCGAACGCGTGTGTGATGTTGCGTCGTGCAGTCATCGTGGATTCCTGTTTCCGGTCGGCGCCAGCTTTGGGCAGGCCGCCTGAACGTGTTGTCGACGCATCGTTCGCGCCGCGCCGGTCGCCTCCCACGAAGCGGGCGCCGTCGACGGCTGCGAGGGCGGCGCGGGTGAAGGGCCGCAGGCTGGTAGGTACCGCGAGCCGGATCGGGGGAGTTGGCCGCATGGATCGCGCGTCAACGCCGGGCATCCCATGCACACGCGCGCTGCGTTCCATGGGTGGCGTGCTCCATAACGCCCGCGTAACGAATCGTTAGGGCACTGCGAACGCAAGCGCGGGCTATCGTCGCAGCGACTTTCACGGGGACCACTGCCATGACGACCGAACCAGCCGGCGCGCTGCGCGTCGCTTCGTTTCCCCTGCTGGAGGACGTGATCGTCCTCGCCGACGCGGCAATGCGCGCACGCGAGCCGCGCCGGATCGTCGCGAACCTCGTTTCCGGGATGCAGGGGCTGCTGCCGATGGCCGGTGCGCTGCCACCCGAACTCCTGCAGCCGGACCCGGCCGGCCATGTGCGGCGCGAGTTGTACCGTTCGCCGCGGCACGGCTACCAGGTGCTGGCGATCACCTGGGGCCCCGGCCAGGGCAGTTCCGTGCACGACCACGCCGATACCTGGGGCGTGGAGGCGGTGTTGCGCGGACAGCTGGAGGTGGTCGACTACGACATCGCCCGGCGCAACCGCGCGTTGACGGCGCTGCGGCCGAGCGGCCACCACGCGCTGGTCGACGGCAGCGTGATCGGCCTGCTGCCGCCGCACGACCTGCATGCCTGCCGCAACGCCGGCAACCGCGAAACTGCGGTCTCGCTGCACGTGTACGGCATGCCGCTGGAAACGGTCCGGCGCTTCGTGCACGTCGAGGACGACCTGTACCGGCCCGAGAAGATTCGGCTGGCGAGCGTGTGACCCGCCGCTGCGCGCGTCAGCGCGGAGCGGCGCCGCGGCAGGCGGGGACCCACGGCGCAAGCGAAGTGCGCCAGATGTTGTACTGGCCGTTGTCCCAGGACTGGATGCGATCCAGGTCGCGTGCGGCCTGGGCGGGGTCGCGCGGATAGTGGATCGGCACGGTGCGTTCGCTGCTGAAGTACAGCGTGCAGCCGTCCGGGCCCAGGCGCGGTTCGGCGTCCGAGCCTGCGGCGTTCACCACGTCGCCCATGTGCTGCGGCGTACCCCAGTGACCGCCCTCGCGCAGGACGATGAACAGGTCCATGCCGCGGGCCGGTTCACGGCCCGAGCCGAACACCATGAACGACTCGTCCGCCGCGACCGCGGGGTCGACGTCGCTGAACGCGTCGCTGCTGCTGAAGGGCAGCGGTTCGGGTGCCATGTAGGTACCGTCGCGATACTGCGAGCGGTACAGGTGGAACTTGCCGGTGTCACCGGACGGATGCATGAAATGGACGCTGCCGTCGGCCACCACGCTGGTGGCGAAGGTGGCGTTGCTGCCGTTGACCGCGTCGGGCAGCCGCCACGGCGTGCCCCAGCCGTCGCCTTCGCGGTCGACCCGCCACAGGTTGCCGCCGTGGCCGGCGTGGTGCTGGCCGTTGTAGTCGCCGTCCAGCAGCGCGCCGCCGGGCTGTGCGGGGCGGTTCGAGATGAACACCAGGAAGCGCCCGTCCGGTGACAGCGATGGTTCCAGGTCGCTCCACGTGCCGGAAAACGGCGCTACCCGCGGCTGTGACCAGCCCTCGCCCTCGCGATGCGTCTCCAGGATCGTGGCGCCTTCGCTGCTGCTGCGCTGGAAGTAGAGCGTTGCGCCATCGGGCGTGAACGCCGGTGCCGAATCGTGCGCCGGTCCCGAGACCACGCCTGGCGCGAACACCGTCGGTGCCGTGACGTGCGTGCGATCGGCAGGCAAGGCGTAGGCCACGCCGGCGGTCACGGCGATGGCGAGCGTCGTCGCAAGCCCCGACGCCGCGATTGCGGAATTCGTCGACATGCCTATTTCAGCGTTGCCTCGAACAGCTCGAAGATCCGCCGGTACTCGTCGTACCACGCGTCCGGATGCACGAAGCCGTGGCGTTCCATCGGATACGGGGCGATCGACCACTTGTCCTTGTGCAGTTCGATCAGGCGCTGGGTCATCATCACCGAGTCCTTGAAGAACACGTTGTCGTCGATCATGCCGTGCGCGATCAGCAGGTGGTCCTGCAGGCCGTCGGCGTACTCGATCGGCGAGGACTTCGCATAGGCCGTGGGGTCGATGTCCGGGGTGTTGAGGATGTTGGACGTGTACTCGTGGTTGTACTGCGACCAGTCCGACACCGGGCGCAGCGCGGCGCCGGCCTTGAACACGCCCGGCGCGCGGAACAGCGCCATGAAGGTCATGAAGCCGCCGTAGCTGCCGCCGTAGATGCCGGCGTGGTCGCGGTCGCCCTGTTTGTTGTCGACGATCCAGTCCAGCCCGTCGCGGTAGTCCTCGAGCTCCGGATAGCCCATCTGCCGGTAGATCGCGGTGCGCCAGTCGCGGCCGTAGCCTTCGCTGGCGCGGTAGTCGAGGTCGAGCACGATGTAGCCCTGCTGCACCAGCAGGTTGTGGAACATCTGCTCGCGGAAGTAGGTCGGGTAGCGCGCGCTGACGTTCTGCAGGTAGCCGGCGCCGTGCACGAACATCACCACCGGATGCCTGCGGCCCGGCTCCATCTGCTTGGGCCCGTAGTACTTGCCCCAGATGGTGCCGGCGCCGTGTTTCGACGGCACCTGCACGTATTCGGGCTCGATCCAGTCGATCGCCTTGAACGCCGGCTTGCGGGTGTCGGTGAGTTCGCGCAGGCCGCTGCCGTCGGCATTGGCCACGGCCAGCTGGGTCGGCAGGTAGCTGCGCGAGTGCGCGACCAGCAGGCGGTCGCCGCGCGGCGAGAGTTCGAAGCCTTCGACGCCGTCGAGCGCGGTCAGCTCGCGCACCTCGCCGCCCGCGGCCGGTACGCTGCAGACCTCGTAGTCGCCCGGCCACTGGCGGTTGCAGGTGAAGTAGAACGTGCGCCCGTCCGGCGACAGCGCCGGCTGCGAGACCTCCCACTCGCCCGAGGTCAGCGCACGCGCCTTGCCGTTGCCGTCGGCCAGGTACAGGTGCGAATAACCCGATTGCTCCGACAGCAGCCACAGCGTGCGGTTGTCGGGCATCCATCCGAAATCGTTGAAGCTCCAGTTGATCCAGGCGTCGTCGTGCAGGTGGTGGCGCGACTGCAGCTGCGCGTTGGCGAGGTCGACGGTGGCGATCCAGCGGTCCTTGTTGTCGACCGCGCGCACCAGCATCGCGACGTTGTGGCCATCGCTGCTCCAGTGGATGGCCGGGCCGCTGCCGTCGGCGTCGGTTTCGATGCGTACGTCGCGGTTGCCCTTCAGCGGATCCTTGCCCGCGGCCTTGCGCAGCGCCGCAAGCGGGTCGTCGGCGATGCCGGGCAGCGCGTCGTACGCCAGCTCGCGCACGCCGGCGTTGGCGACGTCGACCAGCCACACCTTCTGTGCCAGCGGCGCGTTGTGGCCGACGCGGGTGCGCGCTTCCTCGAACTCCTCGTAGCCCGATTCGGTGGCGTAGTTCGGCAGCTTGCCGGCCTGGCCGCCGTCGGCGTCCTTCTCCTGCGTCACCGCGATGAGCCAGCGGCCGTTGGGCGAGAGCGCGCTGTCGACGATGTCGACGTCCTTGCCCAGGTATGCAGGCGCGGGTGCGCGGGTGGGATCGGCGCGGCGCCACTGTTCGTTCTGCTCGCGTACCGCGTCGCGGCGCGCGCGGTCGTCGCGCAGGGTGCGCAACATGTCGAACTGGCGGGCGCGCAGGCCTTCCGGGTCGGAGGCCTTGTCCGGATCGTCGTCGGCCTTGAGCAGCGTCGCCTGCGCGGTGCCGTTCGCGGCGGTCCAGCGGAACCAGTCGTTGCCGGCGCGCCAGACCAGCGCGCCGTCGCTGCCCCACTGCGGGCGCGATTCGGCGGCGTCGGTGCGGGTGAGCTGGGTCAGTGCGCCGCTGGACAGGTCGCGCACGAAGATGTCGCCGTTGCGCACGAAGGCCATGCGCGCGCGCGTCGGGTCGACGACCTGGCGCGCGCCGTCGATGCCGGCCAGCGCCGCGCCGTCCAGCCGCGCGGCCTGCGCGGGGGCCGACCCGACCGCCTGCGAATACGTATCGCGGATGTCGCTGCCGTCGCGCTTGCGCAGGTAGTAGGCGTGCGCGCCGTCCCACGACCACCACGCGCGGTCGACGCCCGAACCGATCCAGTCCGGATCGGCCATCACCTGTTCCAGCGTCAGCGGCTGCGCGGGCTGCGCGTGGACGGCGCCGGCGAACGCGCCGGCGAGCGGGAGCAGGGCAAGGCAGGAGAGCAGGGGACGCATCTGTGTGTTCCGCGGGAAAATCCCGCAAAGCCTAGCAGGCGCCGCGCGCCGCGCATGGGCCACGGGTCATGGGTCTTCCCGGGACCCGTGGGAGCAGCTTCGGCTGCGAAATGTTCGTGCCGAACGGGAAACTTCCCGTTGTCCGGCAGGAAACAAAAGCTCGCGGCTGAAGCCGCTCCTGCACGAAACGAGGGGGTTCGGGCTTTTGCGTCCCCTGTGGCACCGGCGCACAATACGCGCGGCGGCGATTCCCCCACGCCGCGGAGTGGCGCAACGTGGATGCACTCCTGCTGTCACGGATCCAGTTCGGCTTCGTGATCTCGTTCCACATCCTGTTTCCCGCGTTCACCATCGGCCTCGCACACTGGCTGGCCTTCGTCGAATGGCGCTGGCTGCGCACGCGCGAATCGCTGTGGCGCGACCTGTACTTCTTCTGGCTGAAGATCTTCGCGGTGTCGTTCGGCATGGGCGTGGTGACGGGGATCGTCATGAGCTTCCAGTTCGGCACCAACTGGGCAGTGCTCAGCGAGCGGGCCGGCAACATCCTCGGGCCATTGCTGAGCTACGAGGTGCTCACCGCGTTCTTCCTCGAGGCCACGTTCCTGGGCGTGATGCTGTTCGGCTGGAAGCGCGTCTCGCACAAGGTGCATTTCTTCTCCACCTGCATGGTGGCGCTGGGCACGCTGTTGTCCACGTTCTGGATCATCTCGGCCAACAGCTGGATGCAGACGCCGCAGGGCTACGCGATCGTCGACGGCATGTTCGAGCCGACCAGCTGGTGGGCGGTGATCTTCAACCCGTCGTTCCCGTACCGGCTCGCGCACATGGTGCTGGCGGCGTTCATCACCACCTGCTTCGTGATCGGCGGGGTCAGCGCGTGGTACCTGGTGCGTGGCGACCACTTCGCGGCCGGCAAGCGCGGGTTGAAGATGGCGGTGGCGTTCGCGGCGATCGCGGTGCCGCTGCAGATCCTGGCCGGCGACCTGCACGGGTTGAACGTGGGCAAGCACCAGCCGGTAAAGCTGGCGGCGATGGAGGCGCACTGGCACGAAGGCGAGGCCGGCAAGGGCGTGCCGCTGGTGCTGTTCGCGCTGCCCGACCAGGACGGCGAACGCAACCGTTACGAGATCGCGGTGCCGCGGCTGGGCAGCGTGATCCTGACCCACAGCTGGGATGGCACGATCCAGCCGCTGACCGCGGTGCCCGCCGACGAGCGCCCGCCCGTGGCGCCGGTGTTCTGGGCGTTCCGGGTGATGGTCGGGCTGGGCGTGCTGATGCTGCTGCTGGTGCTGGCCTCGCTGTGGGCGTGGTGGCGCGGCTGGATGTTCGACGAATCCGGCCGCGCGCGCTGGCTGTGGCAGGGCTGGCGGCTGCTCAGCCCGGCCGGTTTCGTCGCGCTGCTCGCGGGCTGGTACGTGGTCGAGATCGGCCGCCAGCCCTACGTGGTCTACGGGCTGCTGCGCACCAGCGAGGCGGTCAGTCCCAACCTCACTGCCGCGGCGGTGATGTCGTCGCTGCTCATCTACGCAAGCGCATACGCGGTGATCTTCGGCGCCGGCATCTGGTACCTGCTGAAGATGATCCGTCGCGGCCCGCATCCCGACGAAACCCCGCCCGAGCACGCCGGCGGCGACAAGACCGCCGCGCGGCCGCTGTCGGTGGGCGACGGCGAAGGCGATGCGGCCGCCTCGCAGGGAGGTGCGCCATGACCCTCGAACTCGTGCTGCCGGTGGTCTGGTTCGGCGTGATCGGCTTCGGTGTGCTGATGTACGTGCTGCTCGACGGCTTCGTGCTCGGGCTCGGGATCCTCGCGCCGTTCGCCGAGGACGAGGCACAGCTCGACCACATGATGAACACCGCCGCGCCCATCTGGGACGGCAACGAAACCTGGCTGGTGCTCGGCGGCACCGCGCTGCTGGCGGCCTTCCCGAAAGCCTACGGGCTGGTGCTGTCGGCGCTGTACCTGCCGGTGCTGCTGATGCTGATCGCGCTGATCTTCCGTGGGGTGGCGTTCGAGTTCCGCTTCAAGGCCACGCGCGCGAAGCGGTTCTGGGGCGCGGCGTTCGGGCTCGGCTCGATCCTGGCCGCGGCCATGCAGGGCGTGATCCTTGGCGCGCTGGTCGAGGGCATGCCGCTGACCGACGGCAAGTACCTGGGCGGGGCGTTCGGCTGGTTCAGCCCGTTCTCGATGCTCACCGGCGTGGCGGTGGTGTTCGGCTACGCGCTGCTGGGCTCGTGCTGGCTGATCATGAAGACCGCCGGGGCGACGCAGAAGACCGCGCGCACGCTGACCCGGCCGCTGGTGCTGGTGGTGGTGGCGTTCATGGGGCTGGTGAGCGCGTGGCTGCCGTTTCTGGACTCGCGGATCATGGCGCGCTGGTTCGAAAGCGGCAATTTCTGGTGGCTGGCGCCGGTGCCGCTGCTGGCGCTGGCCAACGCGTTCGCGCTGTGGCGCGCGGCGATGCATGAAGGCCGCGACGCGGCGCCGTTCGTGCTCACGCTGTGCTTCTTCGCGCTGGGCTTCGCCGGGCTGGTGCTGGGCATCTGGCCCAACATCGTGCCGCCGTCGCTGTCGATCTGGGACGCGGCCTCGCCGCCGTCGACGCAGGTGTTCCTGCTGGTCGGCATCGTCATCCTGCTGCCGGCGATCCTAGGCTACACGTGGTGGTCGTACTCGATCTTCCGCGGCAAGGTGGAGGCGGATTCGGGGTATCACTGAGAGACGGGAATCGGGAATGGGGAATCGGGAATCGTAAAACCCAAAAGCGGGTAAGCTTTTGCGGTGATTTTTCGTCCATTCCCGCTGTCCCGATCCCCGGCCTGATGCACGCCTACGTCTACAAGAGCCTGCGCAAGGCCGATACCTACGTCTACCTGGCTGCGCGCGAAGACTTCGGGCGCCTGCCCGAATCGCTGCGCGCGCAGCTGGAGCCGCTGCAGTTCGTGCTCGACGTGGCCCTGACCGGGGACCGCAGGCTGGCCCGCGAGGATCCGGCGACGGTGCGCGAAAACCTCGCCGCCCGTGGCTTCCACCTGCAGCTGCCGCCGTCGCTGGCGCCCGACCCGATGAGCGATGACTGGGGGACTGATGCCTGAGCTGGCCGCCATGCTGCAGCGCCGTCGTGCGGTGATCGCGCTGGCCACGGGCGTGCTGCTGGCGGCCGCGACCGGGTTCGGCGGCGTGGCCGCGGTGCTGGGGGGCTGGCTGGCGCAGCCGGCCTTCGCGCTGGGCCTGCGCTGGCAACGCGGCGACGCGGCGCCGGACCGCAAGCGCCTGCAGTCCGATGCGCTGGCGCTGGCCGGCCTGTGGGGCGGCGGACTGCTGGTCGCCGCCGCGCTGGTGGCCTGGCCGCTGTCGGCGCTGCGCGAAAGCGGCGGCCTGGGCGCGGCGCTGGCGCTGAGCACGGTGGCCGGCATCTGCGTGATCGGGCTGTGGCGGACCTGGCCGCTGTGGCGGGCGGTCGAGCACGAGGGCGGGCCGCTGGCGCGCCATTGGCAGTCGCTTGGCGACGCCGACACCAGCGGCTGGCGCGGCGTGGCCGCGGCTGCCGGCGTGGCCGTGCTGCTGGCGATGGTGCTGCTGCAGGCGTGGCCGGGCCTGCTGCCGACGGGCGCGCACTGGGCGCTGGCGGCGCTGGCGGTGCTGGCCTGGCCGGCGCTGCACGTCGCCCTGCAGCGGATGCCGGCGCCGGAACAGCTGCCGGCGCCGATGCCGGTGGTGGAGATGGAAGGCCGCGTCGACGGCATCGAGGCCGCGCAGCCGGCGGAATTCGAAGGCGACCTGTCGGCGCAGCTGCATGACGCCGCGCGCCGCGGCCGCGTCGAACGCGCGCTGGAACTGCTCGACGCCGGCGCCGACCCGCACGCACTGCCGGCCGAGGGCGAGCGCGACCAGCGCAGCCTGCCGGTGCTGGCCGCGGTGCTGCCGGACCTGCGCCTGTTGCGCGCGCTGATCGAACGCGGCGTCGACGTCAACGCCGCCCACCACGGCATGACCCCGCTGCTGGCAGCGACCCGGGACAGCTGGCACGGCCGCCCCGAAGCGGTGATGACCCTGCTCGCCAACGGCGCCGACTCCCGCGCGACCGACGCCGACGGCAATACCCCGCTGCACCACGCCGCGCGCAGCTCCGACCCGGGCGTGGCCGCGCTGCTGCGCGACGCCGCCGCGGAGATGACCGCGCTCAACCACGACGGCCTGACCCCGCTGGGCGTGGCCTGCGCCGCCGGCAACTGGCGGCTGGCGCGCTTCCTGCTCGAACGTGGCGCCCATCCGGAGCCCGCCGAGGCGACGCCGGCGCTGCTCGCCGCCGCCGGCGGCGACGAGGATGATCCGGCCGGCGTCGCCCTGCTGCTCAAGCACAAGGCCAAGGCGGACGCTCGCGACCGCGAAGGCCGCGGCGCACTGCACCAGGCCGCTTTCGCCGGCCACGCCGAGATCGTCACGGTGCTGGTCGACGCCGGCGCCGATGCCAACGCGCGCGACGCCGCCGGCCGCACGCCGCTGCTCGAAGCCGCGCGCGGGGGCCACCTGGCCGCGCTGGAAGCGCTGGTCGCCGCGCGCGCGGATGCCACCGCCGTCGACGGCGAGGGCCGCGACGCCCTGCTGCTGGCCTGCCGCGCGGAGGTGGTGTCCTCGGCGCTGGTGCGGCGGCTGCTGGAACTCGGCGTCGATGCCGGCCGCACCGACGCCGACGGCAAGCGCGCGATCGACCACGCCGCCGCGGCCGGGCGCTGGTCGCTGGTGGCCGTGCTCGATCCCGATTACCCGCTGCCGTCCACGGTGTCCGCCGATGCCGGCGATACCCCGCTGCCGGATCGCGCGCCGCTGGCGCTGCTGCGCGACGCGCTGGCGGAGGACCGTTTCGAGGGCCACGAGCGGCTGCTGTCGCTGCTCTCGCCGCGCGAGCTGGGCGGCCTGCTGCTCGACGACGAGGCGCCTCTCTCGCTGCCGCGCATCGAATGGCTGCTCGACCGCGGCGCCGATCCGGACGCGCGCGATGGCGACGGCGACACGCCCGTGTTCGCGCTGCTCGCGCGCGGCCACGCGGCGCTGCCGGCGCTGCAGCTGCTGCTGCGCCGTGGCGCCTCGCCCGCGGGCGCCGGCGGCCTGGCGCGTTTCCTCGGTGCCTGCGCGGCCGGCGACCAGGCCGGGCGCGCGCTGGAGCAGTGCGCGCTGGACCTGCTCGACCGCGGCGCCGACCCCTTCGCCGCCTCGCCCGACGGCGATCCGCCGCTGGCACTCGCCGTGCGCCTGGGCTGGATGCGCCTGATCGAACGGCTGGTCGACTGCGGCGTCGATCTCGACGCGCGCGACGCCCACGGCATGACCGCGCTGCACCTGTGCGCGGCGCTCGCGCGCGAGTCCGCGCTGAAACTGCTGGTGCGCAAGGGCGCCTCGCCGGCGGTGCGCGCCGCAGACGGCCAGACTCCGCTGGGCGTGGCGCTGTCGGGCGGCCGCCGCGACCTGGCCGACTGGCTCGACTGGCGCGGCTGGCCGCTGCCGGGGCGCGCGCTGCGCGACACCGACGTGCCCGCCGCCGCCATCGTCGGCGATACCGACGCCGTGCGGCGCCTGCTCGACCTCGGGCTGCCGGTGGATACGGTCGACACGCAGGGCTGCAGTGCACTGCTGCGCGCGGCCGGCGGCGGCCACACCGGCACCGTCGACCTGCTGCTCGACCGCGGCGCCGACCCGCAGCAGGCCGCGCACACCGGCGCGACCCCGCTGTCGGCGGCGGTGAGCATGCGCCAGGGCGAGATCGTCGAACGCCTGCTCGCCGCCGGCGCCACGCTCGAACAGCGCCTGCCCGGCGACGTCACCGTGCTGATGCTGGCCGCCGCGCTCGGCCTGCCCGACCTGTGCGCCCGCCTGCTCACCGCCGGCGCCAACGTGCAGGCCGCCGACGCGCAGGGCCTGACCCCGCTGCACTGCGCGGCGCTGTACGGCTTCACCTGCCGCGACCGCGCGCGCCTGCTGGCCCTGTTCGACACCCTGCTGCTGGCCGGCGCCGATGCCGACACCGCGGCTGCCAGCGGCGTGACCCCGCTGCTGCTGCTGCTGGGCGCGCGCGCCGAACCGGGCACCGCCTGCGACGAGGACGTGGTGATGGCCGGCCTCGACCACCTGCTCGACGAAGAGGTCAGCCTCGACGCGCAGGACCCGCGCGGCTTCGGTCCGCTGCACCTGGCCGCGCTGCACGGCCAGCTGCGCATGACCCAGCGCCTGCTGCGCGCCGGCTGCGACCCGGACCTGCGCGACGCGCTCAACCGCACCCCACGCGAGATCGCGGTGATGCGCGGCTTCGTCGACGTCGCTGCCGAGTTCGCGCCGCTGCAGTCGGGGGTGTCGATGGCGCGGTTCCTGCGCGATCGCAGCTAGCGCATGCCTGCAGGAGCGGCTTCAGCCGCTCCCACGCGTGTGTCGGCCGGTCAGCCGCCCGACTTGTGCGGCTGCGGCGACGGCACCTGTTCCGGATCGTCCGAGCCGCTGGAATCGGCGGCGAACAGCTGCATCAGCTCCACCCGTGACTCGCGCGAGGTCTGGCGCAGGGCGACGTCGTCGTCGTAGACCAGGTGCTGCGCGCGCAGCAGGTTGTTGTCGTGCTCGCGGAAGCGCCCGGCGTGCTCGCCGGCCTGCTCCGGCGGCATGCCCAGCGCGACCAGTACTTCCTCGCCCATCTTCAGGCTCGAACCGAACAGCTCGCGGAACACCGTCGCGCCCAGGTCCATCAGCCGCCACGCGTGCTGGCGGTCGCGCGCGCGGGCGAAGACCTTGGCGTTGGGATACATGCGCCGCACCAGGCGCACCGCCTTGGTGTTGGTCTCCGGGTTGTCCATCGCCATCACGAACACCTGAATGCGCTCGCCGCCGGCCGCGCGCAGCAGGTCCGGCCGCGTCGGGTCGCCGTAGTACAGCTCGTTGCCGAGCCGGCGCAGGCCCTCGACCGTGTCCAGGTTGTGCTCCAGCGCGACGAACGGGATCCGCTGCGCCACCAGCAGCCGCGCGACGATCTGGCCGAAGCGGCCCATGCCCGCGACCAGCACCTTGGGCTGGTGGTCGGCGATGTCGTCGAAGTCCGGCCGCGGCGCCGAGGCCGCGCGCGCCGGCATTTCCCGCAGCAGCCGGGTGATGCCGATCAGCAGCAGCGGCGTCAGCGCCATCGACACGCCCACCATCGCCACCAGCCGGTCGTGCGCCACCGAGTCGATCAGGCGCACGCGCATGGCCTCGTTGAACACCACGAACGCGAACTCGCCGCCCAGCCACAGCACCCCGCCCAGCGCCATCGCCTCGCGCGGCGGCAGCCGCCCCGGCCACAGCCGGCCGACGACGAACAGGATCGAGAACTTCACCAGCAGCAGCGCCAGCACGCCGCCGGCGATCAGCAGCGGCTCGGCAACCACGCGGTCGAGGTCGATGCCCATGCCCACGGCGATGAAGAACAGCCCCAGCAGCAGGCCTTCGAACGGCTGGATCTGCGATTCGAGCTCGTGCCGGAACTCCGAGTCGGCCAGAAGCACGCCGGCGATGAACGCGCCCAGGCCCGCGCTCAGGCCCGCGCCCTGCATGAACCACGCCGACCCCAGCACCGCGAACAGCGCGGTGGCGGTGAACACCTCCGGCATTCGCGTGCGCGCGACCACGCGGAACACGTAGCGCAGCAGATAGCGTCCGCCGACCACCACCAGCGCAACCGCGCCCAGCGCCTGCAGCGCGATCGCCCAGGTCAGGGTCTGATCCTTGGCGCCGCCCAGCAGCGGGATCGCCGCCAGCAGCGGGATCGCCGCGAGGTCCTGGAACAACAGGATCGCGAACGCCAGCCGGCCGTAGTCGGTGGTCAGCTCCTTGCGTTCGCCCAGCAGCTGCAGGCCGACCGCGGTGGAGGACAGCGCCAGGCCCAGTCCCACCACCAGCGCGCTCTTCCAGTGCAGGTGCGCGGCGTAGGCGATCGCGCCCAGCGCCAGCGCGCTGAGCAGCACCTGCAGCCCGCCGGAGACGAACACCGGCCGCCGCATCACCCGCAGCCGCGCCGGCGACAGCTCCAGCCCGATCACGAACAGCAGCATCACCACGCCGATCTCGGCCGCGTCGAGGATGCGGTCGGTGTCGCGCACCAGTCCGAGTCCGTCCGGCCCCAGCACCACCCCCGCCGCCAGATACGCCAGCACCGCGCCCAGGCCGAGCTTCTTGAACACAGGCACCGCGATGACCGCGGCCAGCAGGAACACCAGCGCCAGTTCGAGACCACTTCCGTGCATGCGCACCTCCGCGCCGATTATGCATCGTCGCCGTTTGGCGGCCGTGTGCGGATTTGCGCCGGCGCGACCTGCCTCGCTAACCTGCCGTTTCCAACAGGAGTGGAGATCGACCGATGAAGGGAACCTGGATTCCGAAGGGACTGTTCGCCATCTTGCTGCTGGCGACGGCCGCCGTGGCCATGGCGACGCCCCAGCGCGTGATCAAGCAGGCCGAGGCCAGCATGGTGCTGACCGGCCAGATCAGCGTTGATGCCGAGGGCAAGGTGACCGGCTACGCGATCGACCACGAGGACAAGGTGCCCGCCTACGTGCTTTCGAGCATCGCGAAGTGGGTGCCGGACTGGCGCTTCAAGCCGGTGCTGGTCGACGGCAAGGCGGTGCCGGCGCGAGCGAAGATGAGCCTGCGGATGCTGGCCAAGCCCGTGGGTGACGACAGTTTCCAGGTGTCCATCGTCGGGTCCTCCTTCGGCGAGGGCGACGCGCAGGAAACGGACGGGATCCGGCACAGGAACATGTCTCCGCCGCGGTATCCCCACGACCTCGTCGTCGCCGGCGCCCAGGGCACGGCCTACCTCGTGCTCAAGATCGGGCGTGACGGCAAGGTCGAGGATGTCGTCGTCGAGCGCGTCAACCTCACCGTGTATTCCAGCAAGCCGCAGATGAAGCAGTTCCGCAAGAGGCTGGGTGACGCGGCGGCCAATGCGGCGCGGCGCTGGACCTTCGTGCCCCCCACCACCGGAAAGCTGGCCGGCCAGCCGTTCTGGTCGGTACGCGTCCCCGTCAGCTTCAGTCTCGGCGAAGGGAAGACCGATTACGGCCAATGGGTGGCGTACCTGCCCGGACCGTCCCGGCGCGCGCCCTGGCTGGACGACGCCGACACCACCGACGCGCTTGCCGATGGAGCGGTCCAGATGGTGGGTACCGGCCTGGTCCTGCTGACGTCGCTGCAGGGCTGAAGCCCGCGGGAAAGCCGCGCATCGCGCGGCTTTCCGTTCCTGCATTTCCTGCGCCGCGCCCTCGCGGCGCCCCGGTGCCCGCAACACGCGCTCACGCCGTCGCCACGCGGAAGATGGCGCCATGCGGTTTTCAGAAGAACGCGGCGGCATGGATCTCAAGAGCGGTTATCCGTGGTGGGCGGTGCGCAACGGCCTGCTGCGCGCATTCCCGCCCCTGCAGGGCGACCTGCGCTGCGATGTCGCCGTGCTCGGCGGCGGCATCACCGGTGCGCTCATTGCCGACGAGCTCGCGCGGCACGGTCATGACGTGGCGGTGCTGGAGCAGCGCGACATCGCCTGGGGCAGCACCGCGGCGAGCACGGCGCTGCTGCAGTACGAGATCGACACCCCGATGGTCGAACTGGCCAGGCGCCTTGGCGAGGAGGCGGCGGTGCTTGCCTATCGTTCCTGCGCCGAGGCGATCCCGATGCTCGGGCGGCTGGCCGGGCAACTGCGCGGAACCGGGTTCAGGCGCATGGACAGCCTGTACTTCGCCAGCCGGCGCCGCGATGTCCGCGACATGGAGGCGGAGTGCGCATTGCGCCTGCGCCACGGTCTGGACGTCGAATGGCTGCCTGCCGGCGCGGTGCGCGCGCGCTACGGGTTCGAGGCGCCAGCCGCCATCCTCAACCGGCCCGCGGCCGCGGTCGATCCCTACCGCATGGCCTACGGCCTGTTCGCACGGCTGCAGCGGCAGGGCGTGGGCGTGTTCGACCGCAACCGCGTCGAGACGATCGAGGTCGCGCCCCGGAGCGTGGCGCTGCGCACCGTGGAAGGCCACCTCGTGCGCGCGAAGCACCTCGTCCTCGCCGCCGGCTACGCCAGCCAGCAGTGGCTGCGGCAGCGCGTGGCGCGCAACCGCAGCAGCTACGCCTTCGTCACCGATCCGGTCGACGCCGCCGTGCTCGGCCCGCTGCGCGACACGATGCTGTGGGAGACCGCACGCCCGTACCTGTACCTGCGCGCCACCGACGACGGCCGCCTGCTGATCGGCGGCGAGGACGACGCGATCGACATTCCCGCGCGGCGCGACGGGCGGGTGGACCGCAAGGCGCACGTATTGATGAAGAAAGTACAGAAGCTGTTCCCGGAGCTGCCGCTGCAGCCGACCTTCGCCTGGGCCGGCACCTTCGCCGAGACCGTGGACGGCCTGCCGTTCTTCGGCCCGCACCCGCAGCACGGCCCGCGCGTGCACTTCGCCATGGCCTACGGCGGCAACGGGATCACCTACAGCATGCTCGGTGCCGGCCTGTTGCGGGCGCGGATCGAGCGGCGCCGGCATCCGCTGGCGCGGCTGTTCTCGTTCGAGCGGATCGGCTGAGGCCCGCCGGCAATGCAAAAGCCCCGCCGGAGCGGGGCCTTCGATTCCTGTAGGAGCGGCTTCAGCCGCGAGCTTTTTCCCAAAGTCGCGGTGTCATTCAAAAGCTCGCGGCTGAAGCCGCTCCTACCACATTGGGGCGGGGGAACCCCCGCCTCAGCGCTTCATCGACGCAAAGAACTCGTCGTTGGACTTCGTGCTCTTCATCTTGTCGAGCAGGAATTCCATCGCCGCGATCTCGTCCATTGGGTGCAGCAGCTTGCGCAGGATCCAGATCTTCTGCAGCAGTTCCGGCTCGATCAGCAGGTCCTCGCGGCGGGTGCCCGACTGGTTGACGTTGATCGCCGGGTACACGCGCTTCTCGGTGATGCGGCGGTCGAGGTGGATCTCGGAGTTGCCCGTGCCCTTGAACTCCTCGTAGATCACCTTGTCCATCGCGCTGCCGGTGTCCACCAGCGCGGTGGCGATGATGGTCAGCGAGCCGCCTTCCTCGACGTTGCGCGCGGCGCCGAAGAAGCGCTTCGGGCGGTGCATGGCGTTGGCATCGACGCCGCCGGTCAGCACCTTGCCGGAGCTGGGCACCACGTTGTTGTAGGCGCGGGCCAGACGGGTGATCGAGTCGAGCAAGATGACCACGTCCTTCTTGTGCTCGACCAGGCGCTTGGCGCGCTCGATCACCATCTCGGCGACCTGCACGTGGCGCGCGGCCGGCTCGTCGAAGGTGGAACTGATCACTTCGCCGCGCACGGTGCGCTGCATCTCGGTGACTTCCTCGGGCCGCTCGTCGATGAGCAGCACGATCATGTGCACGTCGGGATGGTTGGTGGTGATGGCGGTGGCGATCTGCTGCATCATGATCGTCTTGCCCGCCTTCGGCGGCGACACGATCAGGGCGCGCTGGCCCTTGCCCTGCGGGGCCATCAGGTCGAGGATGCGGCCGGCGATGTCCTCGGACGAACCGTCGCCGCGCTCGAGCTTGAAGCGCCGGCGCGGGAACAGCGGGGTCAGGTTTTCGAACAGGACCTTGTTCTTCGACGCTTCCAGCGGCTCGCCGTTGATGGTGTCGACCACGTTCAGCGCGAAGTAGCGCTCGCCGTCCTTGGGCCAGCGGATGCGGCCGGAGAGGTGGTCGCCGGTGCGCAGGTTGAAGCGGCGGATCTGGCTGGGCGAGATGTAGGTGTCGTCCGGGCCGGCCAGGTAGCTGGCTTCGGCCGCGCGCAGGAAGCCGAAGCCGTCGGGCAGGATCTCCAGCACGCCGTCGGCCTGCACGCCCTCGCTGGTGCGGGTGAGCACCTTGAGCAGGGCGAAGATCACGTCCTGCTTGCGCGCGCGGGCGACGCTTTCGGAGATGCCGAGCTGGTCGGCGATGTCGAGCAGCTTCTGCGCCGGCATCCGCTTGAGGTCGCCCAGCGAATACTGCGGGAAGCCCTCGGGGATGCTCGGCGGCGGCAGGCGCTGGCCCTGGTCGGCGGCGTTGTCGTCGCGCGGCAGGCCGTCGTCGCGGCCGCGGCTGCGGTCGCGGCGGTTGCGGAAGCGGTCGCGGCGGTTGTTGTTGCCCTGGCGGTTGCCGGCGTTGTTGCCGCCCTGCTGGCGCGGCTCGCCGGCGTCGTTCTGCTGCGACTGCTGCGAGTCGCCGGAGGCGGCCTGCGGCTGCGCGGCGGGTTCGGGCGCGGCGGGCGGGGCCGCGGGTGCGGCGGGAGCCGGCGGCGCGGCCGCGGCTTCCCCGGTCTTTGCGGCCTTGGCGGCCTTGGTCACGCGCGGCTTGCGCACGCGCTTCTCGGCGGTGTCGCCGGAATCGGGGGTGTTGTCGGACAAGTGCGAATTCCTCGCTAGCTGCGAGCGCCCGCAGAGGGCGGGCGGGATGGGTAGAGTGGGGTCTTCAGACGGGTGCGGCGGGCCTGGAGCAGGCAAGAATCACGCCGGGTCATTGGTGAAACTAGCACCGCGCGGGCGCTGCGGCAAGCGGTGTCGGCACGGGCCACGGGGCCGACACGGTGCGGTTCAGGCGGGCGAAGCGGCCACGGCCACTCCCCACCGCCAACCTTCAGTGGCCGGAAAGTCGATTCAGAGCGCCTTGTCGATCATCTGCGCCAGCTGCGCCTTGCCCACGGCGCCGATCTGGGTCGCCTGGACCTGGCCGTCCTTGAACAGCAGCAGCATCGGGATCGAGCGCACGTGGTACTTCATCGCCGTGCCGCGGTTCTGGTCGACGTTGACCTTGGCGATCCGGACCTTGCCGTCGTAGGTCTCGGCCAGTTCGTCGAGCGCCGGGGCGATCATCTTGCAGGGGCCGCACCATTCGGCCCAGAAATCGACCAGCACGGGTTCGGACGACTGCAGGACGGTGCTGTCGAAATCGGCGTCGGTGGCGTGGATGACCTTGTCGCTCACGGAGTTCTCCTGAATGGGACCAAATCTTGGCCGCGGCCGGGCCCGGGGGCCATGGCGGCGGCGGTTAACTGCTAAACTGGGGCGATTCGCGACCAATTCCAAGGGCGTTCCAAGGCGCTCCAGGGAGTTTCCGGGACCCGCGCGGGGTCCGCTCCGGGCCGCGATTCGACTTTCCTTCCGGTGCCGGCAGTCTGCGCGGCCACCGCATTCCACGCAAGCGCGCACCGCCGCGCGGACCTATATGAACGCATGAGCGACAAGCCCCTTACCGACATCACCTTCTCTTCCTTTGAGCTGCATCCGGCGCTGCTGGCCGGGCTCGAATCCGCAGGCTTCACCCGCTGCACGCCGATCCAGGCGCTGACCCTGCCGGTCGCGCTGCCGGGCGGCGACGTCGCCGGCCAGGCCCAGACCGGCACCGGCAAGACCCTGGCCTTCCTGGTCACGGTGGTGAACCGCCTGCTGACCAAGCCCGCGCTCGCCGACCGCAAGCCCGAGGACCCGCGCGCGCTGATCCTGGCGCCAACCCGGGAGCTTGCGATCCAGATCCACAAGGACGCGGTGAAGTTCGGCTCCGAGCTGGGCCTGAAGTTCGCACTGGTCTACGGCGGCGTCGACTACGACAAGCAGCGCCAGATGCTGCAGGAAGGCGCTGACGTCATCATCGCCACGCCCGGCCGCCTGATCGACTACGTCAAGCAGCACAAGGTGGTCAGCCTGCACGCCTGCGAGGTGTGCGTGCTGGACGAGGCCGACCGCATGTTCGACCTGGGCTTCATCAAGGACATCCGCTTCCTGCTGCGGCGCATGCCGGCGCGCACCGAGCGCCAGACGCTGCTGTACTCGGCCACGCTCAGCCACCGCGTGCTGGAGCTGGCCTACGAGCACATGAACGAGCCGGAGAAGATCGTCGTCGAAACCGAGACGATCACCGCCGCGCGCGTGCGCCAGAAGCTGTACTACCCGGCCGACGAGGAAAAGCTGCCGCTGCTGCTGGGCCTGCTGTCGCGCAGCGAGGGCGCGCGGACGATGATCTTCGTCAACACCAAGGTGTTCGTCGAACGCGTCGCGCGCGCGCTGGAGCGCGCCGGCTACCGCGTCGGCGTGCTCTCCGGCGACGTGCCGCAGAAGAAGCGCGAGTCGCTGTTGAAGAAGTTCCAGGCCGGCCAGCTCGAGATCCTGGTGGCCACCGACGTGGCCGCGCGCGGCCTGCACATCGACGGCGTGCAGTACGTCTACAACTACGACCTGCCGTTCGACGCCGAGGATTACGTGCACCGCATCGGCCGCACCGCGCGGCTGGGCGCCGAGGGCGACGCGATCAGCTTCGCCTGCGAACGCTACGCGATGGGCCTGCCGGACATCGAGGCCTACATCGACCAGAAGATCCCGTCCGAGCCGGTCACCGAGGACCTGCTGGTCGCGCTGCCGCGCAAGCCGCGCGAAGGCGTGGAAGCGCAGGCCGCCGAGGGCGAGAGCGTCAGCGAGATCTTTCGCGAGGCGCGCGAGCAGCGCGTCGCCGAGGACGCGCGCCGCGGTGGCCCGCGCAAGGCGTCAGGCGGCCGCGGCAGTGGCGGCGGCGGGCGTGGCGCCGGCGGCGAAAGCCGCGGCGAACGCGGCCCGAGGCCGCCGCGCCGCAGGAAGGAAGAAGCCGGCGACGCCGCCGCAGCCGCGCCGGCCCGGCCGCAGGCCGCACGCGCGGCCGAAGCGCCGGTCGGCGTTGGCGAAGAACCCGCGCGCCCGCCGCGCAAGCGCCGTCGCCGCAGGCGCGGCCGCAGCATCGAGGGCGCCGAGGCGAACCCGCCGCAGGCGGCCGGCGCAAACGGTGCCGGCGGCAAGCCCGCCGCGAACGGTGCGAGCAACCCCAACGGCACCGGCGCCCGCCCGGCATCCGGCCCGCGCGAAATCAAGGCCCGGCCCGCACGCGCGTCCGGCAAGCCGGCGCCGCAGGCCGCATCGACCGCGACCGACAAGCCGTCCTCGCTGATCTCGCGCATCGGCAGCGGCCTGAAGAAGCTGGTCACGCGGGGGCCGCGGACGCAGCACTGAGGAGCCGGGACCCGGAACTCGGAGCCCGGGACCCGGAAGGGCCGGGATTGCTTCCGTTTCCCGGCATCCCGCGCGCGGGTTGCGTCCTGGCGCAACCTGATCCGCAAGGCCCGGAATGACGATGGCAGATCGGGCCGGGAAGCTTTAGCCTTCCGGTTCTGCATTCCCGACTCCCATTCCCGGCCTTTCAATGAGCGTCCTGCGCTTCGACAACGTCAGCAAGCAGTACCCGGGCGGCCGCGCCGCGCTGGCGGAGGTGAGCTTCGAGGTCGGCGCCGGCGAGATGCTGTTCGTCACCGGCCACTCGGGCGCGGGCAAGAGCACGCTGCTCAAGCTGATCCACCTGTCCGAGCGGCCCAGCCGCGGCGCGGTGCTGTTCGGCGAGCGCAACCTGATGAAGGTGCGCGGCCGGCGCGTGGCGCTGCACCGGCGCGAGGTGGGCGTGGTGTTCCAGGACCACCGCCTGCTCACCGATCGCAGCGTGTTCGACAACGTTGCCCTGCCGCTGATCCTGCGCGGGATGAAGCGCGGCGAGATCGGCCGCCGCGTGCGCAGCGTGCTTGAGCGCCTGGGCCTGGGCGACCGCGAGCGCGCGCTGCCCACCCAGCTGTCGGCCGGCGAGCAGCAGCGCATCGGCATCGCCCGCGCCGTGGTCGGCGAGCCGCGCCTGCTGGTGGCCGACGAACCCACCGGCAACCTCGACCCGACGCTGGCCGCCGAGATCATGGCGCTGTTCGCCTCCTTGCCGGAGCGCGGCACCAGCGTCCTCGTCGCCAGCCACGACCTGGGCCTGGTCAAGCGCATGAAGAAGCGCGTGCTGGTGCTCGACCACGGCACCCTGGCCGACGACATCTCGCCGGAGGACCTGGCCGATGAATGAGCCCACGACCGCCCCGGCCGGCGACGCGGAGGTCCGGCCTGCGCATGCGGCGCGGCGTGCGCAGCACTCGGGCGTCGGCACCTGGTTCGACCACCACGTCTACAGCCTGGTCGCCAGCCTCGGCCGCGTGCTCGGCAAGCCGTGGGCGACCGCACTGACGATCGGCGTGATGGCGGTGGCGCTGGCGCTGCCGCTGGGGCTGTGGCTGGTGCTGGGCAACGTCGACCGTTTTTCCGGCAGCGTGCAGCAGTCGCGCGAGATCAGCGTGTTCCTCAAGCAGGACGTCGGCGAGGCGCGCGCGAAGGCGCTGGCCGAGGAACTGCGCGCGCGCCATGGCGTGGGCAAGGTCACCCTGCGCACGCCAGCGCAGGGCCTGCAGTCGCTGCGCGAGAAGGGCATCCCGGCCGAGGCGATCGACGCCGCCGGCGACAACCCGCTGCCGTGGGTCGTCATCCTCACCCCGAGCGGCGACGAGGCGATGCTGGCATCGGGCCTGGCGCAGCTGCCCGAGGCCGAACTGGTGCAGCACGACAGCCAGTGGCGCGAGCGCCTGGACGGCTGGCTGCGCTTCGGCGGGCGCGTGGCGTGGGTGCTGGCGTTCCTGCTCGGTCTCGGCGCGCTGCTGGTCGTGGGCAACACGGTGCGCCTGGACATCCAGTCGCGGCGCGAGGAAATCGCCGTGCTGCAGCTGCTCGGCGCCACCGACGGCTTCATCCGCCGCCCGTTCCTGTACCTGGGCGCGTGGTACGGCATCGGCGCCGGCGCGCTGGCGATCGGCCTGCTCGCCGCCGCCGGCCACGCGCTGCGCGAACCGCTGGCGCAGCTGGCGGCCAGCTACGGCAGCCGCTTCGAACTGACCGGCTTCAACCCGCCGGTCGCGCTGGCGGTGCTGGCCGGCGCCACGGTGCTGGGCTGGCTCGGCGCCGGCGTCGTCACCGGCCACTACCTACGCCAGACGCGGCCGACCGACACATGAACAAGCGCAGCCACGACCTGCGCCACGTCGCCAGCGACGCGCCGCGGATCATGGTCGTCGACGGCTCGAAGCTGGTGCGGCGCCTGATCGGCGACGTGCTGCGCAAGGAGCTGGCGCACGTGGACGTCGTCGGCTGCAGCGGCCTGGCCGAGGCCGGGCAGGCGCTGCAGGCGGCCGAAGTGGACCTGGTCACCACCTCGCTGGTATTGCCCGACGGCGACGGCCTGCAACTGGCGCGCACGGTGCGCGCGGCCGCGGGCCAGCGCTACGTGCCGGTGATCGTGGTCTCGGGCGACGCGCAGTCGCGACTGGAGGCGCGCAGCTTTTCCGAGGACGTCACCGACTATTTCGACAAGGCCGACGGCCACCAGGCGCTGGCTGCGTTCATTCGCGGCTACGTGCATCCGCAGCCGATTCCCGACGCGCACGTGCTGTACGTCGAGGACAGCCGCACCGTCGCCATCGCCACCACGCGCATGCTGCAGGCCCAGCAGATGCGGGTGACCCACGTGTCCAGCGTGGAGGACGCGCTGGAGTTCCTGCGCGCACACGCCGGCAACGACGATGCGCCCGGCGTCGACCTGGCGCTGACCGACGTGTACCTCAAGGGCGACCTCGACGGGCACGACCTGCTGCACGCGATCCGCCACGAGTTCGGCTACGGCAAGCGCCGCCTGCCGGTACTGGTGATGACCGGCGACGCCAACCCCGACAACCAGTCCGCGCTGCTGCGCGAGGGCGCCAACGACCTGGTGCTCAAGCCGATCGAGGAGCGGCTGCTGGTGACCAAGGTGCTGTTCCAGCTGCGGCTGGCGGGGTTGCATGACGGGACCCGGGACCCGGGACTCGGGAATCGATAGAGCGGCGTCGTTCGCGCCGCCACCGCGTCGGCCGACCCGTCAACAGCGAGCAGTCAACGGCCGAACAGTCAACGGCCGAACAGCAGTCATCCCATTCGAATTTGTCATCCCGAGCGCGGCGAGGGATCTGCTTGGGCAACCAACCGGCAAGATCCCTCGCTGCGCTCGGGATGACAATAAAGAACAGGTGCCGCATGCTCTTCCCGATTCCCGATTCCCGATTCCCGATTCCCGATTCCCGATTCCCGATTCCCGATTCCCGATTCCCGATTCCCGATTCCCGATTCCCGATTCCCGATTCCCGATTCCCGATTCCCGATTCCCGATTCCCGATTCCCATGCCCGACGACCGCATCAAGCTCGAACCGTCCTGGAAGGCGCGCATCGGCGACTACCTGCAGCGCGAGGACATGCGGGCGCTGTCGGCTTTCCTGCGCGAGCGCCATGCCGCCGGCGCGCGGATCTTCCCGCCGGCGCGGCAGATCTTCGCCGCGTTCGACGCCACGCCGTTCGACGCGGTGAAAGTGGTCATCCTCGGCCAGGACCCGTACCACGGCCGCGGCCAGGCGCATGGGCTGTGCTTCTCGGTACTGCCCGGCGTGCCGGTGCCGCCGTCGCTGGACAACATGTTCAAGGAGATCCAGCGCGACCTGGGCATCGCGCGTCCCGACCACGGCTACCTGATGCCGTGGGCGCAGCGCGGCGTGCTGCTGCTCAACTCGGTGCTCACCGTGGAGGAAGGCCGCGCCGGCTCGCACCAGGGCAAAGGCTGGGAGGGCTTCACCGACCACGTCGTGGAAACGCTGGGCCGCGAGCGCGAGGGCCTGGTGTTCCTGCTCTGGGGCAGCTATGCGCAGAAAAAGGGCGCGGTGATCGACCCGCGCCGGCACCGCGTGCTGCGCACCACGCATCCCTCGCCGCTGTCCGCGCACCGCGGCTTCCTCGGCTGCGGGCATTTTTCCGCGACCAACGATTACCTGTCGCGCAGCGGACAGGCGCCGGTCGACTGGTCGCTGCCGCCGCGCGCGCAGCTTGAAGTCGCGTGAGGACGATCACCGCCACCCGCTACGTCACCCCGCTGCGCGAGGGCGGCTCGCTGCCGGCCGTGGTCGAGGCCGACGACGACGGCATGTACGTGATGAAGTTCCGCGGCGCGGGGCAGGGCGCCAAGGCGCTGGTCGCCGAAGTCATCGCCGGCGAACTCGCGCGCCTGCTCGGCCTGCCTGTGCCGGAGATCGTGCTGGCCGATCTCGACCCGGACCTGGCCCGCACCGAACCCGATCCCGAGATCCAGGACCTGATCCGCGCCAGCGGCGGACTCAACGTCGCGCTCGACTACCTGCCCGGCTCGATGAACTTCGACCCGCTGGTCGACCGCCCCGATCCGCTGCTGACCTCGTCGATCGTCTGGTTCGACGCCTTCGTCGCCAACGTCGACCGCACGCCGCGCAACACCAACCTGCTGACCTGGCACCGCGCGCTGTACCTGATCGACCACGGCGCGGCGCTGTACTTCCACCACGACTGGACCGGTGCCGCGCAGGCTGCGGCCTCGCCGTTCAAGTGCATCGCCGACCACGTGCTGCTGCCGCTGGCCACGCGGCTGCGCGAAGCCGACGCGGCGCTGGCCGCGCGCATCGGCGACGGCGACATCGAACGCATCGTCGCGCAGGTGCCCGACGCCTGGCTGACCGGTGAACCGGCGTTCGCCGACGTCGCCGCGCACCGGCGAGCCTACGTCGACCACTTCCGCGCCCGGCTGCGCGCACGCGACGCATTCGTCGAGGAGGCGATCCGTGCCCACGGCGATCTATGACTACGCGGTGATCCGCGCCGTGCCGCGGGTCGAGCGCGAGGAGTTCGTCAACGTCGGCGTGATCGTCTCGTGCCAGTCGACGGGGCTGCTCGAAGCCGGGATCGAACTCGACCCCGCGCGCGTGCGTGCGCTCGACCCGCACGTCGACCTCGACACCCTGCGCGCGCACCTGGAGGCGATTGCGACCATCTGCCGCGGCGGCCCCGGCAGCGGCCCGATCGGCGCCCTGCCGCCGCGCGCGCGCTTCCACTGGCTGACCGCGCGCCGCAGCTCGATCATCCAGGTCTCGCCGGTGCACACCGGGCGCAGCGCCGATCCGGCCTCGATCCTCGACGGTCTGCTCGACCGCATGGTGCGGGTGGGCAGGGCCGGGAATGGGGAATCGGGAAGCGGGAAGCGGTAGGGCCGCGCCACCACCGCGTTGGGCCGAACGGCAACGGCCGGACTGCAACGACCGAACTGCAACGACCGAACTGCAACAGCCGGACTGTCACTGGCCGGATGGTGACCGGTCGAATTGTCGTCCCGGTCGAATTCTGTCATCCCGAGCGCAGCGAGGGATCTGCTTGTTGGCTGTCCAAGCAGATCCCTCGCTGCGCTCGGGATGACAACGAAGAACAGGCGCCGCATGCTCTTCCCGAGTCCCGAGTCCCGAGTCCCGAGTCCCGAGTCCCGAGTCCCGAGTCCCGAGTCCCGAGTCCCGAGTCCCCGTCCCTTGCTGAACGCCCCGCGCTGTGCCCGCCGCGCGAATGAGGGATGATGTTCGCCCCATGCGTGCGCAGGCCCTGTTCCCCCTCCCGATCCCATGACCAACGCGCGTTATCGCTTCGGGAGCCACGTGCTGGACCTGGCCAAGCGCGAGCTGCTGCACGGGGGCGCGGCGGTGGCGCTGCCGGCGCGCGTGTTCGAATGCCTGGTGCACCTGATCGAGCACCGCGATCGCGCGGTGGACCGCGACGAGCTGGCGCGCGCGGTGTTCTCGCGCGACGACGTTTCCGATGCGCAGCTGGCGCAGATCATCCTGCGCAGCCGGCGCGCGATCGGCGACGACGGCCAGGAGCAGCGGGCGATCCGCACGGTGCCGCGGTTCGGCTACCGCTGGGTGGCCGAAACCACCGTCGAACCCGACATGCCCGCGGCCGCGCCGCCGGTAGTCGTTCCGACGCTGGCCCCGGCGCCGCTGCAGACGCCGCCGCCCGTGGCCGACGAACCCGTGCCGGCGCCGGATGCCCGGCTCCCTGCGGTGCCCGTGGCTTCGCGCAAGGGACGCGGCCGACGCGCGTTGCCGGTCGCGGCCGTGCTCGTGCTGGTCGCGTCGGTTGCGGTCTTCGCCTGGCAGCGGCGCGCGGAGCCGCCCGCCGCACCGGCCGCGGCCGACGCGCAGGCGCAGCGCGCCATCATGGTGCTGCCCACGCGCGTCGAGGGCCCGGGCGACGTGGCCTGGGCACGGCTCGGACTGATGGACTACCTCGCCGACCGCATCCGCCGCGGCGGCCTGCCGGCGCTGTCGAGCGACACCACGCTCAGCCTGCTGCGCGACGCCGGCGAGGCCGGGCCGGCGCCCAACATGCGGCAGCTGCGCGAGGCCGCACGCGTGGACTGGATCGTGGAGAGCCAGGCCAGCCGCGACGGCGGCCACTGGCGCGTGCAACTGCGCGCGACCGACCGCCACGGTCTCGTGCAGCGCGGCAAGGCGCAGGGCGGGGACCTGCTCGACGCCGCGCGCGTTGCCGGCGACCGGTTGCTGGCCGCGCTCGGCGGCGATGCCGTCGCCAGCGACGAGCCCGAACCCGGGCTGGCCGAGCGCCTGCAGCGCGCCCGCTCGGCGATGCTGGCCAACGAGCTCGACACCGCGCGCCGCATCCTCAACGAGGCCCCGGAGCTGCAGCGCGCGCGCCCGCAGCTGCGCTATCGCCTGGCGCAGGTGGATTTCCGCGCCGGCCAGTACCAGCGCGGGCTGGCCACCCTCGACGAGCTGCTGGCCGGCGACGCCGCGCGCGCGGACCCGATGTTCCGCGCGCGCCTGCTCAATTCGCGCGGCGCGATGCTGATCCGCCTGGACCGCTACGCCGAAGCCGAGCGCAGCTACGACGCCGCGATCGACCTGCTCGAACGGCGCGGCACGCCGGTCGAGCTGGGCGGCGCGCTGACCGGCCGCGGCGTGACGCGCTCCTCGCAGGGCCGTTTCGACCAGGCGCTGGCCGACCTCGGCCGCGCACGCGTGCAGCTGCTGCGCGGCGGCGACGCGCTGGCCGTGGCGCGGGTGGACGCCAACCTGGGCAACCTGGAGATGGACCGCGAGCGCCCGGCGCAGGCGGTGGGTTATTTCGAGAAGGCCGCGCGCGACTTCGAATCGATGGGCGCGGTCAACGAGCTGGCCGGGATCAGCGGCATGCTGCTCACCGCGCACCTGCAGTTGCTCAAGCCCGAGGCCGCGCTGGCCGAGAGCGACCGCGGCTGGGCGCTGCTGCCGCGGATCCGCGACCCGGCCCAGCGCGCCAATGTGCTGCTCGGCCGCGCCGAGGCACTGATCGCGGTCGGCCGGCTGGCCGAGGCCGGCAAGCTGCTGGCGATGCCCGAAGCCGCGCAGGTGGTGCCGGGCGACTACAAGCGCCGCGACTACCTGCGCATGGAACTGGCGCGCCAGGCCGGCGACCCGCGCGCGGTGATGCGCATCGCCGATGCCGCGCTGGACGACTGGCCGCCCGAACGCCGCCCGCGCCTGCGCGCCTGGCTGGAGCTGCGCCGCGACCAGGCCGCCGACGACCTCGGGCTGCCGCTGGCCGGCGACGCCACGACCGGCGGCGACCTGTCCGGCGACGGCGTCGCACAGCTGCTGCGCCGCGCCATCCGCGCCGGCGCGGATGGCGAACCGGCCTACCGGGCCGCGCTCGTCCGCGCAGAGCAGCGCGCCATCCCGAAGGAAGTCGCCGAAGCCGTCGTCGCCCACGCGCACTGGCGACTGGCACGCGGACAGACGGCCGAAGCCGGCGGCCTGGCCGGGCGCGCCGCGCCCTGGGCCGAGCAGGACTTCGCGCTGGCCCTGCTGCAGGTCGAGCTGTACGCCCGGCTCGGCCTGCGCGAGCAGTGGGAGGCGGCGCTGGTCCGCGCGCGGGAGCTGGCGGGCGAACGGCCGATCCCGCCGGAGCTGCTGGCACCGCTGCCGCCGGAGCCGCCGGCCGTCCCGTAAGTCACTGAACCGGATCGGGAAATCTTCCGGAAACAAGATCGTCATGGAACTGGAATGACAGCGCGGCAGCCGCCGGGGCAGCGTCCGGTGGCTGTCGTTGCGTTCCAGCCCGCCTGCCCCCGCAGGCCCCTGACGTCCTGTTCCGAGGAAGACACGATGATCCGTACGCCCCTCTATGCCGCACTGCTGCTGGTCCTGTCGCAGCCCGCCCTGGCCCAGACTTCCGCGTCGCCCGCTCCGCCCGCGACACTGTCCACGGTGCCCGCGCCAGCGCAGGACGACATCTGCCGCAGCGCGGACGGCGATCGCCGGGCCGGGCGCGATGCCGACTGCGCCACCGCGGGTGTCGAGCCGCTCCCCGGCGCCGGCGGCAAGCTGCCCCCGCGGCGTGCCGCCGGGGACGCCGACCACTTCTTCGCCGCCAACGGCGCGGCCGACGGCAGCGAAGACGCGCTGGCCGAAGGCGAGAACGCCGTCGCCAGCGGCGCCAACAGCGTCGCCAGCGGCTATCGCTCGGTGGCGACCGGGCAGCAGGCCAACGCCAGCAACCAGTGGGCGGTCGCCGTCGGCAGCGAAAGCAATGCCAGCGATCTCGGCGCGGTCGCGATGGGCGCCAAGGCCAGGGCCGAGGGCGGCTCCAGCGTTGCGATTGGCGGCGCGTTCAACACCTTCGCCGGCTGGGAATACACCGCGGCAACGGGCGCCCAGAGCGTCGCGGTCGGCGCCGGTGCCAAGGCCAGCGGCGACTACGGCGCGGCACTGGGTCCGGTGGCGCGCGCGACCGGATTCGCCACCACCGCGGTCGGCAACTTCGCCCTGGCCAGCGCCGACAACGCCACCGCGCTGGGCGCGGCGTCGTATGCCAGCGGTGCCTTCAGCGTCGCGGTTGGCATCGCCAGCACCGCCGAGGGCGGTTCCAGCGTCGCGGTCGGACCGGGCGCCACGGCCCTGGGCGACAACGCCAGCGCGCTGGGCAGCAATGCGGTTGCGGTGGGCGCCCAGAGCACGGCGCTGGGCATCGAAGCCATTGCCGATGGGCGGGCCGCCACGGCGCTGGGCGCAGGCGCGCGGGCCATGCAAGCCAACAGCACGGCGCTCGGCGGCGCCTATTACCTCGACGATGGCGGCGACGGATTCGTGCTGACCCGCGCCGACGGCGAGGGCTCGACCGCGGTCGGCGCCGGCGCGCAGGCCAGCGGTGGTAATTCCACCGCCACCGGCGCGCTGAGCATCGCCAGCGGCCAGGGCAGCACCACCAATGGCTTCCAGAGCGCGGCCCTGGGCGAGGACAGCACATCGCTGGGCAAGGACGCGCTGGCCGACGGCGACTACACCACCGCCATCGGCGCCAGCAGCAGCGCATTCGAAACGGGCGCGTCGGCGCTGGGCAGCGGCGCGGTCGCGGTCGGCAAATTCGCCACCGCCAGCGGCTACAACGCGGTGGCGACGGAGAAGTGGAGCAGCGCCTACGGCGTCGGCAGCCAGGCCACCGGCCAGAGCGCGACCGCCATCGGCGGGCAGATGGTGGTGATCAACGGCGACACCTGGGAGGAGGAGATCTGGTCGACGGAAGCCTCCGGCCAGGAGTCGACCGCCGTCGGCACCGCCGCCCGCGCCACGCAGTACGGCAGCACCGCGCTGGGCGTGGTGGCCGAGGCCAGCGGCCAGAGCGCGACCGCGCTCGGCCAGGCCGCCACCGCGCGCGGCGACGAGAGCGTGGCCATTGGCGGCAGGGCGCGCGCCTACGGCGTGTTCAGCACCGCGGTCGGCAACTGGTCGCAGGCGCGCGGCCCGCGCAGCACCGCAGTGGGCGAGAACGCCATCGCACAGGGTGACAGCAGCATCGCGCTCGGCGCCCTGGCCGCCGCCGGCGGTGACGGCAGCGTCGCCCTGGGCGGGAACAGCATCGTCTTCCCCGACAGCGGCGGCAGCCTGGCGCTTGGTGCCAGCAGCGAGGTCGCGCCGGGTGTGACCAACGCCGTGGCGCTGGGCGAAGGTTCCTATGCCGACCGCGACAACAGCATTTCGGTGGGTTCGCCCGCACGTATCCACGACGGCCAGATCCCGATCGACATCGCCCCCATCGACCGCCAGATCACCCATGTCGCCGCCGGCACCGAGGACACCGACGCGGTGAACAAGGCGCAGCTGGACGAGGTGGCCAAGGTCGCCGACAACACCGACCACTTCTTCAAGGCCAGCGACGATCCGGACGAAGATGGCGTCGGCGCGTACGTCGAAGGCGACAACGCCACGGCGGCCGGCGAGGCGGCCAACGCGATCGGCGAAGGCGCTTCGGCTTACGGCAGCGGCGCAAGCGCGATGGCCGAGTTCGCCACCGCCACCGGTTATGGGGCCACCGCCAGTGGCATCGACGCTTCGGCCTACGGTCGCGGCGCCGAGGCCAGCGGCGAATCGAGCGTGGCCATGGGCGGCACGCGCACCACCGAAGACGCGGGCGGCAACGTCGTCGAATCCGGCACGCTTGCATCGGGCGAGGACGCCACCGCGCTGGGCGCGGGCGCCAGCGCGACCGGCACCTGGACCATCGCCGCCGGCGCCGGTGCGCAGGCCAGCGGCGAATACGCCAGCGCCATCGGCGTCGAGGCGGCGGCCACCGGCATCCAGTCCACAGCCGCGGGCTACCGCAGCAGCGCCGGCGACCTGGGCACCGCCACCGGCGGCTACGCGCAGGTGGACGGCGTCGGTTCGTCGGCTTACGGCTACGGCAGCAATACCAGCGGTGACTACTCGGTCGCCGTCGGCAGCCCCGGTGACGTGGTGCTGTTCCAGAGCGGCGGCGCATTCCCGAGCGGCTACCTCACCGGCACCACGGCGGTGGGCCTGGGCGCGAGCGCCTTCGGTCCGGCCGCGTATGCCAACGGCGCGCTGACCTCGGCGCTGGGCGCTGGCGCGGTCGCGGAAGGCCACATGGCCATGGCGCTGGGCGCGATCAGCGCGGTCGACGCCGACTACGCCACCGCCATCGGCAGCCGCAGCGTGGTCGAAGGCAACTACGGCATCGCCCTGGGCTACGCGACCAGCGTAACGGCCGAGCACGGCGTCGCCATCGGCACCGGCTCGGCGGTGGCTGCCGACCGCGGCGTCGCACTCGGCGTCGGCAGTCGCGTGGAGGGCGCGGACAGCATCGCGCTCGGTGCCGGTTCGCTGGCCGATCGCGCCGGCACGGTGTCGATTGGCGGCGCGGGCCACGAACGCCAGCTCGCGAACGTCGCCGCCGGCACCGAGGACACCGACGCGGTCAACCTCGCCCAGCTGCAGGAAGTAGCCAAGACCGCCGACAACACCGACTACTTCTTCAAGGCCAGCGACGACCCGGACGAAGATGGCGTCGGCGCGTACGTCGAGGGCGCCAACGCCACCGCGGCGGGCGAGGCGGCCAGCGCGATCGGCTTCGGCGCCACCGCCTATGGCGGCAGCGCGATGGCGCTGGGCGAGCTGGCCACCGCCAGCGGCTATGGCGCCGTGGCGGCGGACAAGTGGAGCGTGGCCTACGGCGTCGGCAGCCAGGCCGTCGGCCAGAGCGCGGTCGCGGTCGGCGGGCAGATGGAAGTGATCGACGGCACCACCGGTGAGCACCAGATCTGGTCGACCGAGGCCACCGGCAAGGAGTCCACCGCGCTGGGCACCGCCGCGCGCGCGACCGACTACAAGGCCGTGGCGATCGGCGGTACCGCCGAGGCCAGCGGCCGGCAGTCGATCGCGATCGGCGGCTCGGCCACCGCGCGCGACAACAAGGCCATCGCCATCGGCAGCCAGGCGCGCGCCTACGAGACGCTGTCGGTCGCGATCGGCGGCGACGCCAAGGCGATGGGGCCGCGCAGCGTGGCGATCGGCGCCAACGCCACCGCCTACGACGAATCCAACACCGCCGTCGGCCAGTTCGCCGGCACCCAGGGCGAGAACGCCAGCGCCTTCGGCCGTTGGGCCAAGGCGCGGGTGGAGCGCAGCACCGCGCTGGGCGCGCAGGCCGACGTCACCGCGACCAACTCGGTGGCGCTGGGCGCCTACTCGCTCGCCGACCGCGAGAACACCGTGTCGGTGGGTAGCGCCGGCGAGGAGCGGCAGGTCACCAACGTGGCGGCGGGTACGCAGGACACCGACGCGGTCAACCTCGCCCAGCTCAACGAAGTGGCCGACACGGCCGGTGAAACCAGCAAGTACTTCCAGGCCAGCGGCAGCGACGACAGCGATGCCGGCGCGTACGTCGAAGGCGACAACGCGGTCGCGGCGGGCGAGGCCTCCAACGCCACCGGCAACGGCGCCTCGGCGTTCGGCGGCGGCGCCAACGCAGTGGCCGACAACGCCACCGCGCTGGGCTTCAACGCGCTGGCGGCCGGCGATTCGTCCATCGCCGCGGGCGGCGAGCTGCATTACACCTATTACGACCCCGAGCTGCTGCGCGACGTCACCATCGAAGGTACCACCGCCGCGACCGGCGTCGGCGCGGCCGCGTTCGGCGCGGGTGCGCAGGCCACCGGCGACCTGACCACCGCGCTCGGCGCCAACGCCAGCGCCAGTGGCCTGTGGGCGACCGGGCTCGGCTCGCGCGCCAACGCCGAAGGCGAAAGCGCGGTGGCCGTTGGCGACAGCGCCCAGGCCACCGGCGACCAGAGCACCGCGGTCGGCGGCAGCCGCCCGGCCGGTCCGAACCTGGGCCACGTCGCGACGGTCGCCTCGGGCGTGCGTGCGTCGGCCTTCGGGTCGGCGTCGCAGGCCACCGGCATCCAGTCCACGGCACTGGGCTGGAACAGCTTCGCGACCGAAGCCAACGCCACCGCGGTGGGCGAGTCGGCGTTCGCCAACGCGCGCTGGTCGACGGCGCTCGGCGGTTCGTCCTTTGCCGACGGCGAGAACTCGCTGGCGGTGGGCTTCTACGCCAAGGCCATGGGCGACAACAGCGTCGCCCTCGGTGCGGGCGCCGTTGCCGACCGGGCGAACTCGGTCTCGGTCGGCGCCGGTCCCAACATCGACGGCTTCGCCGAGGAGCGGCAGATCACCCACGTTGCCGCGGGCACCGAGGACACCGATGCGGTGAACCTCGCCCAGCTGCAGGAGGTGGCCAAGACCGCGGACAACACCGACTACTTCTTCAAGGCCACCGACGGCGACGAGAGCAGTGCCGGTGCCTACGTGGAAGGCGAATACGCCACCGCCGCGGGCGATGGCGCCAACGCCATCGGGCAGGGTGCCTCGTCCTTCGGCAGCGGTGCGCTGTCGCTGGGGCAGGTCGCGACGGCGAGCGGTTACGGCAGCACCGCATCGGCCGACTACAGTTCCGCGTTCGGCGGTGGCGCGCAGGCCAGCGGCATCGGCAGCACGGCGCTGGGCAGCGGCGTCGAAACCTTCGACATGGAAACGGGCGAGTTCGAGGTGCGCTACGCCGTCGCTTCGGGTGACCAGAGCAGCGCCATCGGCGCCGCCGCGCAAGCGACCGGCGCGGGCAGCACCGCAATCGGCTCCTCCGGGCAAGCCTGGGGTGACCTGGCCACGGCGATCGGCGTGGCGAGCTTCGCACGCGAGGACTGGAGCACCGCGATTGGCGGCAACTCCCGTGCGCTCGGCGTGTACTCGCTCGCGATCGGCCATGCCGCGGTGGCCTCGGCCGACCGCGCCACCGCCATCGGAGGCAGGAGCACCGCCAGCGGCGAAGGCTCGCTGGCGCTGGGGCAGGTGGCAGTCGCAGAGGGCAAGCACAGCGTGGCGCTCGGTGCCGGTTCCGTTGCGGACCGGGATTTCGCGATTTCCGTCGGTGCCGGCGACAGCCTCAACCTGGGCGGCTTTCCGCGCACGCGCCAGATCACCAACGTCGCCGCGGGCACCGAGGCGAACGACGCGGTGAACAAGGCGCAGCTGGACGAACTGGCCGGAGAGGTGGGCGAGACCAACCACTACTTCGCCGCCAGCGGCGCGCAGGACGGCAGCGACGACGCCGTGGCCAACGGCGACGGCACGCTGGCCGCGGGCAGCAACGCGCTGGCCGATGCCAACGGCAGCACTGCCGTCGGCGCCGGCAGCCAGGCGACCAAGGTCAGCGCCTCGGCCTTCGGCAGCAACGCGAAGGCGACCGCGGCCAACGCCAGCGCGCTGGGTGCCAACGCACAGGCGCTCGCGGCCACGGCTTCGGCGATGGGGTCCAACGCACAGGCACGCTCGATGGGCGCGACGGCCGCGGGCTATGACGCCCGCGTGCTGGAAGCCGCCACGGACGGCACGGCGCTCGGCGCCCGCGCGCAGGCCACCGCTGCCAATGCGGTTGCGCTCGGCGCCGGGTCGGTTGCCGACCGCGCGGACAGCGTTTCGATCGGCAGCGTTGGTGGCGAACGCCAGCTCGCCAACGTCGCCGCCGGCACGCAGGACACCGACGCGGTCAACCTCGGCCAGTTCAACGCCGCGCTCGAGGACGTCGACGCCGACCTGGCCGGCGCGGTGAAGTACGACGACGAGGACAAGGCCAGGCTCACCCTGGCTGGCGAAGGCGGCACCACCATCGCCAACGTCGCGCCCGGCCTGCTGTCGGCGACCAGCACCGAGGCGGTCAACGGCGCGCAGCTGTTCGGCATGGGCGATTCGATGGCGCAGTTCCTCGGCGGCGGTGCATCGATGGGTGCGAACGGCTTCAGCGGCCCGACCTACCTGATCCAGGGTGGCAACTACTACAACGTCGGTGACGCGCTGGGTGCGCTGGACGGCGCGATCAGCGGCATCGACGGCCGCCTCGGAGCGCTGGAAGCCGGTACCTCGAACGCCACGGAGGGCGCGACCCCCGCCACCGCGGCCAGCAACGCCAGCCAGGTCGACGACCGCGTGGCGGGCGCCGAGCCGCAATCGGGTTCGTCGCGCAATGCCGGCACCACCGGGACGTCGTCGCCCACCGGCCCGTCCACCAGTGGCCAGTCCGTGCCGGTGGCCCAGGCCCCGGCCCCGGCCGCGGTCGACCAGGAGACGCTGGACTCGGCCAACGCCTACACCGACACCACGGCGACCAAGACGCTGGCCTCGGCCAACGCCTACACCGATACGAAGTTCACCGCGCTGGACGACCAGTTCCAGCAGCTCAGCGACAACCTCGGCAACCGGTTGAACCAGCAGGACAAGCGGATCGACCGGATGGGGGCGATGAGCTCGGCGATGATGAACATGGCGATGAACGCCGCCGGCGGGCGCAGCGAGCGCGGCCGCGTGGCGGTGGGTGCCGGCTGGCAGAACGGCGAGAGCGCGCTGTCGGTGGGCTACGCCAAGCAGATCGGCGATCGCGCGTCGTTCTCGATCGGCGGTGCGTTCAGCAGCGATGACAGCTCGGCCGGCATCGGCTTCGGCTTCGACCTGTAGCGCCTGCGTGGCCCGCGTCGCCGGCCCCGCCGGCGGCGCGACGCACGCCCCGGCCGGCCGGGCCTTCTCCCGGTGCGGCCACCGGCGACGCGGACCGCGCTTCTTCTTTTCCTTGCCCCGGGTCCGCCCGGGGTTTTTTTGCCCGGAACTCCGGCGCCGGGGGCCGGTCGAACCCGGACCCCATGCGCCCGGGAGGCGCCGACGGGCAGGCATTCTGTCCCGCAGCCGCCGCGATCGTCGTTTCCCTGGCTGCAGCCCCCGCCAGATCCGGCCGACCGTTGCATGAATGGAACGCTGGGAACTTCTCCTTTCATTAGCAGTCGTATATGGACACTGCTAAAATAATGCCCATGACCGCCATCACGCTCAGCAATTCCCTCGTCCCCAACAACCTGCCGGTGCCCAGCGCGCTCGGCTCGCTGGACGCCTACATCGGCGCGGTGCACCAGATTCCGGTGCTCTCCGTCGAGGACGAACAGGCGCTCGCGCACCGCTTCCGCGACCACGAGGACCTCGACGCCGCCCGCGAACTGGTGCACTCGCACCTGCGCTTCGTGGTGCACGTCGCGCGCGGCTACAACGGCTACGGCCTGCCGCTCGGCGACCTGATCCAGGAAGGCAACATCGGCCTGATGAAGGCGGTCAAGCGCTTCGACCCGGAAGTGGGCGTGCGCCTGGTCAGCTTCGCCGTGCACTGGATCCGCGCCGAGATGCACGAGTACATCCTCAAGAACTGGCGCATCGTCAAGGTCGCCACGACCAAAGCGCAGCGCAAGCTGTTCTTCAACCTGCGCAAGAGCAAGAAGCGCCTGGGCTGGTTGAACGCCGAGGAAGTGCGCGCCGTGGCCGCCGACCTCAACGTGTCCGAGCGCGAAGTGCTGGAGATGGAGTCGCGCCTGTCGGGCCGCGACATCGGCTTCGACGCGCCCGCCAGCGACGACGAGGACCACGCTCCGCCGTCGCCGGCCGCCTATCTGCGCACCAGTGACGAGGATCCGTCCGAGGCCTACGAGCGCATGGACAGCGAGGACCACCAGCTGCGCCTGCTGCGCGAGGGGATGAGCCGCCTGGACGACCGCTCGCGCGACATCATCAAGCGCCGCTGGCTGGACGACGACAACAAGATCACCCTGCAGGAGCTGGCCGACGAATACGGCGTCTCCGCCGAACGCATCCGCCAGGTCGAGGCCAACGCGCTGAAGAAGATGAAGGCGCTGTTTGCGGCCTGAAGGCTGTGATTGGTGATTCGTGATTCGAAGCGGCCCGGGAAACCGGGCCGTTCTCGTATGTGCGTCACTTGTCATCCTGTCATCCCGAGCGCAGCGAGGGATCTGCTTGTCGGTGGGTCAAGCAGATCCCTCGCTGCGCTCGGGATGACAGTTTCAGGCGCTGTTCCAATCACGAATCACGGCTGCCCAGAATGATCCGCGCCGCCCGCTGGTAACTCCAGTACGCCCAGGTCCAGTTGAGCATCACCACCAGCCGGTTGCGGAAGCCGATCAGGAAGAAGATGTGCGCGGTGAGCCAGAACCACCAGGCCAGCGCGCCCGACAGTTTCAGCTTGCCCAGGTGCACCACCGCGGCCATGCGGCCGATCGTGGCCAGGTTGCCGTAGTCGCGATAGCGGAACGGCGTTGCCGGCTTGCCGGCGATGCGTGCGCGGATCGCGGCGGCGACGTGGCGGCCCATCTGCTTGGCCGCCGGCGCAACGCCCGGCACGGGTTTGCCGTCCTGCTGCACCGAGGCCAGATCGCCGGCGACGAACACCTCCGGCATGCCGGGAACGGAAAGATCGGGTTCCACCGCCACGCGTCCGGCGCGGTCCAGCGGCACGCCCAGCGCGCGCGCCAGCGGGGAGGCCGCCACGCCTGCGGCCCACAGTACGGTGCGGGCCGCGATGCGTTCGTCACCGAGCAGCACGCCGTCGGCGTCGATCGCATTGACCGGCGTGCCGGTACGCACTTCCACGCCAAGGCGCTGCAGCTGCCGCCGCGCCTTCTCCGACAGCGACTCAGGGAACGTCGACAGCACCCGCGGCCCGGCCTCGAGCAGCAGCACGCGCGCATCGCGCGGTTCGATGTTGCGGAACTCGCGCTTGAGCGTGTGCCGCGCGATCTCGGCCAGGGTGCCGGCCAGTTCCACCCCGGTCGGGCCGCCGCCGACGATGGCGAAGGTCAGCAGTGCGCGCTTCGCGGCCGGATCGGTTTCCGCCTCGGCCCGTTCGAACGCGGACAGGATGCGGCGCCGGATGTGCAGCGCATCGTCGAGCGTCTTCAGACCCGGGGCGTGCGCGGCCCACTCGTCGTGGCCGAAGTAGGCGTGGGTGGCGCCGCTGGCCAGCAGCAGGTAGTCGTAGCGCAGGGCGTCGCCGCGCTCGAGCCGCACCTCGTGCGCGGCGGTGTCGATGCCGGCGACCGTTTCCATCAGCACGGTCACGTTGCGCTGCCACTGCAGGATGTGGCGCAGCGGCGCGGCGATGTCCGGCGCCGACAGGCCCGCGGTGGCGACCTGGTACAGCAGCGGCTGGAACAGGTGGTGGTTGCCGCGGTCGACCAGGGTGATGCGCAGCGGCGCCTTCGCCAGCGCGCGCGTCGCCCACAGGCCGGCGAAACCGCCGCCGATGACGACCACGTGCGGGAGCGCGTTTCCGTCCGGATGCCTGTCGCTGTACATGGCGCCTCGCGATCGTGGGGAGTGCGTACATGATGCCCGCTGCCGCGTAAGAAACGTGCATGGGTTGTGCCGCGATCGCATGGATTTCCCGCGTCGCCGCCGCCTTCGCGCCGGGCCGGGTGCCGGGTGCGCTAGGCTTTGCCGCAACCCGTCCCGGAACCCGTCCATGCCCGACAACGAAAAACGCATCGCGCTGCTCATCGACGCCGACAACGCGCCGGCATCGAAGATCGACGTGATCCTCGCCGAGGTCGCGCGCCACGGCGAGGCCAACGTGCGCCGCGCCTACGGCAACTGGAAGAGCCAGCACCTCAACGGCTGGGAGAAGGTGCTGCACACCTACGCGATCCGGCCGATCCAGCAGTTCGCCTATTCCACCGGCAAGAATGCCTCGGACATGGCGATGGTGATCGACGCGATGGACCTGCTGTACGCGCGCAACCTCGACGGCTTCGCGATCGTTTCCAGCGACGCCGACTTCACCCCGCTGGTGATGCGCTTGCGCAACGACGGCGTGGCGGTCTACGGCTTCGGCGAGGAGAAGACGCCCGAACCCTTCGTCAAGGCCTGCTCGGTGTTCCTGTACCTGGAAAAGCTGGGCGAACAGGAACAGGCCGGCACCGCCGCAAGCACGACCCGCGCGCGCACCAAACAGCAACTGCAGGACAACGCCACCCTGGTCCGCACCCTGCGCAACGCGATCGATGCCGCGCAGGGCGACGACGGCTGGTCGCACCTGGGCGCGGTGGGCAGCCACATCAGCAACCAGGGCTCGTTCGACTCGCGCAACTACGGCTATCGCAAGCTCAGCGACCTGATCGAGGCGACGGGGCTGTTCGAAGTGCGCAAGAACGGACAGCTGCTGTCGGTGCGCGCGAAGAAGACGGCAGCGCCGCGGAAGCGGGCGCGAAAGAAGGCGGCGGAGTGACGCAAGCCGGCCAACCCCCGCGGTCCCTGTAGGAGCGGCTTCAGCCGCGAGCTTTTCACTCCCTCCCCCCGCGAAGGCAGGGGAGGGGGCTGTCGGGATCACCGCGAACCGTGACCATCCCCTCCCACCCCCTCCCTGCCACCGCAGGCTGGCGAAGCGTGGCGTGGCACATCACGCCCCTAGTACAGATCCACCGGATCCACGTCCAGCGACCAGCGCACCTTGCGCGCCTCGGGCAGCGCATGCAGCGCCGGCACCACCGCATCCAGCGCGCCGTGCAGCGTGCGCCGCTGCGCGGCCGAGACCAGCAGCTGCGCGCGATGCATGCCTGCGCGCCGCGGCATTGGCGCGGGCAGCGGGCCGTGCAATTCCAGTCCTGCCGCGGCCTCTTCCTGCGAACCCGTTGCCGCGAACGGCAGCAGCGGTTCCTTCGCCGCGCGCAGGAACTGCATGGGCGCATCGACGTGCTTCGCCTCCGCGCGCAGCAGCGCCAGGTGCGCGAACGGCGGAAAGCCGGCCGCCTCGCGCTGCATCAACTCCCCGTCGGCAAACGCGTGGTAGCCGCCGTGGACCAGCGTCTGCAGCAGCGGATGCTCCGGGTGGTGGGTCTGCAGCAGTACCTCGCCGGGCTTGTCGGCGCGGCCGGCGCGGCCGGCGACCTGGATCAGCAGCTGCGCCAGCTTCTCGCCGGCGCGGAAGTCGGCCGAGAACAGGCCTTCGTCGATCCCCACCACGCAGACCAGCGTGAGGTTCGGCAGGTCGTGGCCCTTGGCCAGCATCTGGGTGCCGATCAGCACGCCGGCCTGCGCGCCGAACGCGTCCAGGTGCTTGCCCAGCGCGTCCTTGCCGCGGGTGCTGCCGCGGTCGATGCGCAGCACCGGCACGGTGTCGAAGCGCCGCGCCAGCAGTTCCTCGATGCGCTCGGTACCGATGCCCTGCGGCTGCAGCGCCAGGCTCGCGCAGTCGGGGCAGGCCAGCGGTACCGGGCGGCGCGCGCCGCAGTGGTGGCACTGCAGGCGGCGACCGCCGGCGTGCACGGTCATCGGTGCGTCGCAGCGCTGGCACTGCGCGCTCCAGCCGCAGTCGTGGCACAGCAGCACCGGCGCGTAGCCGCGGCGGTTCTTGAACACCAGCACCTGGCCGCCGGCATCGAGCGCCTTGCCGGCCGCGTCGAGCAGTTCCGCCGAAAGCCCGGCATCGAGCGGCCGCTTGCGCACGTCCAGCACCCGCACCCGCGGCGGCTTCGCCTCGCCGGCGCGCCGGCTCAGGCGCAGGTGCGCGTAACGGCCGGCGCGCGCGTTGTGCAGCGATTCCAGCGACGGCGTCGCGCTGCCCAGCAGCACCGGCACGTCCAGCGCCTTGCCGCGCACCAGCGCGAAGTCGCGCGCGTGGTAGCGGATGCCGTCGTGCTGTTTGTAGCTGGCGTCATGTTCCTCGTCGACCACGATCAGGCCGGCCTCGGGCAGCGGCGTGAACACCGCCGAGCGCGTGCCGACGACCACCCGCGCCTCGCCGCGCAGCGCCGCGGCCCAGGTACGCGCGCGCTCGCCGTCGTTCAATCCCGAATGCGTGGCGTGCACCGGCACGCCCAGGCGCGCGCGGAAGCGCGACAGCAGCTGCGGGGTCAGGCCGATCTCGGGCACCAGCACCAGCACCTGCCTGCCGCGCGCCAGGCAGTCGGCGATCGCCTGCAGGTAGACCTCGGTCTTGCCGCTGCCGGTGACGCCGTCGAGCAGCAGGGCGGCGAAGCCATCGGCGGCGTGGACGGTTTCGATCGCGGCGGCCTGTTCGTCGTTCGGCTGCGGCCCGGGCTGCGGCGTCGGTGCCAGCTGCGAGGCGGGGATCGCGATGCGTTCGGCCAGTTCGCGCTTCGCCAGCGAGCGCGCCGCGGTGCGCCAGTCGTCCATCGCCGCGTCCAGCGCGTCCTCGTCGCGCGCGGCTTCATGCAGCAGTCCGGCCAGCCGCCGCGGCCGGCTGCCGCTGCGCAGGCCGGGCAGGGCGGTGGCGCCGGCTTCGGTCAGCCGCCAGGCCCAGGCGTGGGTGTCGGGCAGCGGTTCGCCGCGGCGCAGCGCGGCGGGCAGGGCGGTGGCCAGCGCTTCGCCCGGCGGCGCGTGGGTGTAGCGCGCCAGCCAGCGCAGCGACTCGAACAGCTCGCCGCGCAGCAGCGGTGTGTCATCCAGGAATGCCAGCGCCTCGCGCAACTCCGGTCCGTCCGCGGCCGCGGTGGCGACGCCGGCCACCACGCCGACCAGCTCGCGCGGCCCGAACGGCACCCGCACCCGGCAGCCGACGTGCGCCGGCTGCGCCGCCACGCCTGCCGGCGCGCGGTAATCGAACAGGCGCGGCAGCGGCACGGGCAGGGCGACCTGCAGGATGGGGGTGTCGGCGGGCATCGAGGAAGTCTAGGGCCTGCCGGTGCGGGGTCGCGAGACCGCGGCCCGCGCCGGTGTCCGGGGCCGGAGGCGCGCAATCGCGCAGTCCGTCACGGAACACATGCGTTTGCGTGCAACAGTTCCGTCATTTCCCACCAATGGCCCGCAAGTGGCCGTGGCGCTTGGGGTTTTCCCCTTATCCACACCAGATGTGGATAAGTCTGTGCATCGCGCTCGCGTTCGGGCGCGGGTACACGGGAAAACAGCTGCGATCGGCCACTTGGTCAAAAAAGTGCCAACCGCAACTCCTTCAATGAAATCAACGGCTTGCCCGTGAAACCAAGTGCACGCGGGGGAGGGGCATCGGAGACGGTGCAGCTTTGTGACGACGCCATGACCGCTGTGCACAACCGATTTCGACCGCGGCCGCGGGCCTAGCGATTTTTGCGCCGGAGTCAAGGGGCAACTGCCCGGGTGCGGCCGTTATCATGCGGGGCGATCACACAGAGCCGATGATGCCGCGCACCCTCCACGAAGCCGCTTCGGCGCCGGCTGCCCTGACTGCTTTCCTGCGTGGCGTGGAACGCCGCGGGGCGGTGTTCGCGCAGCTGCAGGTAGGCGACGCCGCCACCGGCGACCGGGCCCTGGTCGCCGCCATGCGCGCGTTCCGCCTGCCGGCGGCAAAAATCCCCTTTGCCGACTGGCCGCGCCAGTTCTGGACCCTGCTGCTGGCCACGCCCGAATTGCGCGAACAGCCGGCCGCGCCGTCCTGGGGCAGCGGGTTCGGCTTCCTGGGCGGGATCGGGCGCGGGCCGCGCGCGGCGCTGCTGCTGCGCCTGGTGGCCGGGCTGCCCGAGGTGGACGCCGCCGCGGTGCTTGGCGTGTCGCGGTCCACCTATCGCCTGGCCCTGCAGCGCGCGCTGCCGCACGGCGAGGACGGCCAGCCCGACATGCAGGGCTGGCGGATGCTGGGCGATGCCGCGCGCCATGCGGTGCGCGACCTGTCGATCGAGCGCATGGGACAGCTGGCCCGGATACGCGAAGCGGTGGTGCAGGGGCGCCGGCTCGACCCGCCGGTGGCCGCCGCGCGCAGCGGGCGTCCCGGCGACGCGCAGGAGCCCGCGCGCTGGCGGCAACCGGCGATGATCGCCGTGGGCGCGGCCTGCCTGCTGGCGTTCGCGGCCACCTTCCTGCCGGGGTTCAAGGCCGGCATCGGCGGCGATCTTCCGGAAGGAATCGACGTCGCCCCGCTGCCGCCCGCCGATGCGCCGGATGCGCCGCTCGACCCGCAGTCCGCGCTGCTCACCCACCCGGACTTCGAACTGCTCGCGGCCGGGGACTCGCGCGAACCCGCCGCGCGCGATCCCGGCTTCTACGCCTGGCTCGCCGCCGGCGCCAAGGTGCCGGAGCTGGAGGACGCGCCCGATACCGATACCGTGCCAGCGACCGATGCCGTCGTGGATGAAAGCGAGCCGACGGAGACCGAAGATGCGCCCTGATCGTGCCCGCCAGCTCTTCCCCGCACTCGCACTGCTGCTGTCGGCGGCGGCCGGCGCGCAGTCGCTGCCGCCGGGCCTGCTGGAGAAGGCGCAGCAACTGCCGCCGCCGGCGCGCGCCGAACTGCAGCGCCACGCCGCGACGCTGGCGGCAATGACGCCGGCGCAGCGCGAGGCTTTGGCCGCGCGCGTGGCCGAGTGGGATGCACAGCTCCCGGCGCTGCAGCGCGAACAGCGCGACGCCTGGCAGGCCTGGCAGGCGCTGCCGGAGGCTGAGCGCCAGCGCCTGCGCGCCGCCGCCGCGACCTACTCGGCATTGCCGCCGGACCGGCAGCAGGACCTGCGCGCGCAGTACGACGCACTCGACGGCAGCGAGCGCCGCGGCTGGCTGCTCGGACCGACCCTGGGCGCCGACTACCCGAAGCTGCATGCGCTGGTCTCGCAGGTGCCGCCGGCGCAGCGCGACGCACTGCTCGAAGCCCTGCGAGGGCTGTCACCGGAAGGCCGCGCGGACCTGGCGGTCCTGGCCCAGCGCACCCCGCCGCACGAACGCGACGCCCTGCGCAAGGCGCTGCTGGCGCAACCGGCGCAGGGGCGCGATGCGTGGTTGCGGGGGCAGCTGCATCGGTGAGGCGGTGATGGGGTGAGCGCGATCTTGATCGCCATCCCCGCGCTGGCGGGGACCCAGTCCCCTGGACGAAGGGAAGCGTTCGCCGCTCCCGCCGCTGCTACGAAAGCCGGCCCTTGATCGTCATTCCCGCGCAGGCGGGAATCCAGTCCCTTGCGCAATGCCGACTGGATCGCCGCCCTGGCGGGGATGACGTCCCTGATCTCCTTTACGCATTGACCAGCGCGAAGATCGCGGCGAACGCCGCGCCGAAGCTCAGCAGGATCACGTAGCAGAAGCCCAGTACGGAGTACTTGAGCAGCGTCATCGTCCAGCCCTGCCCGTAGGCGCGCTTCTGCATCAGCAGCAGGTACAGCGGCATCCACGTCCAGAGCAGGATCTCGATCCACATGAACAGGCTGCGCAACGCGCCCGGGTCCGGTGCCAGCCAGCGCTGCAGCGCCATCACCAGGAACACCAGCAGCAGCGTCAGGCACAGGAACGCGTGGCTGTGCAGCGCCACCAGCAGGTGCTCCATGTAGAGCCGGCGCTTGAAGATGTAGGCGATCTTCAGCATCAGCGCGAACAGCGGCAACAGCACGAACAGCGTCGCGGGCATCGCGCCGAGATAAGCGTCCTTGAAGAACTCCTGGTCGGTGCGCATGCGCTCGATGTTTTTCTTTCCGCGCCCGACCTGCGCGTTGAGCCAGCGGTTGGCGAAGTCCGGCCACCACGACACGACCAGCGGGTTGGTCTTCGCGTTCCAGGGCCTGCCGTTGAAGCTCAACGCGTTGTCTTCGCCGCTGTCGGCATTCGAATCGTCGCGGCCGGCCCCGTCGCTGCTGCCCGCGCCGGGCATGGCACTGCCGTCGTCGGGCGTGGCGACGCCGGCGCGCTCCGCATCCACCGCCGCATCAGCTTCCGCGGCCGCTCCGGCCGGGCCCGGCGAAGACGGGGAGGCGGCCGCCTTCTTTTCCTTCTTCGCCTCCTTCCGCTGCAGCACCCGGATGCGGGCGTCGGCGCTGTTGCGGATTGCCTTCTCGGCGATGCCGAGTCCGGCGCCCAGTCCCGGGACCTGGGCATTGCTGCCGCCGCGCGCCTGCGCCAGTTCGGCCAGCGCCTCGTCTCGCTGGCGGACGACCTCATCCACCGTCTGCACCTGCGAGAAACTGACGTCGGTGGGCTTGTCCTTGTCGAAGTCCATGCCGTCGCCGAAGCTGAGCATCAGCTGGGCGACGAAGAAGGTGATGACGGCCAGGGTCACGAACAGCCGCACCGGGCTGACGTAGCGCACCCGGCGCCCGGAGAAGTATTCGCGGGTCAGGAAGCCCGGCCGCACCAGCAGCGGCCACAGCGTGCGCGGCAGACGCGAGTCCCAGTTGAGGACGGTATCGGTGAAGTCGCCGACGATGCTGGAGAAGTGGCGCACCAGCCCGGAGACCGATTGGCCGCAGGCGTAGCAGTATTCGCCCAGCAGTGGCGAGCCGCAGTTGCCGCAGTGGCCGCCGGCCGGTGGGCGGGAAGGCGGTGGCGCAGGCGGCACGGAGCCGCCCGTTTCCTGTTCTGGTTCTGGCATGGCGTGTCCTCCGGCGCCGGTGGCGGCGCGCGGGCGTCCCCTGAGGGCCGGTACCATAGCCGCACGCCGTGGCCCGGCGCCAGCGCCGACGCCGTGTCGATGCGCGGCCACAGCCATCGCCGCCCCTGTTCCCATGCCCGTCATGCCTCCCCCGCCGGCACGCCTGCGCGACGAAGTGCGTACCACCGCGGTGCTTGCCGCGCCGCTGGTCGTGGGGCATGTGTCCACCGGCATGATCGGCTTCATCGACGCCGTGCTCGCCGGCCACCACGGCACCACCACGCTGGCTTCGGTGTCGGTGGGCACCGCGCTGTTCTGGCTGGCGATGATGATCCCGATGGGCACGCTGATGGCGCTGCCGCCGTCGGTGTCGCAGCTCGATGGCGCGCAGCGGCGGGACGAGATCGGCCCGCTGTTCCGGCAGTCGCTGTGGCTGGCCGCGGGCCTGGGCGCGGCGCTGTTCGTGTTCCTGAGCCTGGTGGTGCTGGCGCTGGAACCGATGGGCATCGCGCCGGAGATCCGGCCGGGCGCCGCCGACTTCCTGCGCGGCATCCGCTGGGGCGTGCCGGCGCTGACGCTGTACTACTGCATGCGCTACCTGAGCGACGGCCTGCACTGGACGCTGCCGACGATGGTGCTCGGCTTCGGCGGATTGCTGGTGCTGCTGCCGCTGGGCTGGGTGCTGACCTTTGGCGAATTCGGCCTGCCGGAACTGGGCGCGGGCGGGCTGGGCATCGCCTCGGCGATCATGCTGTGGATGCAGGCGCTGGCGTTCGCCGCGTATCTGGCGCGGTCGAAGCGGTTCGCGCCGCTGGCGCCGTTCGCGCGGCTGGACCCGCCGCGCTGGGCGCCGATCGGCAACCTGCTCGCCACCGGCCTGCCGATCGGGGTGACGGTGATGATGGAAGGCGGATTGTTCATCGTCACCGCACTGCTGATCGGGCGCCTGGGCGACGTGCCGGCGGCCGCGCACCAGATCGCGATCAACGTCGCCGGCCTGTGCTTCATGGTGCCGTTCGGGCTGGCCGAGGCGACCACGGTGCGGGTCGGCCACGCGGTGGGGCAGGGGCGCGGCAACCGCGGCGTGCGGCGTGCGGCGTTCGCCGGCGGCGTGCTGGTGCTGGCCACGCAGCTCACCGGCGGGTCGATCCTGCTGTTCGGGCACGACCACATCGTGGCGCTGTACACCCGCGACGCGGCGGTGGCGGCGCTGGCCTCGTCGCTGCTGCTGTACGCGGCGGCGTTCCAGTTCCCCGACGGCGTGCAGGTGCTGTCGGCCGGCGCCCTGCGCGGGCTGCGCGATACCCGCGTGCCGATGCTGCTGGCCGCCTGCGCCTACTGGGGCATCGGCATGCCGCTGGGCGCCTGGCTCGGCCTGTGGCTGGGCTGGGGGCCGCGCGGGATGTGGATCGGGCTGATCGCCGGGCTGGTGGTCGCCGCGATCCTGCTGGGCGCCCGGTTCCTGCGCGCCTCGCGCGACGAACCGGTCGCCACGGTGACCGATGGCGCATGAAACCGTGATGGCGGGCGGGATATCCTGCGGTATCGGTTGCCGGTCCCGCTTTCCGTAGGAGCG
>NZ_BAAAZU010000002.1:0-7428 GCF_039537065.1 Luteimonas lutimaris | reverse complement strand
CTGGTCGAAAAGCTCGCGGCTGAAGCCGCTCCTACAAAGGGCAATCAACGGCATCGGCCTTTCGAATTTTCCTGGAGTTCCACGCATGAACCAGCCCCCCCAGGGCAACCGCCACGGTCCCGTCGCCGCCTTCTTCATCTTCGTCTGGGACGCGATGAACTTCGTCCGGCGGCTGGCGTTCAACATCCTGTTCTTCGGCCTGCTGGTCATCGTGCTGGTGGCGATGGCCGCGGCGGGGCGGATCGCGCCGCTGCAGAAGCAGACCACGCTGGTGATCGCGCCGGAAGGCGCGCTGGTCGAGCAGTACAGCATCGACCCGGCGATGCGCGCGCTCACCGCGTTCGGCGGCAACGGCCTGCACGAGGTGCAGCTGCGCGACCTGCTGCGCGCGCTGGACAAGGCGCGCACCGACGACCGCATCGAGCGCGTGCTGCTGCGCGTGGACCGGATGAGCTTCTCCGGCTACGCCTCGATCCGCGAAGTCGCCGCGGCGGTGGCCGGCGTGCGCGCGGCGGGCAAGCAGGTGGTCGCGTTCGGCGAGAACTTCGACCAGATGCAGTACCTGCTGGCCGCGCAGGCCGACGAGGTCTACCTCGACCCGATGGGCGGGCTGATGCTGGAGGGGCTGGGCCGCTACCACCAGTTCTACCGCGAGGGCCTGCAGGACAAGCTCGGTGTCGACGTGCACGTGTTCAAGGTCGGCGAGTACAAGTCGGCGGTGGAGCCGTTCATCCTCGACGCCGCCTCGCCCGAGGCCAAGGAGGCCGACCTGTACTGGATGGGCGACGTCTGGCAACGCTACCTCGCCGACGTGGCGAAGGTGCGCAAGCTCACGCCCGAGACGCTCGCCGCCGACATCGACAGCCTGCCCGCCGGCATCGAGGCCGCGGGCGGCGACCTGGCCAGATACGCGCTGCAGCACAAGCTGGTCGATGGCCTGAAGACGCAGGAGCAGGTCGAGGACCTGCTGGCCGAGCGCGGCGCCGCCGATCCCGATGCCGACGGCGGCTTCCGCCAGGTGTCGCTGGGCGGCTACCTGCAGCGGATCGACCGCACCACCGCGGTGGTCGACGAGCGGCCGCAGGTAGCCGTGGTCGTGGCCGAGGGCGGCATCGCCGGCGGCGAACAGCCGCCGGGCAGCATCGGCGGCGTCTCCACCGCCGCGCTGCTGCGACAGGCGCGCGACGACGACGACGTCAAGGCCGTGGTGCTGCGCGTGGACTCGCCCGGCGGCGAGGTGTTCGCCTCCGAACAGATCCGCCGCGAAGTGGTCGCGCTGAAGGCCGCCGGCAAGCCCGTCGTCGTCTCGATGGGCGACCTGGCCGCGTCCGGCGGCTACTGGATCAGCATGGACGCCGACCGCATCTACGCCGACCCGTCGACCATCACCGGCTCGATCGGCATCTTCGGCATGATCCCCACCTTCCCGCGTACGCTGGACAGGATCGGCGTGCACACCGACGGCGTCGGCACCACGCGCTTTGCCGGCGCGTTCGACCTGACCCGTCCGCTGTCGCCGGAAGTCGGGCAGGTGGTGCAGTCGGTGATCGACAAGGGCTACCGCGACTTCACCGGTCGCGTGGCCAAGGCACGCGACCGCAGCGTCGAACAGATCGACGCCGTCGCGCGCGGCCGCGTGTGGAGCGGCGCGCAGGCGAAGGAACGCGGCCTGGTCGACGCCTTCGGCGGCCTGCGCGACGCCATCGCCGACGCCGCCACCCGTGCCGAACTGGGCAAGGACGGCGACTACCGCGTGCGCTACATCGAAAAGCTCGCGACCCCGTTCCAGCGTCTGTTCACCGACTTCGCCGGCAGCCACCTCGGCGCCAGCTGGCTGCGGCACTCGGCGTTCACCCGCGAACTGGCCAGCGCCGCCGTCCTTGCCGAAGCCATGCCGCAGGCGCGCCGCGACCTGCAGTTCCTCGACGCCGCCGTCGCCCGTCCGGGCCAGCCGGTCAAGGCGCTGGCGTACTGCTTCTGCGGGTTCTGACCGTCGTCCCACGCACGGACGGCGGCCACGACAGACGGCTCCCGGCAGGCGCGGCGGACGCCGCGAGATCGTCATCCAGCCGCGGAGGACTGGATCCCCGCCTGCGCGGGGATGGCGATCAGGACCAACGGCCTTCGCAGCAGCGACGAACGCCGCAAACCTTCATCCCCCGGCCGCCTCGATCGCCGCCTTCTGCTTCACCGCCGCATCCTCCACCGTGTCCTGGACCGCCTTCGCGCGGTCGATCGGCGCCTGCACCGCATCGCGCAGCTGCGTGGCCTGCGGCTCCGGCGGATCGCTGGCCGGCACCGGCTCGGGCCGCGAGCACGCGGCGCACGCAAGCGCCAGCAACACGGCGCAGCTGGCAGCAATCGAAGGGTTCGCATTCGTCATGGCGGTCTCCCGGTGGCCGTGGCCTCGTAGCCCGGCGCTATGCTACGCCCACCCCACACCGGAACCCGCCATGGACCCGCACCGCTGGCGACTCGACGGCCAACTCGCGCTGGTGACCGGCGGCAGCGCCGGCATCGGCTTGGCCATCGCGCGCGAACTGCTCGGCTTCGGCGCCCGCGTGCTGCTCGCCGCGCGCAACGGCGACATCCTCGAACGCGCGCGCGACGAACTCGCCGATGAATTCCCCGACGGCGACGTGCGCGCCCTGATCGCCGACGTCGCCGACGACGAACAGCGCCGCGAACTGCTCGACTGGGTCGAAGACCAGGGCGAAGGCCTCGACATCCTGGTCAACAACGCCGGCGGCAACCTCACACGCGCCGCCACCGACTACACCGAGGACGAGTGGCGCGAGATCTTCGAGATCAACCTGTTCAGCGCCTTCGAACTCACGCGCTACGCCTACCCGCTGCTGACCCGGCATGCCGCGTCCAGCGTGGTCAACGTCGGCAGCGTGTCCGGCGCGACCCACGTGCGCAGCGGCGCGCCCTACGGCATGACCAAGGCCGCGATGCACCAGATGACCCGCAACCTCGCCGTCGAATGGGCCGAAGACGGCGTGCGCGTCAACGCAGTGGCGCCCTGGTACATCCGCACCCGCCGCACCTCGGAAAAACTCTCCGATCCCGACTACCTCGACGAAGTGCTGATGCGCACCCCCATGGGCCGCGTTGGCGAACCCGAGGAAGTCGCCGCCGCAGTGGCCTTCCTGTGCCTGCCCGCGGCGGCGTACATCACCGGCGAATGCATCGCGGTGGACGGGGGATTCCTGCGCTACGGATTCTGAGCGCGCCGCATTGGATACGCCCGCATCGACAGGCCACGACCCGGAACTGCTGCGCCGCCTGCTGCGCGCCAGGGACCGGATGGACGCCGCCTCGCACGAAGCCTGGCCCGTGCAGCGGCTGGCGCGCGTGAGCCACGTCTCCGCCGCCCACTTCGCACGCGCGTTCAAGGATGCCTTCGGCGTGCCGCCGCACCGCTACCTGCTCACCCGCCGGATCGAGCGCGCCACCGCGCTGCTGCGCGACACCGAGCTGCCGATCCTCGACATCGCATTGCAGACCGGCTGGAACAGCCTGGGCACGTTCGGCCGCACCTTCCGCGACATCACCGGCGAAACCCCGCGCCAGTTGCGTGCGCGCGAACGGGCCGCCGCGCATGCACTCGAACAGGTGCCCGGCTGTTTCCTCAGCGCCGCCCGGCGGCCCGACCTCACCATCGCAGTTTCGGAGAAGCGGCGGCGCGAGGCCGGCGATACCGTGGGCGCCCCCAACACGAAGGAAGACCCATGAACCACAGCGCCCTCGCCACCGACATCACCGTTTCCGGCCTCGTCATCGGCCTGTACGTGCGCGACCAGGACGAAGCCCACGACTTCTACGTCGGCAAGCTCGGCTTCCGCGTCCACACCGACGCCCGCAACGGCGACTACCGCTGGCTGACCGTGCAGCACCCCGACCAGCCGGCGTTCCAGCTCGGCCTGTTCGCCCCGCAGCCACCGACCGTCGACGCGGACACCGCCAAGACCCTGCGCGAAGTCGTCGCCAAGGGCGCCATGCCGCCCCTCGTCCTCGTCGTCGACGACTGCCGCGCCGCGTACGAAAGGCTGCAGGCCCGCGGCGTGGAGTTCACCCAGGAACCAACGGAGCGTTATGGCAGCGTGGACGCCAATTTCCGCGATCCGTCGGGGAACGGCTGGAAAATGATCGAGGCACAAAAAGCGCGTACCTGAGTGCCGGCCCAAGACTGCAGCGTCGCACGGAGAACCCGGGTTTCCGCCATGGACGGCGAAACCCACCCCCGGGGTTACACCGAACCCAACGCCTGTCTGGAACATGCCGACAAATGCACCAAAAGCACGCTCTGCCATGGTTATGCCCCCAGATCGCAGGTGTAACCCATTACACCCGCAGGCGAGTCCGATAACGCTGGGTGCTGCGAACAGCCTTCGATCGCCGGGTTGATTCAACTTGCTGATATAAGAGAAAAATTCTGCTGGTGACACTGGAGCGGGGCATTGCATAATCTGTGCAACGCCTCGACGAAGAGGCCGAATAGGTGTTAGGCGCCGCACTGAAATGATCGCAACATGAGCCAACAAAGCCCTAGCGATGAGGTCCAACGGCCAATCCCAACAACTTGGCGGCACATGTTCCGAGAGATCGTGGCCGCGCTCGTCGCCGCCGACTATCGCCTGGAAGCCCAAATTCCTGGCGTCGAGCCTGTCTCAATCGAAACAGCCACCCAGATCCGTGACTATCTGAGTGAATACGGCGCTACCTTGGTAGAGCTGCCGGAGGCAACTTGGGAGTCTTCGGTCTGCATCTGGACCGGTAGCCACTGGGATGTCATCGTCGACCTCTGGACGCAAGAGGAAGGTCGGAGCGACCTGATACTTCACGCACAGGTGGTTGAGACACAGTCAGGCATCTCGGTTACTGTCCATCTGGTCTACGTGCCGTAATGGGGCGGCACCTAACAATGCGTTCAAGCCGACGCCGCATCGGGGCGCAAACCACATGGCAGAAAGAGCTTGCCATGTGCTTCACGCCCCGCTGCGGCGCGGCTTAACTTAGGTGTTAGGCCGCACATCGATGATCAATCCGTATCAATCGCCAAAAGCAAGTCTGTATCGCGGCCATGTGGGATCTCGTCGCTACGCTCACGTACTTATAGCTCTGGCTTCGGGCTTGCTCGTTCTACCGATCGTTCGGACGCTCGCTACGATAGCTTTCTTCGGTCAGGACTCGCCTGACCTTCGAGGCAATCTTTCGTTCTGGAGCTCCGTCGCTATCGGCAGCTTGGTTGCTTCTAGTTTCGCAAGGCATTTCAAGCAAATGCCACTTTTGGTAGCGCTTGTTCTTGGTCCATTCTGCGTCTTGCTGTGCATCGCGGGCTGGATGCTGTGGTTTTATGTCAGTGCGGCCTAACAATGCGTTCAAGCCGAAGCCGCTTCGTTCCACCAAGCACATGGCAGGTACAGCTTGCCATGTGCTTGGTTCCACTACGCGCCTCGGCTTAACTTAGGTGTTAGGTGTCATGGCAGACAACGAAGCGATCCGGCCACTCACCAAGGACGAGCATGCTCTCGCACGCTGGATGCTTGAGCATGGCGGACCCGAGGCGCGCGACTACTTGAGCCAATTGGACATGGCGGCGGCATCTACCTGGCGCTGCGAATGCGGTTGTGCCAGCTTCAACTTTAAGATCCCCGGCAGACCGAGTCCTGCCCCAGGAGTGCATGTCCTGGGCGACTACACCTTCGGAGACCAAGATCACATGTCTGGCATCTTCGTCTACTCAAGCGAGGGGACGCTGTCCGGAGTTGAGGTCTACGGCTTGTCCGGCCCTGCACCGGCGGTTCTGCCGCATCCCTCCGACCTGCGGGGAGCGGATTCCCCAAGGAACGAAGCAAATGACACCTAACAATGCGTTCAAGCCGAACTCGTTTCGCTACGCCAGCAACATGGCAAAAAAAGCTTGCCATGTTGTTGGCTGCGCTACACGAGTCGGCTTAACTTAGGCGTTAGGGCGCTGATGAATATTTTATTGGCAATCGGAGTCTTTGCTTTTAGTCTCAGCGCCAGCGCTGCTGATTTCTGTAATCGGCAGCCGCTCGATCCAGAGGTGCCTGCCGGGCTTGAGGGTAGCTACGAGATCATTGGCAAAGACCCAGCTACGGGTAAGCCTTATGCCGGCACGCTTGTCATTGGCTATGGCAATCACGCTTATTCACTCACGCGCAGCACATCGGGTATCAACTCCAAAGGCGATGCTTGGCTTGAGCTCTGCGGTATGGATAAAATCCAATTTCTCGTCGGTCGCTACCGCATGAAGTCAGCCTCCGTTGAGATTAGCTGCCGCCTGGGCGCAGACGGCGACAATTATTACAGGGCTACCTGTAAAACTCGTCTTGTAGGCGGCAAATGGGTTGGCTTGGAGTCCTGGTTTCAGACTCCATGAGTACGCGCCCTAACAATGCGTTCAAGCCGAAACCGCTTCGTTCCACCAAACACATGGCAGAAAAAGCTTGCCATGTGTTTGGCTCCACTACGCGGTTCGCCTTAACTTAGGCGTTAGGCGGCTATGAACGCACTCTGGATCGTCATTGTATTAGCTAGTTCGCCTGCTGCTGCCATAGGCAATGAGGCTTGCTCGCAACTGGATCCGGAACTCCTTCACTGCCCAGCACCGGAGGCCCCTCGGATCACTGAGCTTCGCGAAGGTACGGTGACACTGGAGCTCTACATCGATCCGGACGGATCAGTTCGCTCCTCCAAAGTTCTTACGTCATCCGGCCATCCCGCTTGGCTTGGTGCTGCTCAGGCGGCGGTGGCAAAATGGCGATATGTGGCGGGTTCGGATTCCCGCACGCGGGAGGTTCCCTTTGACTTCCTGTTTGGCGATCCGTAGCCGCCTAACAATGCGTTCAAGCCGAACTTACTTCGTTCCACCAAAGCCATGGCAGAAAAAGCTTGCCATGGCTTTGGCTCCACTACGCAAGTCGGCTTAACTCAGGTGTTAGGCCGCATGAAGCAGTCCACCTCGCAAGCGGATATATGTGAGCAGTTCGGCTCGCTGTTTGATCCTCCTGGCGAGGATCAGCGTGTCGGTGTTGCGCTTCCCACGCTCTCCCGACTGCCGCTCAATGCTTTGCGTCATCGGCCGGAGGCAGGGACATGTGGCTGGTACATCTGGGGCGGTGAGCTATCCGATGATTCGGAGTTCTTTCAGCCGTTGCATGTTCACCATCTTGTTGCGCACACCCCGTCACTCATCCCTTTCCTTGCACTTGCTCCTGGTTGGCGGGTGTTGCTGGCGCCGGAGCAAACAGAGGTCTGGTATGACCCGGCGCTTTTGGCCGTGTAGCATGCGGCCTAACAATTCATTCAAGCCGACGCCGCTTCGCGGCGCGGCTTAATTCAGCAACTGTCTTGAAGCATGCCGCTCAAGCCAGTGCCAAGGCTTCAGCCTGCAGTTCG
>NZ_BAAAZU010000001.1:289201-403056 GCF_039537065.1 Luteimonas lutimaris | reverse complement strand
CGGCTTCAGCCGCGAGCTTTTTGCCACGGTGCCCGGCAAGCCAAAAGCTCGCGGCTGAAGCCGCTCCTACAGGACGCGCCGGCAAAAGGCCGCCGCCCCCGGCTACAGCATCCCGTCCCGCTTCACCGCCAGGTACTTCTCCACCAGCGCCGCCGGCAGCTGTTCGCAGGTCACGTCGAGCACCGCCACGTGCTGGTGGCGCAGCGCATCGTGCACTGCGGCGCGCTGGGCCAGATAGCGGGCGGCGGCGCCCGCGCGCAGGGCGTCGGGGAGTTCGTCCACTGCACCGTCCAGCGCCTCGTCGATGGCGCGTTCGCGCAGGGACGCCACGACCACGAGATGGCGCCGCTGCAGCATCCGCACCGCGGCCAGCAGGTCCTCGCTGTCCTCGTCGCGCAGGTTGGTCACCAGCATCAGCAGGCCGCGGCGGCGCTGGCGCAGCGACAGGCTGGTGGCGGCGGCCAGGTAGTCGGTGGCGACCGGCTGCGGCTGCAGGTCGTAGCTGGCACGCAGCAGGGTGTCGATCGCGCCCAGGCTGCGCTGCGGCGCCACCCAGCGCTGCTCGCCGCCGGTGGCGAACAGGCCAACGGCGTCGCCCTGCCGCAGCGCGAGGTACGACACCACCAGCGACGCATCCAGTGCGTGGTCGAAGTGCGACAGCGCCGCATCGCGGGCCATCATCCGGCGGCCGGTGTCGAGCACCACGATCAGCTGCTGGTTCTTCTCGTCCTGGTATTCGCGCGAGATCAGCCGGCGCGCGCGCGCCGTGGCCTTCCAGTCGATCTGGCGCAGGCTGTCGCCGACGCGGTACTCGCGCATCTGGTGGAAGTCGGTGCCCTCGCCGCGGCGGCGCTTGAGGTGCGCGCCGACCATGCGCGAGGCCTGCTCGGCCGACAGCAGCGCAAAGCGCGCCAGCGGCGCGAAGTTGGGGAACACGCGCACCGCCTGCGCCGCGCCGGCCACGCGCGACTGCCGCCACAGCCGCCACGGCGCATGCAGGCGCAGCTGCACGCCACCGAAGCGGAAGTCGCCGCGCGCGGTGGGTGCGAGCCGGTACCCGAAGCTCGACACCGTGTCCGCCGGCAGCACCAGCGTGCGCGGCAGGCCGCTCGATTCCCAGCCGCCCGGATGCAGGTCGAACACCTCCGCGCGCACGCGCCGGGGGCCGGATTCGAGGTGCAGCGTGACCTCGCGTTCGACCCCGACCGGCAGCGCTTCGGGCAGCGCGCGCACGACATCCGGCGTGGGCAGGCGGCGCAGGCGCAGCAGGTCGAGCAGGGCGACGACGACGAGCGCGGCGCCCACGTACAACCAGGCAGCTGTCGGGAGCAAGCCGAAGCTGGCGACGACGCCGATCGCACCCCACAGCGCGAGGAGGACTACAAGGAGCGGAGCGGGCCTCATCGCCGGCGACCCGTCGCCGAAAGTCCGCACGCTGTCATCCCGGGCGCAGCGAGGGATCTCCGGACCGGTGAAGCAGATCCCTCGCTGCGCTCGGGATGACAGCGCTTGCAATGGCCGCCCTGAATCGAACCCGCGCCCCACGCCGGCTCCGGCTTCCCCTCTGCGCATGGACCATGGAAGCAGCGGACACGCGATGTACTCACTGCCGCGGCGCCTCCACCTTGGCCAGCAGCGCGTGCAGCACCTGGTCGGCGTCCTGCCCTTCGATCTGCAGCTCCGGCGCCAGCGCGATGCGGTGGCGCAGCGCGGGCCTGGCGATGTCGCGGATGTCGTCGGGGGTGACGAAGTCGCGCCCGGCCAGCACCGCCTGTGCGCGCGCCGCGCGCACCAGCGCCAGGCTGCCGCGCGGGCCGGCGCCGAGCGCAATGCCCGGCCACTTGCGCGTGGCCGCGGCGATGCGCACCGCGTACTGCACCACCGCGTCGTCCAGCGTCACCTGCGCGGTGCCCAGCTGCATGGCCACGATGTCGCCGGCCGACAGCACCTGCGTGACCTGCGACAGGTCGAAGCCGGCCGCGGTGCGGCCGCTGCTGACCGCGGCGACCATGCGCGCCTCGTCGGCCTGCGTGGGATAGTCGATCAGCACCTTGAGCAGGAAACGGTCGAGCTGCGCCTCAGGCAGCGGATAGGTGCCCTCCTGCTCGACCGGGTTCTGCGTGGCCAGCGCCATGAACGGCGGCGGCAGCGGGAAGCTCGAGCCCTCGATGGTCACCTGCTGCTCCTGCATCACCTCCAGCAGCGCCGACTGGGTCTTGGCCGGCGCGCGGTTGATCTCGTCGGCCAGCAGCAGGTTGGTGAACACCGGGCCGCGGCGCACCACGAAGCCTTCGGTCTTGGGGTCGTACACGGCGTGGCCGCTGACGTCGCTGGGCATCAGGTCGGGCGTGAACTGCACGCGCGCAAAGTCGCAGCCCAGCGCCTGCGCCAGCGCGCGCACCAGCAGGGTCTTGCCCAGGCCGGGCACGCCCTCGACCAGCACGTGGCCGCCGGCGAGCAGGGCGACGAGGATCTGGTCGAGCACGTCGGCCTGGCCGATGAACGCCTTGGACACTTCGTCGCGCACCGCGGCGATGCGGGTGGCGAGCACGTCGCCGGTGATCGGGGCGGGGAGCGTTTGCGGGTCGGTCATAGCTGTTGCCTCAACTGGAGGAGTCTTGCGATGCGGTTGCGGAAGTCGGCACCGTCGTTGGGACGCGGCGTCTGCAGGGCACGTTCGATGTCGGCGACCGGCGCGCCGGTGCGGTGGGCGATGGCCTCGGCCTGGGCGCGGCCGTCGAGCGCGGCGGCCAGCGGGTCGCGGCGGCGCAGGCGCGCCATGAACGCCTCGCGCACCGCGGCGTAGAGCGCGGAGGCGCGGCCATAGCGCCACAGGTGTTCGCCGCTGGCCTGCACGTGTTCGAGCAGCGCGCGGCGCGCGGGTTCGGGCGGCGGCACGGCCGGGCCGAAGCGCTGGGTGCGCAGCCACAGCCACGCGACCAGCGCCAGCAGCGCAGGCAGCCACGCCATCCACGCGTGTTCGAGCAGCAGCCGCGACAGCGGCGGCATGTCCGCCGCGTAGACCAGGTGCACGGTGCCGCGCTTCCAGCCCGGCTGCAGCAGCTGCCGCGCCAGCGCGGCAAAGGTCGGCTGTTCGAGCGATCCGTTGGTGAGGAAACCGAAGTCGGCAAGCACGTCCACCGTGCCTTCGCCGTACGCCAGGCGCGCGTAGGCATAGCCGCTGTCGAGGTCGCCCCAGGCGTGCAGGGGCTCGACCGCGAGCATGGTGAAGCGGGTGCCGCCGCAGAACATCAACCGCGCCGGCACCCCGGCCCCGTCCGTATCCTTCGCATTCACGGCGGCCGGCGGCCGCGCGACCGGCATGCATTCGTGTTTCGGCAGCGTGCGCAGGCGCAACGCGTCGAGCAGGGCGGCGGTGCGGGTGGCCGCGCCGCGTTCCAGCCGCGGCGTGCGCACCAGCAGGTGGCCGCCGGACTCGACCCAGTCCAGCAGGCCGTCCACGTCCGCTGGCGACAGCGTGCGCGGATCGCTGAGCACCAGCACGGTGTCGCGTTCGCCCAGCGGCACCTCGTCCAGCTGCAGGCGCTGGCGCGAGCGTGCGTCCACGCCGCTGGCCTGCAGGGCAAGCTTCAGCGCATACAGCGGGTTGTAGCTGGCCTCGCCGCGCGGGCGCAGGGTCCGCTCGGTCTCGACGTACTCGTAGTTGTACGTCCACCACGCGGCCACGCCCGCGACCAGCAGCAGGCCCAGCGCGACCAGCGCGACGTTGCGGCCCGACACCCTCATGACGCCCACCCGAAGCGCTGCGCCAGCGTGTCGACGAGGCCATCGAACTCGCCCTGCGCGGGCATCCGCCGTGCATACGCGGCGTACTGCCAGACACGCACCACGCGCGCGAAGGCGTCGCGGTCCTGCGGGTCGGGCATGCGCCTTGATGCGCGCAGGCATTCGGACTCGGTGGCGCCGGGCACCAGCGTCACCGCGGCGCGCGCGGCCATCGCCTCGACGCTGGCGCGATACAGCAGCGCCAGCGCGCGCCGGCGGCGGCCTTCGTTCCACAGCCGGCGTACGGCGGCGGCGATGTCCTCGGGCAGCACGTCGGGCAGCGGCGCGTCGGCGAGCTCGACCGGCGTCGGCACCTCCCGGCGCGACAGGCCGCCGCGCAGCCACGGCAGCCAGCGCCGGGCGGTGGCGGCCAGCACCGCCAGCAGCCCGGCGAGCAGCAGCCACAGGCCGAATTCGCCGATGAAGGCGACAGCCTTGGCCAGCCACGGGAACGGCAGCGCCTGCGGCGGCTGCGCCCGCTTCGAATCGCGCGCCCGCCAGTGCGACTGCTTGCGCTTGGGCCGCAGCAGCGGATCGCGGTAGGCCTGTTCGACGGACGCCTCGAACGCCGGGTCCTCGACCAGCGCGTCACCGAAGACGTCGGCGAGCGAGTCCTGTCCGCCGTCATCGCCGGCGCTTGCATCCACGCGCGCCTGCCGCGGCACGCCGGCGTCCTGCACGCCGCGGTCGCGCTGCATGGCCGCCTGCGAGGGTGGCGGCAGCACCAGCAGCGCGCACGCCGCCAGCAGCATCGCGCCGGTCGCCGACGCCAGCCGCGCGCGCAGGCGGCGCAGCGCGATCTCCACGTCCCAGGCCTCGATCCGCGTGCGGCGGTTGAGGTAGAGGCCGAAGCCGGCGCCGATGTAGAACGGCTCGATCACGCTGGTCGCGATCCACGCCACCGCATGCAGCGCGACCTGCGCCCACGGCGGCGGCTGCACGAACAACAGCGACCAGGTCGCGCGCAGCGATTCGGACAGGAACTCGGTCGGCACGAACATCAGCGACAGCGACAGCATCGACAGCGACAGCGCGACCACGAACAGCAGGCATACCAGCGTCAGCAGGATGCCGTGCCCGCGCACCGCGTCGCCCAGCACCCGGCGGCGCTCGCGCAGGCGCGCGCCATCGGCGCCCTCGAGCAGGTCCACCGGCAGCACCAGCGCGCGCACCAGGCTGAACCGTCGCCACAGCAGGTGCCCGCGCATCGCGCGCCAACCCCAGCCGCGCTGCGCGGCCAGCGTCTGCCGCGTGCCCGGGGTCTCGCCGAACACCGCGCGCGAGAGCACGAACAGCGGGATGCGGTCGAACACCGGCTTGAGCCACCACATCGCCAGCCACGCGATCCAGAGGCGGCCCGCCGCGAGCGCGGCGACGTTGGCCACGGCGAACACCGGCACCGTCACCAGCAGCCACGGGATCCAGATCGCGCGCGCGTTGCGGCGCACCAGCGCGGTGCCCAGCTCGACCGCTTCCCACGGCGAGCGCGGGCGCAGTTCGACGCGCAGGGATTCGAGCTTCATGGCGCCGGGCCCTCGCGGTCCTTGCCCCGCCCGGCCCAGCCCAGCCAGCCCAGCACCAGCGCCCACAGCAGGCCGCCGACGGCGAACTTCACCGGCCCCGGGATCGACCCGATCGACGACCAGAACGCCTCCACGAACGCGGCGAACAGCAGCATCGCCAGCACCCCGAGGCACAGCTTGCCGCCGACCTTGCCGCCCTCGACCAGCGCGTCGAGCCGACTGCGGCGACCGGGCGCGACCAGGTCCAGCCCCAGCCGCAGGCCGGCGGCGCCGGCCACCACGATCGCCGACAGCTCCGGCGCCGAATGCCCGACCACGAAGCGCCAGAACGGCCCGCCGTGGCCGATGCCCTGCAGGTGCGCGGCGACCGCGCCCATGATCACGCCGTTGGACACCAGCACCAGCAGCGAACCGACGCCCGCCAGCAGGCCCCCGGCGAAGGTGCGGAAGCCGATGCCGATGTTGTTGGCGATGTAGTAGCCGAACATCGCCAGGTCGCTGCCGCTGTCGCGGCCGAGCTTCGCGCCCGGCGCAGCCGGGTCGTACATCGATTCGAACTGCGCCAGCTGGCGCGGATCGAACAGGCTGTGCACCAGCTCCGGCCGCCAGCGCACCGCGCAGTACATCGCCACGGTGGAGAGTACGAACAGCGCCGCCGACACCCACAGGCAGCCGCGCTGCGCGCGCACCAGGCGCGGGAAGTCCGCGACCAGGAACTCCAGCGCGCGCCGCCAGCGCGGCGGCGCCGGCCGGTACAGCGCGTTGTGGCCGCGCTGCATCAGCTCCTGCAGGCGCGCGGTGACCACCGGGCTGTAGCCGCGGCGGCGCGCCAGCGCGAGTTGCTGGCACAGGCGCCGGTAGCGCGCCGGCATGTCCTCGTCGCGCAGGCCCTGCCAGCCGCGTTCGGCGCGGGCGCCGCGCGGGCTGTCGGCGCGCTTGTCGAGCCAGTGCGCGAACTGCTCCCACTCGCGCTCGTGGCGCGCGACGAAATGCGCCTGCCTCATCGCCGCCCCAGCAGCCAGTTGGAGATGCCCAGCAGCCGCATCACTCCGGGCTGGCCGCGCGCGCCGGTGACGGGCTCGGCGATGTCGGCCAGTTCTTCCTGGCGCTCCGGCGTGAGCTGCGCGGCGCGTTCGGAGAAGGCGATCACCGCCACCTGCTCCTGCGGCTGCAGCGGCTGCGCCGGCGCCTGCACGCCGGCCATCGGCGGCTGCGGCGCGGCGCGCAGGCGCGGCGCGTGCACCACCAGGGTGCCGGCGACCATGTCGCCCAGGCGCCGGCCGTAGGGATCGGAGAGGCTCGCCACCAGGCCGAAGCCGTAGCCCACCGGCAGCATGTCGACCGTGCGCAGCAGGTTGCGCACCAGCGACGCCAGCCAGCCCACCGGCGCGCCGTCGGCCGACACCACGCGCAGCTCCAGCGCGCGCTTGCCAGGCGTCTGGCCGTCGAACATCGCCTCGAACACCACCGGGTACGCCCACAGCAGCGCGAACATGCCGATGAAGTACAGCCCGATGCCGGTCTTGCCCAGGATGCCGAGCAGGCCGGCCGAGACGGTCAGCAACAGGAAGCGGATGCCCAGGTCGATCAGCCACGCCAGCGCGCGCGGCACCGGGCCGGCGGCGGGCAGCCGCAGCGCGACGCCCTCGGGCGTATGGACTTCGCGGAATGTGTCGAGCATCAGGCGCAGGCCTTCCTGCCCGCCCCCACCATCAAGTCATCCATGCCACGCGAATTCCGAAGCCGGGCCCCGGGGCTACTGTACCGGCTCGCCGTGGTGGCGCAAACGCGCGGGATGGGGCGGGAATGGGGAACGTTGGTGCCCTGGGCCCGTTCGTTCCACCGCAGTGGATAACGCAGTCTTCGGGGAAGAGCCGGCACCGACGGCCACTCCCGGATCAGCTCCCTCCGGGCAGCAAAGCAAGACCCGTCGAACCGCGGTTGCCTATTCCCTACTCCCCATTCCCTCACCCAGATACTCATCCTTCAACCGGACGTAATGTCCCGCGCTGTAATGCAGCCCCTCGATCTCCGCATCGCTGAGCGTGCGCAGCTTCCGCGCCGGGTTGCCGACCCACAGCTCGCCCTCGCCCACCGTGCGTCCGGGCGGCACCAGCGCGCCGGCGCCGATGAAGGCGTGCCGTTTCACCAACGCGCCGTCGAGCACGATCGCGCCCATGCCCACCAGCACCGCGTCCTCGATCCGGCAGGCGTGGATCATCGCCTTGTGGCCGATGGTCACGTCGGCGCCGATCACGGTGGCGAAGCCGCCAAGCCTGGCGTGCGGGCCGTCGTGGCTGACGTGGATCACGGTGCCGTCCTGCACGTTGGTGCGCGCGCCGATGCGCACATGGTTGACGTCGCCGCGGATCACGGTTTGCGGCCACACCGACACGTCGTCGCCCAGCGCCACGTCGCCGATCACGCTGGCGTCCGGGTCGATGTAGACGCGCGCACCGAGCGAAGGAAAGACATTGCGGTAGGGGCGGATGCTGTTCATGGCGCGATTGTAGGACCTGCCGCCGGCCCGTCCGCGCGCCGCCTTCGACCGCGGGCGCAAACCGCCGTGCGCGCCCGTATAGTCCGGTCCATGGACACGCCCAGCCAATCCGACACCGCCGCCGACCTGCGCCCCACCCTCGACCGCCTGCGCGCCGCCTGGCAGCACACGCGTCCCGACGCCCGCCAGCGGCTGGACGACCTCGCGCGCCTGCGCGACGCCTTCACGGCCGGCCGCGACGCCATGCTGGCCGCGATCGCCGCCGACTTCGGCCACCGCTCCGTGCACGAGACCCTGCTCTCCGACGCGATGACGGTGACCAGCGAGATCGACCACCTGCGCCGCAGCCTGCGCGGCTGGATGAAGCCGCGCCGCGTCGGCAGCGGCTGGCGCCTGTGGCCGGCGCGCGCGCAGGTCCGGCACGAGCCGGTGGGCGTGGTCGGCGTGATGTCGCCGTGGAACTACCCGGTCAACCTGGCGCTGATCCCGCTGGCCACCGCGATCGCCGCCGGCAACCACGCCTACCTCAAGCCGTCCGAACACACGCCGCGCACCAGCGAATGGCTGCGCGACCTGCTGGCCGCGGTGTTCCCCGCCGACCGCGTCGCCGTCGCGCTCGGCGACGCCACGCTGGGCGCCGCGTTCTCGGCGCTGCCGTTCGACCACCTGGTGTTCACCGGATCCACCGCCGTGGGCCGCAGGGTGATGGCCGCCGCCGCGCCCAACCTCACCCCGCTGACGCTGGAGCTGGGCGGCAAGTCGCCTGCGATCGTGGCCGCCGACTTCCCGATCGAACAGGCCGCCGCGCGGCTGGCGACCGGCAAGTGGCTCAACAGCGGCCAGACCTGCATCGCACCCGACTACGTGCTGGTCGACCACGCCCGCCGCGATGCGCTGGTCGACGCGCTGCGCGGACAGGCCCGCGCGCGCTACGGCGACCTGCGCGACGCCGGCGACTACACCCGCATCATCAACGAGGGCCAGTACCGGCGCCTGCGCGGCTACCTCGACGACGCGCGCGAGCGCGGGCTGGAGGTCATCGAACTGGTCGCGCTCGATCCGGTGCGCGCCGAAGCCGAGCGCATGATCGCGCCGACCGTCGTGCTCGATCCCGGCGACGACGCGCGCGTGATGCAGGACGAGATCTTCGGCCCGATCCTGCCGGTGCGCGGCTATCGCGACCTCGACGAGGCCATCGCCTATGTCGAAGCGCGCGACCGCCCGCTGGCGCTGTACCCCTTCAGCCGCGACCGCGCGACGGTGGAAAGGATCCTCGGCCGCCTCCTCGCCGGCGGCGTCACCGTCAACGACACCCTGCTGCACTTCGCCGCCGGCAACCTGCCGTTCGGCGGCATCGGCGCCAGCGGCATGGGCCAGTACCACGGCCGCGCCGGCTTCGACGCGATGACCCACGCGATGCCGGTCCTGTGGCAGTCGTCCCGCGCCGCGAGCGACCTGCTCAAGCCGCCGTACCGCGGCTTCGTGGAGCGGATGGTGAAGTTCCTCGCCGGCTGACATCTTTCGTATCCTGTGGAGGCGCCCATGAAAATCGCCAGCTGGAACGTGCATCAAGGAATCCAAGAAATCCCATATTGACCCACATGGCCTGAGTATCAGCTTTTAAATCAATATCTTATGGATTGTGATTGTCTCAAGAGGCACAGGGACGATTCAAGGCATCCCAGATCTCTGGGGGTACCATTGGGGGTATCATTCAGGCCTCCAATGCTGGGACCTCCCCCATGCTGACCGCCGTCCAGATCAAGTCCGCCAAGCCGGCTGCCAAGTCCTACAAGCTCACTGACAGTGGCGGGCTGTTCCTGCTTGTCACGCCCGGCGGCCAGAAGTACTGGCGCTACAAGTTCCGAATCGGCGGGGTCGAGGGTCTGGACGCGCTGGGCGCGTTTCCTGAGGTCAGCCTTGCCGAGGCACGCCAAGCGCATGCCGAGTCACGCCGCTGCGTCGCCCAGGGAATCAATCCGGTTCACGCGCGAAAGGATCGCAAGCAGGCCCTGGCCCTGGCGTACCTGGAGCGCGAACAGGGCTCGTTCGCCACCGTGACCGCCGAATGGGCTGACGCGACCTCCCAAGGTCTAAGGCCAGCGACTCGAAGGCAGCGCGAGCGCGAGATCAACAACGACCTGCTCCCGAAGTTCCATGCCCGGCAGATCAAGACCATCAAGCGCGTCGAGATCACTGCACAGCTGAAGTCAGTGGAACGACGGGCACCCGAGGTCGCCCGCAACCTGCGCAACTACCTCTGGGGCATCTTCGAGCACGCGATCGAGAGTGGCCTGATGGACGCCAACCCGGTCCCGTCGATTCGGCTGATGAAGAAGCGCGACCAGGCGAATCATCCGGCCCTGTCGCTGGAGCAGATCGGCGAGCTCCTCGTGCAGCTCGACGATCGCTCGCAGATGGCGGAGCAGACCCGCATTGCCATGCTGCTTGTCATGCTGACCGCCTGCCGCAAGTCGGAGATCATCAATGGACGCTGGGCGGAGATCGACCTCGACGCGGGGGAGTGGGAGATCCCAGCCGAGCGCATGAAGGCGAAACGCGCCCACTGGGTACCGCTGTCTCCACAGGCGATCGAGCTGCTGCGCGAGCTGCGCAGGATCGTCCCAGTCGGCCAGGAGTTCCTCTTCCCGAACCGCCGCGACCCGAAGCGCCCCATGGCCAATCGCAGCCTCAATGCCGTCCTGGAACGCCTTGGCTATTCCGGCATCGGCACGCCACACGGCATGCGCGCAGCCTTCAGCACCTATTTCAACAGCGTTCGCGTCGACAAGGACGTGATCGAAATCTGCCTGGCCCACTCCCCCATGAGCAAGACCCGTGGCGCGTACAACCGCCACGAGTACATGGCTGAACGACGTGCCGTGCTGGAGGATTGGGCGAACAAGTTGGACGCCCTGCGCGAGAGCGCCCTGGCATCTGAAGCGGCCCCTTCAGCGACAGGGAAGCCGTAACCAACGAGCGCTCGATCACTACCAGTCGCTGCCGAATCCCGATCCTGATGATCCCGAACCGAAGGAATCCATTGACCCGGATCCAGAACCGAACGAGTCGTGGAAGTCGCTGATCCCGTGCGAGCCCGAGCCGAAGTCGGATCCAAATGGGCTGTCATGAGAAAACACGTCATCCGAACGTGATCCGTACGGATTGCCGCCAACGTCAAAGCTGGCTGGGCTGTCGGAGATCATTGGGAGGCCGGTTGCTGGATTGATCCTGGGGCCTGAGCTGTAATCTCCAAACGCTCCATCGAGCAACAGCCGATCGGCCGGATGGCGATGCATCGAAAGCGTTTCGTCGTCGAATCCCCACATGTTGCCGTCAATGTCGAATCCGCCAGGCCCGTCCAAGAGCATCGGGAGCCCGGTTGCCGGGTTGATCGAGTCAGCAAACCCAGCTCCAGACCGTTGGGGCTCTTCGGCGAAACCCGTGCCACCTTGGGCATCGCGGGCATCACGATCGGATGATTCGTCGTCAATGCGCACCAAGCGCACGGCGCCGATCGCGAGAATCGCAAGAATCAGCATCATCTCCATGCACACCCTCCAATGTCTTCAGGCAACCCGTGATGGCTGACGCGAACCATTCACTCGGCCACGTGCAGGCCATCGAACTGACGCCTTTGGCAGGTATGCCGGCCTCAGTCAGCGCACAAGTCCCAATTGTCCAGACTGTCCCAGATCGTTGTTTCATGGAATCCGGAAGGCGTTGCGTTCCCTGGCTTCCCTGCAACCGGAAAGGAACTGCGCCAGATTCGGACCTTGATCTTGTCGTTATCTGGGCTGCGGCCCTCATTGAAGCCCTGCAGCATTACCCTGCCATCAAGCTTACACAGCGAGGCTCCGATTTCTGATTTCAGCGGCCGCTCGGACTCCAACCTCTCGCGACGCTGAATGTCCCGCTCCCGGGCCTCACGAGCCAACGCTTCCGATCGCGCATCCCGCTCGGCACTTTGCGACGAGCGGAACTCTTCTTCCGTCGCAAATCGGACCAAGGGCTGGCCATCGGAGGAAAAACCAGCTGGCGTGCAGTCGAAGGTCCATGTCCCCTCGGTCCATGGCGACCCATCGAGGTATCGGCCACTTTGCGTGTACCTGACCAGCTCACGAGGAAACAGCGCCAGAGTCTCCGGATCAAACGCTACTGAGTGCTGGTAGTCCCACGTGCTCCCGGCAGAGCTGTTGTGGCCATGCTGGACGCTCTCACTGGAATTGACGCGAACAAGCAGCCAGTCGCGCTCGGTCTTCTTGTGTTGAAGCGTTTCGTCGATCCGATAAACGCCGGCATCAACCCTGATGGTTCGGGTCATCGGGCGCCCCTTGTCATCCTTGCATGACAGCTCCACGTCTTCCGTGATCTCGACATAGCGACGGGGGATGTGCTCGAACAGATTGATCTTCCGCCAATCCTTCTCGCGAATCCTCTCGCCATACTCCTGGATCACAAAAGGGGCAGGCTCAGACCCCACCACCTGGGCTGCGGCAAGGGAGAGCGCTGCGGCAAAAATCCATGTCTTCATTCAGCTGACTCCGTTCTGATGAATGGTTGTGGAGCGACGTTGGGTGCCCCAATGTCCCAATAGGTTCTACTCCAGGTTTCCAGATGCTCGAACTACAAGGGAAAATCGCGCGGCCTTTTCCGCACATCAAACGGCCGACGTCGTCGACTCGGAAGCGGCGGGCCTGCGGAACAGTCGGCTGAACCAGTGCCCCCGGCGAGCGTAGGCGTGCCGCCGCCCGTTACCGCCTGAAGCCGTCCAGTCGTCAACGCCAAACCGTTCGACCTCGTTCATATAGTGCATGGCCCGCACCAGTGCAAACCACCGCAGCCGGATCTCGGTCGCCTTCGCTTCAACCTCCCGGATCAGCTGCGCCTCTGCCTCGTGCACACCCTTGAGCCACGGAGCAATATCCGCCCTGCAGTCCCACAGCCACTTCGTTCGGGTTCGCCCCTTGGTCGCGATACCGCGCCAGCCGAGGTACATGTAGCAATCGGCCTTGTCGAGATCAAGCCAGATGCGACAGCGGTAGGGGCGAATCAGACGCTCTCCGCTCGGCCCCCTGATTTCCCGTGACAGTCGAAGCCGTTCCTGCCTCGCCCGGGCCACAAGCTCCACCGCTTGCTCGATGTACTCGTCCGCCAATCCCTGCATGTCTCGGCGAGTGGCTGTGAACGATCCCAACCCGCACCGCGACAGCTGGTCTACCCCGGCGCCGTCAGAGATCGGGATCGTGCAGTACTTCCCGTATCCCGACCTCGGGATCCAACGGCCTTGCCCTTCGCATTCCGCCTGCTTGTCCATGATGTGCTCCGAATTATCTGGTGAATACCTGCGTGTCCTACAGGTATCACCAGGCCCGGAGCCAAGCCACTGGACAATGCGGGACGGGTTCAATGGTCGGGCAAGGTCTCCGCCACCAGCCTCTCCACGTAGCCCTCATCTTCATCGAACAGGATGTTCCGCTCGGCCATCTGCTCCCGGGTCACCTTCCAGTGCATCTCCATTTCCGACGCCGAAGTGCCTGAGACGATGTAGCTGCGCAAGCTGACGTCCGGATCCCCCATGCGCGCCTCGATCTCGCGGATGGTGCGGTGGAACTGGATCTTGGCATCGTCGATGGTGTCGAGCTGGCGGATGCCCTTGGGGTCGACGAAGCTGATCCGCTGCTTGCCGCCGTCGATGCGCCAGACGATGAAGTCGGGATGGAAGTTGCCGGCCTCGAAGAAGCCGATGCCGCGGCCGCGGCTCATGTTGCGCAGCAGAAACAGCGGCCGGTCCTCGAACTCTTCCGGATGCGCGGCGCAGTATCCCTTCAGCCGGCGGACGAAGCGCATCTCGCCATCGTTCAATGACACCGGCCGCACGCTGATGCTCGCACCGCTGGCCTTTATCAGCGGCTCGTACAGGTGGCCCTTGAACGACAGCACCTCCAGTCTCGCCTGGCCGCCGGCGTAGGTCTTGTCGGCGATGCCGGCGCGCCTGCGCAGCTCGTCTCCGAGCTGCCGGAGCTGGGCGATCAGCGCTTCCTCGGACTTCTCCACCGAGACGCGGTACACGCCCTGATCCTCGCCCAGGCCGGCGCCGGCCTCAGGGAAGTTGGGGTCGCCTGCGTCCAGCTCGGCGTACTCAAGGTGCGGCTCCTCCCAGCCCTTCTTGCGGAAGCCGTAGTAGCGCTCGGCGTACTTCTTCAGCAGCGTCTCGGCGATCTCCTGCCAGATCGCCACCTTGGCGAAGCTGTCCATGGCCAGCATCGCTTCCGGGATCAGCAGGTCGTACCAGTCGGTATTGGCCAGCAGGCGCTCGACGGCCGGGCGCGGGATGTCGAAGTTGTGCCAGCCACGCTCGTTCTTGAAGCGGATCAGTTCGAACCAGGCACGGTCCAGGTCCAGCAGCGCTACATGCTTCGGCCCCAGCTTGCCGTGCTCGAGCTCGGCCACGCCGTCGCCGCCGGCCAGGCCGGCCGCCTTCATCGCCTGGATCTTCGGGTACCAGTTGAGCTGCACCCGGTTGCGCAACAGCCACTGGTCGGCCTCACCTTGCGGAGGCGCGAGTTGCGGGACCGGCGCCAGTTGGCGAAAAGCGACGCCGAACGCGGTCCGCACGCCTTGGATCTCGGGCTTGAGCCGGATGATCTTGAGCTTTTGCGTGCCCAGATTGCGCAGCACCGGCAGCACGATCTCCTCGCTGTCCTGGTCCGACGGCAGTCCTTCGTCCTCCAGGAACTGCTTGAACTGGGCCATGTAGTCCGCGTGGACGCCGAAGACGTTCAGCGTCTCCAGCAGCTCGATGTGCCGGGGGCGCTCCACGCCGGCCGGCAGGCGGAGCGCCTTGCTGCGCTTCAGGCTCCAGCCATACCCCTTCAGGCGCACGCCGCGGCCGAACAGCTGGATGATCTGCGCGCCCTCGCTCTGGCCGATCTTCATCAGCCCCAGGGTGCTCACGCGCCAGGAGTTCCAGCCTTCGGTGAACTTGCGCGAGCCGATCAGCAGGCTGATGGCGCTGCCTCGGTCATTGATCCGGCGGAACAGCGAACCGGAAAAGTCGCGTTCCTCAGCCACCACGCCCGGCGTGGCGTCGCAGATGTCGTAAAGCTTCTTGGCATCCCCGACATTGATCACCCCAAACGGTTCATTGTTGCCCAGCCTCAGCGCCAGTTCGCCGTCGGCACCCTTCAGGTACTCAACGTGCAGGGCACCGCCACCGGAGGCGTTGAACAGTCGCGCACAGATATCTTCGAACAGCTCGTTGGCAGACAGACTCAACTCCACCAGGTAGCCGAAGCGATTGGCGAAGATGTTCTTGCCATCGGCTGCGACCAACCCTGTGCTCAGCGTTTCCGTTATGGCACGTAGCGAGGCGGCCTTGTCTGCTGCAAAAGCGGCAAGAAACTTGAGGATCTCCACAACATCCGAGGCTTCGCCTTTGTTGAAGCCCTTGGTGACGCTTCCCCCGACAAAAATCCAAAGTGGCTTTTCGATGTTGAACGGCTGCAGTACGGCCTGCCTGTCGTCGAACAAACGCCGCTGCTGATAGGCGGCCAATAGACAGGCAATCAGGTACTGATGACGATGCGCGCGCTCGGTGTCCTTGTCCAAATTGAGAATCTGGTAGTCCTTGCCATACCCATCGCCGTAGAAGTAGCGGTAGGAGTAGTCGAAGACGATGCTGCGCGCGTAACGGCGCGACAGCGGCACGCTGCCCTTCACCGCCTGCTTGAAGGTGGCCGAGTACTCGAAAGAAAAACCCTTCTCGCAAAGCTGGTCGCGGCGGGACAGCCACTTGCCGGACTCGCCACCGGACGCGCCGCGGTGGCCTTCGTCCACCAGTACCAGGTTGCCGGTCTCGAAGGCGTCCACGGCCACGGTCTTGTCGCCCATGTCGTCGGCCAGCTTATGGATGTCGATGATCTCCACCGCCTTGCCGGCGAACAGACCTCGGGCGTTCTTGTCGAACAGCTCGGCCTCGATGCCGGCGGCGCTGAACTCCTGCAGGTGCTGGTGGCTCAGTCCCTCATTAGGGGTCAGCAGCAGGATCCGGTTGAGCTCACCGCCACGTCCGGCCTGAGCCAGATGGTGCTGGTACTGGCGCAGGTTGAGGTGCATAAGCAGGGTCTTGCCACTGCCGGTGGCGCACCACAGGGCCAGCTTGTTCAGGCCCAGCGCAGCGTCGCGGCCCTCGTCCGAAGTCGGGAGTTGCTGGCCTTCGTCTTTGCCATCGTTGAACTTCGCGATGTGGGTGTTGAGCGCCTGCGCCAGTTCCTGCGGGTCGCGGAAGTAGCGGTCCAGGTAGATCTCGACAAACAGCAGGGCCAAATACTGGTAGTACTTCCACACCACCGGCCGCTCGCGGCGCAGGGCGCGCTCGGCGTTCAGGGCCAGGGTGTGGCGGACGATGTTCTGGTCGAAAGCCAGCAGCTCGTCGCGGCTCACTCCAGGCAGCTCGCCGGTGATCTGGTTGACCATGGCGTGGTGGAAGCGGTGGACGTTGTTCTCGTCCAGGCCCTCCTCGCTGTGCTCGTTGAGCTGGAAGCGCTGCTTGAACGCCTCCAGCAGCGGCACCCGGCGTCCACCGTCCAGCAGGTAGTAGCCGTCGGTGCTCTCTAGCCCGAACAGGCCGAACAGCCACTGGTTGAGCACCAGCGACTGGGTGAACTCCGGCTGCGCCGCACGGCCGCGATGCCGGCCGGCCGCCTTCTTCGCCGCCTTCCGGGTGGCGGCCTTCTTCAGGGCCGCCATGTCAGTCGGTTCCCTCGAACATCAGGCGCTGGAAGTCTTCCTCGGTCAGGCGCACCTTCCAGCTTTCGTCCTCCAGCCGGATGTTCTCAAGCCCGTTGTCGCCGTTGACGTAGATCAGGTCGAACTCGGCGTCGCGCACCGAGAACGCCTGCTTGTCGCGGAACCAGGTCTCCAGCACCAGGTTGTCCTGCTCGGCGTCGCCGGTGAGCTTGCGCCAGATCACCAGGGTTTTGCGGCCTTCGGGCGTGGTACCGGTGACGGTGCGGAACCACCACGGACCGGCAGCGTCCTGCTTCAACCGGCCATTGATCCGCAATCGCCCTTCGCCATCACGCTCAAACCCGGCGGCAAAGCTGCGCGGCGCGGCGATATGTTGCACGGTCAGGCCCAATAGCCAGTTGAAGGTTTCCAGCAGATCGACATTGACCTCGCGGCTTTCGTCGCTGCCAGGTGTCTTGACCAGCAGCTTATAGGCAGTGGGTTGGGTGAAGGCAGCGATGTTGAGCAGCGAGGCGCTGCCATGGGATTCCACGTCCAACTGGTAGCGCAGCAGGTATTGCTCGCGGAGGCCGTCGGTGCCTTGAGCAGCGCCGAAGTCCAGAGCGGCCTGCTGCTGCGTGCTGCGCGACAGGGCGAGGTTGTTGAGGGTGTCTTCGTAGGATTCCAGGCGCAGGACTTTAATCAGGCGAGGGCTGTGTTCGGCTTCGTCCTGTGTGGCAAGCCGCTGCGGCTTTCCATCTTTCCAGTCCGGCGCGAAAGCCGCCTTCTTTAGACGGCACAGCAGAACACTGTCAAAGTAGCCACCTTGCTCTGCCAGGATAAAGCGCCGCCTACCTCCATCCTCTCGATTGAGGTGAATGACAGCATGCCCAGTTGTACCGGACCCTGCGAAGTAGTCGAGTACGAGTGCGCCTTTATCACTCACAGAAAAAATGCAGTCACGTGTGTTGAACAGAGATTTAGGGTAATCAAACTCCCCGATCGGAACGCCCATCTCACGAACCAGCTTTGTGCCGTTATCGCCGGCGTTATAACGCGGTGAGTACCAAACAGTCTTGAACTGGTCAGATACCTTTGCAATTTTGATCTGTAGATCTCCGTCCCGAGCGGAATCGACCTTTAACCGACACTTGATCGCCTCTACTGTTCCCCGCTCGTAACGCCACTTGCGCTCTACCCCTGTCCCGTCGATTGGATAAACCTCGATCACTCCGTCAGGGCGCCGGACATTTGCCCCCGAAGGATGTTGCGATTCGTCGGTCCACACCTCACCGAACCCTACAATTTCGTTGTCCTGAACCAAAACAGCGTAGAAACAGTTAGCGGCATCAGTGCGGAGTGACTCACCACCCCAATTTCTAAAGTTCGACCATTCCCACTCTGCCTCATCTCGCACGGTTCTGTTTAACGTTTTCCTGGCTGACGGAATGGAAAATAGCGCGTACTCGTTTGTGTAGGAGAAGTGCGCATCCTGCACGCCCTTTCGGTTGTGCTCGATTGTCACCGAAACGTTGTCGTTGAACGGGAAGATTTGATTGACCAAACGAAAAAGGCCGTTCTGCTCGTGCTTATCAATGGCAACAACGTGTGACCCGTCTTCGGCGGACAGGTTTCGGGAAAGTTGCAGCCGACCCTCCATCAACGAAAGAAACGATGAGTGCTTGTAGTCATTCTTGTAGGCAATTTCACTCTTGGGCGCGTTGTATGGAGGATCGATGTAAGTGCAATGCACTTTCGATTGATATCGCTTCTGCGCCAAAGACAGGGCGTGAAAGTTGTCACCATGCAGCAATACGCCATCAACCGTTTCATCAAGCGCGCTTGCGTTTTCAAGCAGCTTCGCCACGAATCCCGCAGCGAAATGGCGCGTATCCACCATTAGACTCGGATGCACTCGCAGATACTCCGGCGTCAGCGGCTCGCTATACGCCGGCCGCGTCAAACCGGCCGGCAGCTCATGCAGCGAATGCAGCGCCTTCCACTCCTCCAACTGCGCGGCGTTCGCGCACACCTCCGGCAGGAGCTCGTCCGGAATCTGCGAGATCGCCACCAGCCAGTCCGAGGCGATCACGAATTTCTTCTTCAGCCACAGCTTCTTCTGGAAGTTCTCAAGCTGGGCGAGGAAGTCGATGATTTTGCCGGCGATGCGGCGGATCACCTTGATCTTCGACAGGTACTGCTCGACCCGGGGCGCGGTTTCGCTTTCCACATCGTCCAGGTGCATCACCTCGTTCTTGATGTAGAAGTCGAGCTCGCGCCTCAGAAAGCCATCCAGATCCTTGTGGATGAAGTAGTCGAAGGTGTTTCGCTTGGTGTAATGCTCAATCTTCGCGTGGATGACGTTGTAATCCGCCTGCTCGCCGTTTGCCTTGACATGCGTCTTGCGAAGCTCGGTAAGCCAGTTCGCAAACTCACCGTCTGCCGCCAGGATCGATACCACCGCGAACCCTCTCAGGTCCTTCTGCGCCGGCGGCTTCTTTCTGCCGTCGCGTTGGTCGGCGGGCCAGTCCCCCAGCGTTGCCGGTCGGTACTCGAAGCGCAGCTCCAGCTCACCGTCGACTTCGGCAATGAAGTCCCCGGCCGCCAGCACGAACACCCGGTCCTTGCCCTCGGCGGCCTTGACGTTGCCGTGCTCGCCCTCGGCCGCGTCCACCAGCTTGAAGCGCACGCGCATGGGGTCTTCGCCCTCCTTCGCGTCCGGCTTCAGGCGGAAGGCGTAGTCGCGCAGGTACTCACTGGTCTTGATGTAGTACTGGTCCCTGTTGGCCCAGTGCAGGGTGACTTCCTCGCCCTCGTAGGGAATGGCGTACACGCCCGGCTTGTAGACGCGCTTGGCCAGGAAGTCGCCTTCGGAGTAGTAGCGGCGGAAGAAGCTGTAGAGGTGGTCGTAGACCTCGTTCTCCAGCGCGCCCAGGTCGACGGCCCCCTTGAGCTGTTCCCGCAGCTCTTGGACCCTCGGCGCCTGCTCGGGGTCCACGCCTGCCTCGGTGAGCTGAGCGACCATCTGCTCCAGTCGCCTCTTCAATTCGGCGCTGTCGGCCGACTGGTACCCGGCAAAAGCTTCCTTGACCTGCGGCAACAGGTCCGCCTCAAGAAACTGGGTGACCTCGTCCGCGCGGGCGTGGAGGATCCGGTAGATGCCGAAGTCCAGATCCGGCTGGTCGAGCTGGAACAGCTCCTTGAGCAGGGTGACCAGCTTGTTGAACTTGGCGGGATTGGTATCGGTCATCGGGTTCAGTCTTCTGTGGTGTGCTGCCAGATCGGACGCTGGCTGAAATCAGTCGGAAAGCCCATCACGCGAGCGGCAGGCGGGTGGTCGGTGACATGTTTGGCCACCCGCTGGACCCAGGTCTGCCCCGGGCTGATGCGCCCGATCAGCCAGCCCAACAGGGTGAGCGTGTTGTAGGCGCTGCTGGTGCCGGCGTGGTCGAGCGAGGCAACCAGGGCTTCAGGATGCTTGCGCGGCAGTTGTGCCTTGAAAGTCATCTCACGATCCCAGAAGCGTGCGTGGTGGGCACAGATGTTCCGCACCACGCTGATGTGGTGCAGGAAGGACGCCAGCAACACTTCATCCAGGCCATAAGGCGCGGCGATGGCGTTGCGGTCGGCTGCATGGCGCAGATTGGCGAACCAGCGCGAGATCTGGCCAAGGCTCATGACTTCCACGCTGGCCCAAATGGGCGGCAGCAGCTCATCGTAGGTGTCACGCAAGTGTCGGATGAAGCGCTCCCGGCTGTCTTCCACGCCGCCTACCAGGCGTGCCACAGCCTTTGGATGGCTCCAGTTCCGGCTGCGGTGCTTGAACAGGGCGCTGTCCAGATGCGCATGCGCGCCATGGCGCAGGCCGACGTCATGGGCCCAACGGGTGCGGATGGAGACTTCGAGCCGCTCCACCGCATCCAGTATCAGCAGCTTGAGGGTGCGGTCGAACAGGTAGTCGTCAAGCACCGCCTCGAAGGACGTGCCTGGCAGGAACTGGTGGGAGGCGTGATCGGCCTCATGCCGCAGCCAGTAGCCGCTGAGGCGGTAGTAATTGAGCTCGGTGAGATAGTGAGCGGCGCGTTCGGGATTGCCGAAGCTCATGCCCCGCGAGGCGAGCTGCGCGATCTGCTGCTCGACAGTGAGCGCTGGCTTGTCGTACTTCATGCAGCATCCCCATCGCGGCTTGGCGCTGCGAATTCCGGGATGCCCTCGGCCGATCGCGAAGGCCGGAAAAAAGTAACCCCCCATGGTGCGCCGATCTGACGAGAGGCGTGGGGGGTGTTGTTGATACCGATTGTAGCGCCAGCAGGGGGCAGTGCAACTACAACCGCCCCAGAAAACTGGTTCGGAGGGATGGGTCCGTTCAGCGGGCGCAAGCCTTTGATTCCGTTCATTCTCGCTCCTTTATGTACTGCAGGGCCTGGTCCCGCAGCCCCATGTCGAGCAGGGACAGGAACACATCGCAGCGATGCGCGCACCGCGCCTGGCCGATGCCTGCGTCGCGATCAAAGCGGGTGCCGGCGCGCACCAGGGTCAGCACGACCGGGGCCGGGGCCAGCACATTCGGTTCGGGCTCCAGGCCGTCATCCAGCAGGCGCATCACCGCGGGATCGAATGTCTTGTCGCTACGAGGGATATTGGCCACCAGATCCAGGCGCGGCGCGCCCATCAAATCCAGCGCCGGTACATCGGCTTGTGCGACTGGCGTTCCGGACAGCGAGAACGGCTTCCAGCCCTTCGGACCCTTGGGTCCAAGCAGTGGCACTGCGCGCTGCACCAGTTCAGCAGGCGACTTGATCCGGGCGCCCCGCTCGAAGCGGAAGCGCAGCGTTTGCGGCAAGGCGCCGATGCGGCTGAGCTGCTCCATCGACAGCGCTTCAGGCTCGATCTCCAGCCAGCGCAGGCTGTCGATCAGGCCGGCATCGCGCAGGGCGGCCAGGGCGCTGCGGACCGGCGTGGGGGAGGCACCCAGGGCATCGACCAGGCCAAGCTGGGTGCCGTCGATATGAGCCGCGATGCCGGCCTCCGGCTGTGGGCCGTCGTCCTCCAGGCTGGCGCCCAACAGCAGGCGCAGGACCTCGAACCGGTAATTCGGCTTGTCCAGATGGACAATGCTGCCTTCGGCCACTCGCCTCGCTTTCCCGGATGCGGCCTGCGTTTCATCAACGGCCAGGGTCATGCGCGCACGGACCTTGGCAGCGATGGCTGGCAGCAGGCTGTCCCACTCCTTGCGGATCGTGGCTTCGGCAATGGCGGGGTCGACCACGTGCAAACGACCCTTGGCCTGCGGATCGGCGGCGAGCTCCGCGGCCAGCGACAGGATCTCGGCCCTGAGGTCGCGGGTATTGCGCAGGTTGCGCAAGGTTCGGGGCTGAAGCGGGGCGGACACGGCGCTGCTCGGAACTATCCGGAGATTATTCTGCACATAAATTAGTATTCTGCAAGTAAATTCACATTGTGAACGCCACTACGTGAGCCGCCATCGGATCCTGAACAGCGGAACGCTGCTGCTGCTCTGGTTCAGGCGCTGCTCCAGAGCCGCGATCAGCGCGTCCCGCCTGGCTTCAATTTCATCCTCAACATCGAAGATTTCCTGCCGCTGGCGGCGCTGCTGACGCTCCAGGGCCTTGATCTCTTCCTGGATGGCGGCTTGCTCCTCTACGGTGCTGGCGGCGCGTGAGCGGCGCTTGGCGTCTTTCAGGCGGGCCTTGGTGTCGTGCAGGGTCTGCTCGGCCGCCAGCAACTGGTCATCGGCCCACCGGTCCAGTTTTTCCCGCTCGGCCTGGAAGTAGGTGTCGTTCTCCTCCAGCGCCTTGGCCAGGGCCGCCTCGATCTGACGGCGCACGTTGGCCGCGAAGCCAGGGGGCGTCTGGGCAACCTCGGCAACTCCACCCCACGCGGCTCCAGACAGTTCAAGAAGTCGCTGGCAGGCCTCTTCATCCAGCCAGCTCCCGTCATCGGCCTGGGCGCTGAACACCAGGTGCTCCTCAAGCTGGAAGCTCTCCAACTGCAGCAGGTTGAGCTCCAGCCAGCCTGACCGGGAGGAAAGCTGCTCCAGGGCCGCGATGCGCTGCGGCGCGCTACCCAGATCGAACGTGAGCTCGGCGGTGGCCGTGTCATACCGGCGCGCCGTGTCGAGCACGTGCTCACCCAGCGGGTGGGACAGGCGATGGACGTGGCCGTCCTCGGGGGGCGGTTGGCCCTTGCGGATCAGGTGGTATTTGCCAGTCGGTACGCTCGCGACGGGGGCGGTCGGCAACTCGAACGACAGTGTGCTGTCGTCGAAGCTGGCGGCATCTTCCAGCACGTGGCGGGTGAGGCGCCAGAACAGCCGGCCAATCCGGTCGAGCTGGCTGATGGCTTCTTCGCGGTTCAGCCGGAGGCGTTCCACCACGGTCGCGTCGAAGGTCGCCAGCAGCGCTTCCTCCGTCTCGCGCATGCGATCGTGGATCTGCTCCTCCAGTTCGCTGCGAAGTTTGGCGAACGCGGCCTCGATCTCGGCCGGGGTACGGCAGGTCTCGTAAATGCTGCCAATGCGGCGCTCGATGTCCACGCCGGACTCTATCCGGCCCAGGATCTCGTCGGAGGCGCCAAATACGCCGTCGAAAAGCTGGAATTTCTCGGAAAGCAACTCAAGCACGCGCTGGTCCGCGGCATTGCGCTGGTTGAGGAAGTTCACCACCACGACATCGTGCTTCTGGCCATAACGGTGGCAGCGGCCGATGCGCTGCTCGACCCGCTGCGGGTTCCAGGGCAGGTCGTAGTTCACCACCAGGGAGCAGAACTGCAGGTTGATGCCTTCGGCGCCAGCCTCGGTGGCGATGAGGATGTCGGCCTGCTCGCGGAAATGGTCGATGACGGCCGTGCGACGGTCGATGGCGGGGCTGCCGGTGACGCGATCGCTGCCCCGATGGGTAGACAGCCAGCTCTGGTAGATGCCGTTCACGGCCGGGTCGGACGCCCGGCCGCTGAATTTCACCACGCGCCCGGCATGGCCATGACGCTCCAGGAACCGGGCCAGGTAGTCCTGGGTTCGCACGGACTCGGTGAAGATCACCGCCTTGCGCGCGGCGCCAATGGCTGCCATGTGGCTGAACCCGGCTTCCAGGCCCTTGAGCAGGGCGTGGGATTTCCTGTCCTCGCGGACGCCACGGGCGAGCCCTATGTACTGCTCCAGCTCAACGATCTCGGCGCGCAGTTTCTCCCGGTCGATCTCCGGCTCCGGTTCCGGCAGGCCGCCATCGTCATCGAACGATGTTTCGTCCTCGTCGATTGCGTCAGAGTCCAGATCCTCGTCTTCAATCAGTTTGGTCAGCCAGTCTTCCTGCTCGGCCTGGTCGTCTTCCAGCCGCTTGAGGCGGGCCCGGATCGCTTCCAGGGTCGCGACGACGGCCTCGGTCGAGGAGGCGAGCAGCTTGCGCACCACCAGGCCGACAAGGTGGCGCTGGCGGGTCGGGATGCCGTAACTGTCCTCACGTAACAGGTAGCCGGACACCAGGTCGTAGACGCGCTGCTCGTCTTCCCCGGGAGAGAAAGGGAACGTCAGCGCCTTGCGCTCGGTGTACTGCACGTACTCGAGCACGTCGCGCCGCAGGGTGCGCTTGGAGAACATCGTCAGCCGATGACGCAGGGCCGGCACGCCTTCATCCCCGCGCATGAAGCGCGAGCGGAAGCTGACCCGGTCGCCAAACAGGTGCTCGTCGATAAGCGTGGACAGCCCATACAGCTCCAGGAGGGAGTTTTGCAGTGGCGTGGCGGTGAGCAGCACCTTGCGCACTCCCGCGAGCGCCCGCTTGATCGCGTGGCCCGTGCGATGGCTTTCCCGGTAGGCGTTGCGCAGCTTGTGGGCTTCGTCGATGACCGCCAGATCCCAGGGAATGGCCCCGACCACCTTCTCCATCCGCGCTGCGAAGTGGATGGACACGATGCTGATCACATCCTGGTCGAAGGGGTTGTAGATCCCGTCCTTGCGCGCCTGTTTCCAGGTCTTTGCGTCGAGTACCTGGGTGGGCAGGTGGAACTTCTCGGCCAGCTCGTTGGCCCACTGTTTGCGCAGGGAGGCCGGGCAGATCACGATCAGCCGCCGGCGCCGCTCCGCCCAGTACTGACCCAACACCAGCGCGGCCTCGATGGTCTTGCCCAGGCCGACTTCATCCGCCAGCAGGACGCCCTTGGACAGGGGGTTGTCCAGCGCGAACAGCGCCGCCTCGATCTGGTGCGGGTTCAGGTCAACCGCTGCGTCAAAGAGCGATGGGCCGATGCGGTCCACCTCGCCGCCGCGACGCTTTCGCGTGAGCTCCCAGGCGAAGTATTTCGCCTGGACATCGGTTGTCTCGATCATGCTGCCCCCTGTCCCCCTGCGTACTGCGCCACTGGTCCCCCTTCCCACGCGTGAGCTCGTCCGGCGAGCGCCGCGAAAGGATTTCAGCGAACTGTAGCTCCGTCCCCAGAGACCCGAGTATCGCAAGAAGCCTGCACGCACCGAAACACCCCATCGGACGGGGACGAAAGACCATCCAATTTCTGGATTCCATGCCTTGCGGTATATCTGGCCCCCAACTGCCCAAAGGAGACCACCATGGAAGCCCGTCTGATCGCCCCCTCCACCGTTGAGCTGGCCAAGCTCGTTGGCCTGGTGAAAGCAATCGAACCTGTTGAGGTGAGCTACGGCAAGGGCTGGGGTTTGCTGGTACGCGGTCGTGGCTTCGCCCGGCTGGTGGAAAAGGAGATCCTGTACTCGCCGAACTTCATCTGGCCGGTTGAACGTCCAGCCCCGGTGCCGCTCACCTTTTCCAACAAGACAGAGGCGCTCGCCTACGCCCAACGCTCCGGTCTGCACCCACGACGCAAGGCATGGGTCATCGAATCGCAGCAGCAATAGCAGGCGCCCGTGGCATCGCCGGCATCCTCGATCGCGCAGTCCTGCGCATCGGCGGGCCGAGTGATGCTCCCATAAGGCCCCAGAAGATGTCGGAAGCCCACGGGTTTGCCCTGCGCGCAGGGTCGACTTAGCTTCTCTTCAAGTTGTCCGAGCGAGCCTGGCGCCCAATCCAGTGCCTCACGTTTTCCGGCTCCCTGCCGGCATCATCAGCTCCCAGGCACAAGCTGCCTTTCCGAGCCTTGCAACTCCGATCAGCCGCGCCCGCCCGAAAGGGAGATTGCGCCTCAGTTCCGACTGCTCACTCCCTTCGCGAATCGCGAGAGTGACGCAACAACGCTGGCCATCAAAAACCTCAATGCCATGCGGATTTGACGCCGCTGCGCGTCAGTGACGCCGCAAATTCACTTCAGAAATCACGTTTTTGCACGCCAGACCCGCCTCCCTGAGGCCGCCCCAGCAGCCGCAACTGCGGCGCCATCGCACGGAGCTATCCGCGCGACCGGCGGGGCCCGTTACTCACCGAACTTGCAGCCGCGCTGAAGGCTGTCGTGCACGCGGTCCACCCGCACCCATAGCCGTTGGCGCGGCACCAATTTTGGAGAAGATGATGAGCAGAAAGAACAAATTTCGTGCATCCCTCGCGGCAGCGAGCGCCCGTCTCGGCGGATCCCATCTCACCCGCGAGGCGAGGCAGCGGACAACGGCGGCCTTTACGAAGGTGATGTACGAGGAGGGCTTCACGCACCTGGCCCATGCAAAGAACATCAGTGGCCGACATTTGCGCATCTACGTCGCCGTCAGGAAGGCGCAAGGTATCGGGCAGCGCACACTGCAGAACGAACTGGCCCATCTGCGGGGCATTCTCAGGTCCGCTCGCAACCATGCAGTCGCGGATGCGCCGGAGTTGACAAACGGGGAGCTGGGTATCGGCGGTGGTTCCCGCTTGGGAACCAACACAGCCCTGACCGGACCCACGTACGACCAGGTCTTCGCGAAGGCGGAGAGTCAGGGGCGCCTTGGATTGGCCGCCATACTGGGGCTTGAGCGCTTCCTGGGGCTCAGGGGCAACGAGGCGCTTCATGCGAGGACGGACACGCTTCGCCGCTGGTCCCAAGAGCTTTCCAACGGGGGCAAAATTACTGTCCTCGCGGGAACCAAGGGCGGCCGCCCCCGCACGGTGACGATAGGATCGATCTTTGAGGCAATGGCCGCCGTCAGTAACGCCCTCACGATTGCCGAAGCGCAGGGCGGGTTCCTGGTTGTCCGCTCTGACGGCTTGCCAGCTGGCGGATTGCTGCAAGCCCGCCGCATTTACCACAGCTGGGCGCACAGGAACGGCATCAAGCCCCACTCCGCCAGGTACGCGTTTGCCCGGGCTCAGCGGGACTTCTACCTGGAGAAGGGCTACTCGGCCCGGGAAGCCCTGATTGCAGTCAGCCATGACCTGGGGCACGGCGATGGCCGCGGGCGCTGGGTCAAGAGTGTCTACATGCGTTGAAGATGCCCCTGATTTGCCAAGGTGCCCCGCCAAATGCGAGGGCATCTTCGGAGTCGCGAGGGCATCTTGGGGTGGGCTACAAAGCTTCAGGAGGCCCGTACGCACGGCGATAGACGTGATGCTCCGCACGCTCGGACACTAGGCCCAGCATATTTAAGATCACGCGCTCCGCGCTTCCGGGGCGCCGTGAGCCAGTTGCGATGGCGTCGGCCGTCCGGTAGAGCACGTCCTCGACAACTGCCTTCTGCCACAGGGGATCGGCGTCTAGGAGGGACAGCATGTACCTGAGCTCTGCTACGACATCTGCATCCAGCGATATCTGGAATGTCTCTTTCCTACCGGTCATTTCCGCTCTCTCGCGTGCTTGGAAATCACAGGGACCACACCCAGCCTTCCCGGACCCCGGTTTTCACCGTTTTCACTCCTACTCGCTCCCGCGCTCTGCGCAAGACCTTGGCGCTGAATCCATAACCGTCCGCCTGCTTCATGAGCTCGGATGCCTTGGCGCCCCCTCCGGAGAGGACCGTTCTTAACCAATCTGCGCAGTCATCCGTTGCGCTACGGTCATCCGAGGATCCCGTGCCTACGCTCAAAACGTCGTCAGCCGTCAGCTGGACAGGCTCGTTGCACCATTCCACGTATGGGATCCGCGCATCGGTGGACCGCAGCCAGTAGGCAACGCCTGCTCCGTCGGGCCCGAGGTTGTTCTTGATGGGCAGGAGCAAGCGCTTATCGTCCGCGTCATCAGATCGCGCCAAGAGATAGGCGGATCTCGCGGCGGCGACGAATGCAAGGGACCCCGTTGAACGATAGATTGCCGCGGCTTTGCTCTTGTTCAAATGTGAAATGGCCACCACCGCAACCCCCCGCGCCGCTGCCATTTGAGTGATCGGCGCCAAGAGCCCTCGTACGTCCGCATCTTTGTGGGTGTCAACGCCAGCCAGATAGGCACTCAGTGGGTCGATGATCACCAACTTGACCGCTGAGTTGCGTTCGATGAATTCATCCAGAACTTCCACGTCCGCGAGCTTGAACGTCCTCGCGCGGTGCAGGTGGGAGTCCACTACGTCATCAAGAAGGTGAACGCGCTGCACATCCGCTCCTGCCGCGTCCAAGCGCGGACGAATCGTATCCGCTGGGTCGTCCTCGGCATTGACCATCAAGACATCCCCTTGGGGACAGCTCGTCCCATCCGGCCAGTCGCGGGAATTGGTCACGTGCGCAGCGAGCGCTGCCGTCAGCGTGCTCTTCCCGAGCCCCGGGTCGCCGACCACCATGGAAAGCTTGCCAAGTGCGAGGTGCGGCTCCCATAGCCATGCCACTGGCTGGGGCTCAATATCGGCAGCCCGCCGAGTTCTGGCTTGCATCCGCAAGGGCGGAGTCACGGTCGGGGCAGCGACGACGATCCTGGTCATGACGGGAGCTCGCCGGCGCGCCGGACATTCAGCCACTCGGGCTCATGTTCGATCGCTGCGTACCGGACGCCGTCCCGCATGAGCGCTTGCGCGAGTAGGAGCTTGGAACGGTAGTCAGAACTCAGGGTCGTCGGCCAGCAGACGAGCACAGCATCCACCGCTGGCCACCTCAGGTCGCATGGATCGGTGTCAGCGGGGAGCACCAATGCTGAGCCGGCTCCATGGATCTCGCGGCGATTCTTTGCCCGAGCCCAGCAATCATGACCAGCGTAGATATAGACATTTGGCGCGACGCCGGCCAGCAACATCAACTCGATCTCGCTGCAGTATGGGGCCCGCCGACGCGCGCGACGATCAGCTGCTTCGATCTCGATTACAGGTTGCACGACACGATTCGACGAGCTCATCGCGACGCGCTCTGGTTGCTCAGTTCGATCTGCCGCCGGATCCACTGCTCAACGTCGCGCTCAACCCAGCCGACTGCGCGGGTGCCGAGCTTCACCGCGGGAGGAAACGACGCATCACTGATCAACCTGTGGATCTGGGATTTGGACAAGCCAGTCCGCCGGCAAACTTCGACAATCCGAAGCATCGTGGTGTACTGGGATTGCATGGGGTGTCTCCTGGACCCAAACGGTCTTTGGCGCCTACCCGGGTGCGTCCGGATCGGTCTGAGACAAACCTAGGCTTCATGCGCTCCGTTTTGACCTCCAGAATCGCCCGAACTTCTTTTCGTTCTGGACTTGACTTTCTGCGTTCTCCGCTTCAGGCCGGATCCGGCAACGGCGTTCCTGACTGTGCTTTCGCTGACATCTTGACCAAGAGCTATGGTCGCCAGTATCTGTGTTGCAGTTAGCTGATGGCAGCCAATCCAGCCATGAAGGCTGGCGGCAATGTGTCGGATGACATCATTGCGTCCCCAGTTACATGTGTCACTCCACTCTTTAGCCCCGTCGGCAAGTGTCTTGATCGACGGACGCGGATCCAGATAGACGCTTTCCACTCCATCTTCCATCGAGTATTGGAGCGCCGCGAGATCATCGATGACAGCCTGGCGTACAACACCCGCGACACCCGCGCCATCAAGGCGTTTGAGAATGCGCTCTTTCGCAACGTCAAATTGCTTAGGGATGCGCTCATCAACGCATTGCCATGCCCCACGACTCACCTCTGATGCAATGGCCGCTGGATACATCCCAAACATCGCGCCGTTTCCCAAGCGATCAAGCTGCTTGCACAGCCCCATGACGTGCCCCTCTACAGCCGCCGCAATTGCTGCACGATCGGCGTTGCTCCGTTCAAGCCCAGGATCCACGTCTGCCATCACGAATTGCAGCATCACCAGAAGCGACCTCACCGGCCCCCAGGGTCGTCCGCCCTTCTCACGATAAGTAACTTGGGATCCACTCAGAAGATCAGCAAGTATTCCGAGCAGGTCCTTGTCACTGGCAGATCGATCGAACTCCTTTATCCGACCATCTTTGCGAGCCTGCTCTCCAGCTCTTTCAAAAGCGTCGCGCTTCGAATAGAGCAATTCCCAGACTGGATGCATACTGGCGCCATGCCGGACCAGCGTGCAGATCACCTCGTCGTAGCCTGCGAAATACTCAACGTCCTCTGCAAGCTCGGCCTTGACCCACTGCGGGAGTGATCGCCATTCCTTGGGAAGTGCTTTGTTCAAGACGTGCATCTCGGCCCCATAGCTGTGTCCGGACGGATCTCCTTTGCTTTCGGCAACCTGCCTAATGGAGACCCATGGACTACCATGGGATGACTGACCTGCTTCCGGAAGAGGACAATCCACAGATCCTCACCTGATCGACTTGGGGTCACCAAAGCGTTGTGGGGGTACGTGTGGGGGTATCTGAACCAGCTTCCTGACACGAAATCCAATTAAATCAAATGGATATCGCGATCATGAAAATCGCCAGCTGGAACGTTAACTCCCTCAACGTGCGCCTGCCGCACCTGGAACAGTGGCTGCGCGACGCGCAGCCGGACGTGGTCGGGATCCAGGAAACCAAGCTCGCCGACGAAAAATTCCCCGACGCGGTGCTGGCGGGCCTGGGCTACCGCAGCGTGTTTTCCGGGCAGAAGACCTACAACGGCGTGGCGATCCTCGCCCGCGAGCGCGCCCTCGACGCAGTGCAGGCCGGCATCCCCGGCTTCGAGGACGAGCAGAAGCGCGTCATCGCCGCCACGGTCGACGGCGTGCGCATCGTCAACCTGTATGTCGTCAACGGCCAGGACGTGGGCACGGAGAAATACGCCTACAAGCTGCGCTGGCTCGACGCGGTGCACGACTGGCTGGCGGCGGAACTCGCCGCGCATCCGAAGCTGGTGGTGCTGGGCGATTTCAACATCGCGCCCGACGACCGCGACGTGCACGATCCGGCGGTCTGGAACGACACCCACATCCTCACGTCCACCGCCGAGCGCGACGCGCTGCGCCGGCTGCAGGCACTGGGCCTGCACGACGCCTTCCGCCTGCACCACGACGACGCCGGGATCTTCAGCTGGTGGGACTACCGCCAGGCCGCATTCCGCCGCGACCTGGGCCTGCGCATCGACCTGACGCTGGTCTCCGATGCGCTGCGCACGCAGGCCGTCGAGGCCGGTATCGACCGCGAGCCGCGCACCTGGGAGCGGCCGAGCGACCACGCGCCGGCCTGGGTGCGGCTGGGCTGAGCCGCGGTTGCCGTGCCGCTTCCACGTGGGCGGGCACGCATGAAAAAGGCCCGGCGATTGCCGGGCCTTTCGTCGTTTCGGGACGTGTCCCGGAACGCTGGATCAGCGCACGCGTCCGCGGCGGAACAGGTTCACGATCGCCAGCAGGATGATCGCGCCAATCAACGAGGCGACCAGTCCCATGATGCTGAAATCACCGCTGTTGACCGTTCCCGTACCGAGCAGCGGCGCGATCAGCCAGCCGCCCAGGAAAGATCCGACGATGCCGACGACGATGTTCAGGAGCAGCCCCTGCTGCGCATCGGTCTTCATGATCAGGCTCGCAAGCCAGCCGATGATCCCACCCACGATCAACCAGATGATAAAACTCATGCTGTGACTCCTTCAGTTTGGCCAGACATCGGTCTCCTCCCCGCGAGGGGGGCCTGACGAGTCTGTCCGCGGCCGCGTGACGGCCGCGTGCGGATACGCCGCGCCGAAGGTCAGGCGTCGGTGTTGCCGTGCAGCAATCGCAGCAGTGCGGCGCGCGGCAACTTGCCGGTCTCGTTGCGCGGCAGTGCGTCGACGCGGTGCAGGCGGCGCGGCAGGAACACCGGGTCGATGCTGCGTCGCAGTGCGCGCAGGATCGCGGCTTCCTCCAGTCCCGGTGCGACGACCAGTGCGGCGATGCGCTTGACGCCAATGTCGTCGATGTCGTCGAGCTGGAACACCGCGCCGTCCTCGACGCCGGGGATCGCAAGCAGTCGCCGGGTGAGGTCGGCGAGCGAAGCGCGCTTGCCGGCGATCTCGAGCAGGTCGGCCTGGCGGCCGCGCAGTTCGAAGCGGCCGTCGGCGTGCACTTCCACCAGGTCGGCCAGCGCCACCGGCTGCGCCAGGTGCGCGGCGTGGACCAGCGCGCCGTCGGGCTGCGGGACGACGCGCACGCCGGGCATCGGCGTCCACGCGGTTTCGGACGCGGTGCGGCGGCGGGCGATCACGCAGGTCTCGGTGGAACCGAACACTTCCCGCACCTCGCAGCCGAAGCGCGCCTCGGCCGCGGCGGCCAGCGGCTGCGGCAGCGGCGCGGTGGCGGTGACGATGCCGGCCATCGGCGGCAGCGACACGCCGGCTTCCACCAGCGCGCGCAGGTGCACGGGCGTGGTCACCAGCAGCCGCGGCGCCAGCGCCTCGTGCAGGGCGTCGGCCACGTCCTGCGGGAAGAACGGCCGCGCGCCGTGCACGGCGACGTTGCCCAGCAGCGGCATCAGCACCGACATCTCCATGCCGTACATGTGCTGCGGCGGCACGGTCGCCACCGCATGCACGATCTCGTCGTCGGGCCACAGCCCCGCCAGCGCGGCCAGGTTCTGCGCGGTGCTGGTGCGGAAGCTGCGCCAGGTCTTGGCATTGGGTTTCGGCGTGCCGGTGCTGCCGGAGGTGAAGCCGATCGCGACCAGCGCGTCGTCGTCGACCTGCAGGGGCTCGCCGTCGCACTGTGGCAGTTCGTCGGGCATGCGCACGTAGTGCGGCAGCGGCGCGAGCGAGGCGTGTGGACAGCCGCAGTGGTCGCCGTCGCCGAGGCAATAGCTGTCCGGGTGCTGCGCGCGGACCTCGTCGATCGCCGCGCGCGTGCGCGAGGGCGGCAGCAGCGTGGTCTGCCCGCGTAGCGCCACGGCGCAGAAGGCGACCAGGAAGCGGTAGCGGTCCTCGCACAGGTTGACCGCGTGGCTGCCGTCCGGCAGCTGCCGGGCAAGGCCGCGCACGTGGGCGAAGAAAGTGTCCAGCGACACCGCGCCGCGCGCGTCGTACGCGATCGCGCGCGCGCCGTCGCCACGGGCCAGTGGCTGCCGCTTTCCGGATGCCGTTGCGGACGGCGCTGGCTGGGTTTCGATGACTGCCGACATTGCGTTGCGTTGCCGGGCGGCAACCGGCCGCCCCTGTCCTCTATCCGTAAATCCCCGTCGATTAGCTTACGCTGAGCGCGATGGTCGACGCCAAGCCCCGATTCATGTTCAGCCTGTCCGGCGGGCTCGCGATCGGCCCCGTCCGCTGCGCCTGGGGACCCCACCTGCGCGGTACGCCGGCCGAGGCGCTGGCGCGGCCGTGGCTGGCCGAAACGCTCGACCTGCCGGCGCCGGAGCTGCCGCTGCGGCGCGATGCGCACGGGCGGCCGCGGCTGGACGTGGCCGGCGTCGACGCCAGCTGGAGCCACAGCGGCGAGCACCTCCTCGTGGCGCTGGGCCACGACGTGCAGGTCGGCGCCGACCTGGAGCTGCTGCGGCCGCGGCCGCGCGCGCTGGAGCTGGCAGCGCGCTTCTTCGCCCCGGACGAGGCCCGGGCGCTGGCGGCGCTGCCGGCGGACGCGCGGGAGCAGGCGTTCGTGCAGCTGTGGTGCGCGAAGGAGGCGGTGCTCAAGGCCCACGGCCGCGGGCTGGCCTTCGGCCTGCACCGGCTGGCATTCGCGCGGCGCGGCGACGGCTGCTGGGCGCTGGTGGCCTGCGATCCGGCGCTGGGCACGCCGGCGGACTGGACGCTGCACGCGTTCACGCCGATGCCGGGATACCTGGGCAGCCTGGCGTGGCGGCCCGTCCCGCATCCGATGTAGGGGTGGCTTCCGCCGCTCCTACAATGCGCGAATGAACGACGCCTCCGATCCCGCGCTGCGCGCCGAACTCGACGCCGGCCTCGCCGCGCTCGGCCTCGATGCCGCGCTGGCACCGCCGCTGCTGGCCTATCTGGCCCTGCTCGCGCGCTGGAACCGCACCTACAACCTCACCGCCATCCGCGAGCCGCGGGCGATGGTGTCGCTGCACCTGCTCGATTCGCTGGCGATGCAGCCGTTCGCGCGCGGGGTCGGCAGCCTGGCCGACCTCGGCACCGGCGCCGGGCTGCCCGGGATCCCGCTGGCGATCGCGCTGCCGTCGCTGCAGGTGACCCTGGTCGAATCCAACGGCAAGAAGGCCCGCTTCCTGCGCGAGGCGGTGCGCACGCTGGGGCTGGGCAACGCGCGCGTGGCCGAGTCGCGCGCCGAGGCGCTGGACCAGCCGGGCGCGTTCGACGCGATCACCGCGCGGGCGATGGCGACCCTGGCCGACCTGCTCGCCGCCGGCGCGCACCTGCTGCGGCCCGGCGGCCAGCTGCTGGCGATGAAGGGCGCCCGCCCGGACGCGGAAATCGCCGCGCTGCCAGCCGGCTGGCACATGGCCGCGGTGCACCCGCTGGCGGTACCCGGCCTGGACGCCGAACGCCATCTGGTGGTGGTCGAACGCGCGCCCACCTGAACCGGCACCGCGCGCCCCTGGCTGCAAAGGTCCCCCGGGCCAGCGGCAAGGGTGAGGCATAATCACCGGCCCGGCCGCCGGCCCGTCCTGCGTCCGCACCCCATCGCACCGAGGCTCCGGACCCCATGGCCCGCATCATCGCCATCGCCAACCAGAAAGGCGGCGTCGGAAAGACGACCACGGCGGTGAACCTTGCCGCGGCGCTGTCGCGCACGCCCAAGCGCGTGCTGCTGGTCGACCTCGACGCGCAGGGCAACGCGACCATGGGCAGCGGCGTGGACAAGCGCGAGCTGCAGGCCTCGACCTGCGACGTGCTGCTGGAGGAAGTCGACGCCGCCGCCGCGATCGTGCGCACGCCCGAAGGGCTCGACCTGATGCCGGGCAACACCGACCTGACCGCGGCCGAGATCGAGTTGATGGACGAGGACGGGCGCGAGCAGCGGCTCAAGCGCGCGCTCGACCCGCTGCGCGACAAATACGACTACATCATCATCGACTGCCCGCCGGCGCTGTCGCTGCTCACGTTGAACGCGCTGACCGCCGCCGACTCGGTGCTCGTCCCGATGCAGTGCGAGTACTACGCGCTCGAAGGCCTGACCGCGCTGCTGCAGACGATCGACGCGCTCAAGGCGCGGCTCAACCCGGCGCTCGAGATCGAGGGCGTGCTGCGGACCATGTTCGACGTGCGCAACAACCTGGCCAACGCGGTCTCGGCCGAGCTGACCAACCACTTCGGCGACAAGGTCTTCCGCACCATCGTGCCGCGCAACGTGCGCCTGGCCGAGGCGCCCAGCCACGGCCAGAGCATCGTCGGCTACGACCGCGGCAGCCGCGGCTCGGTCGCCTACCTGGGCCTGGCCGGCGAGCTGCTGCGCCGCCAGCGCGAGCGCGAGAAGGCCCGGCGCGGCCAGCAGAAGACACAGGAACCCGCAACGATGGAGAATCCGGCATGAGCGCCAGGGCGCCCGCCAAGAAGCGCGGCCTCGGGCGGGGCCTGGAGGCACTGCTCGGGCCCAAGGCCGCCGCCGAGGCACCGGCCCTGGAAGCCACCCCCGAGGACACCCTGCGCACCCTGCCGGTCGACGCGATTGCGCCCGGCAAGTACCAGCCGCGCAAGCAGTGGGACGAGGACAAGCTCGCCGAGCTGTCGGAGTCGATCAAGGCCCAGGGCGTGATCCAGCCGATCGTGGTGCGCGAACTGCCCGACCGCACCTTCGAGATCATTGCCGGCGAACGCCGCTGGCGCGCCTCGCGCCTGGCCGGCCTGGCCGAGATCCCGGCGGTGGTGCGCCGCGCCGACGACCGCACCGTGGTCGCGATGGCCCTGATCGAGAACATCCAGCGCGAAGACCTCAACCCGCTGGAAGAAGCGCAGGCGCTGCAGCGGCTGATCGAGGAATTCGACCTGACCCACGCGCAGGCGGCGGGCGCCGTCGGCCGCTCGCGCGCCGCGGTCTCCAACCTGCTGCGCCTGCTCGAACTTCCGCCGGCGATCCGCGCCTTGCTCGAAGCGCGGCGGCTGGAGATGGGGCACGCGCGCGCGCTGCTGACGCTGTCGCCGGAGCTGGCCAGCAAGCTGGCCTCGGACGCGGCCGAGCACGGCTGGTCGGTGCGCGAGGTCGAACACCGCGCGCAGCAGTTCGCCGCCGGCAAGGTGCCCGCGACCGGGCGCAAGGCAAGCGCAGGCAAGGCCCGTCCGCAGGCCGACATCGCCGCGCTGGAGACCGAGTTGTCCGAGACCCTGGGCACGCGCGTGAGCGTGGTCCACGGCCGCGGCGGCAAGGGCCGGCTGGTGATCCACTACAGCGACCTGGACACGCTCGACGGCGTGCTTGAACGGCTGCGCACCCGGGCCTGACACCGGCACCACACGCCAGCGCGCACGATCGCAGCATGCACGCCCCCCGCCTCACCGTCGTCGTCCCGGTGTTCAACGAACAGGACAACATCGCGCCGCTGGTCGGCGAGATCGTCGCCGCCCTGCGCGGGCGCGCGGCCGGGGACGGCGGCAACTTCGAAATCGTCTACGTCGACGACCACTCCGGCGACGGCACGCTGCCCGCGCTGCAGCGGCTGAAGGCCGAAGTCCCCGAACTGCGGGTCCTGCGCCACGCCATCCAGAGCGGGCAGAGCACCGCGATCCGCACCGGCGTGCGGGCCGCGCGCGGCGCGTGGATCGCGACCCTCGACGGCGATGGCCAGAACGATCCGGCCGACATCCCGAAGCTGCTCGCCATGCGCGCGCGGTCGCCTGCCGACGTGAAGCTGTTCGCCGGCTGGCGCGTGGACCGCCGCGACTCGGGCAGCAAGCGCTGGGCCAGCAAGTGGGCCAACGCGATCCGCGCGCGGATGCTGCACGACGACACCCCGGACACCGGCTGCGGCACCAAGCTGTTCGAGCGCGCCGCCTTCCTCGACCTGCCGTATTTCGACCACATGCACCGCTACCTGCCGGCGCTGATGCAGCGCGCCGGCTGGAAGACGGTCAGCGTGCCGGTCAACCACCGCCACCGCGCCACCGGCGTGTCGAAGTACAACAACCTGGGCCGCGCGCTGGTCGGCATCAGCGACCTGCGAGGGGTGGCGTGGCTGATCCGCCGCGGCAAGGTCACCGCGGTCGAAGAAGTCGATTGACCCGACCGGATTCCCGCCCGACCAGACTCCCACTCGACCAGATTCCCGCCCGACCAAACTCCCGCCGGACCCGATTCCCGCCCGACCCGATTCCCTGTCATCCCCTTCCACTTCACTGTCCTCCCGAGCGCAGCGAGGGATCTGGTTTTGCCCGCCCAGCAGATCCCTCGCTGCGCTCGGGATGACAATCCACAGGATGACAATCCAGACACCACAGAGCCCCGCCGATGATTCCCGCCACCGACTTCATGAACGCCCCGATCGAATGGCTGGCCTGGACCGGCCTGCACATGTCGCCGTGGAAGCTGATCGGCCTGACCGGCGCGCTGATGTTCGGCGGGCGCTGGGTGGTGCAGTTCATCGCCAGCCGCCGCCACCGCAAGCCGGTGATCCCGCGCCTGTTCTGGTACATGAGCCTGCTCGGCAGCGTGATGACGCTGAGCTACTTCGTGTTCTCGCAGAAGCAGGACGCGGTGGGCGTCGTGCAGAACCTGTTCCCGGCCTTCACCGCCGCCTACAGCCTGTACCTGGACATCCGCCACCGCGGCTGGCGCCGCGACCGCGCCACGCACTGAACCGGGACTTCCGCCACCCGTGGCGCGCGCCGGCAGCGGGTAGCATGGGGCGGATTCCATCGGCAAACGGGAACACCGCCTTGAACCGCATCCGACTCCACGGCGCGCTCGCGCTTGCGCTCGCCCTGACCGCCTCCCTGCCGCTGGCCGCGCTCGCGGCGGACACGCCCGCGGCGGGCACGCCCGCGCCGGCCGCCGACGCGACGCAGGCCGCGGACGCCGCCTTCCGCGCGATCTACGAGAAGGAATGGGCCTGGCGCGAGAGCGAGTTCGGCATGGCCGGCGACGAGGACGATGCGGGTGGCGACGACCTGCCGCGCCTGCCCGACGTCGGGCCCGATGCACAGCAGCGCCGGCTGGCGGTGTGGGACGACGTGCTGGCGCAGCTCGACGGCATCGACCCGGCCGCGCTCTCGCCCGCCGAGCAGGTCAACTACGCCGTGTACCGGCCGCAGGTGGAGAACCTGGCCGCGTCGGCGCGCTTCCGCGACTACGAGATGCCGTTCAACGCCGACAGCTCGTTCTGGTCGAACCTGGCCTTCATGGCGCGCCAGCCGATGCGCGACGCGCGTGCCTACCGCAACTACATCGGCCGCCTTGCGGACGTGCCGCGTTACTTCGACCAGCAGATCGACAACATGCGCGCCGGCCTTGCGCGCGGCTTCAGCGTGCCGAAGGCGGTGCTGGCCGGGCGCGAGGTCTCCATCGCCAACGTCGCCGAGCTCGACGATCCGGAAAAGTCCGCGTTCTGGAAGCCGTTCGAGAAGATGCCCGCGTCGATCCCCGCGGCGGAGCAGGAACAGCTGCGCGCCGAGGCCCGCGAGGCCATCAGCGGCAAGCTGGTCCCGGCGTACGGCAAGCTGCTGGCGTTCTTCCTCGACGAATACGTGCCCAACGCGCGCGACACACTTGCCGCCGAAGCCATGCCCGACGGCGAGGCCTGGTACCGGCAGCAGATCCGCGAATACACCACCCTGGACATGACCCCCGACGAGATCCACGCCATCGGCCTGCGCGAGGTGGACCGGATCCAGGCGGAAATGGACGCGATCATCCGCAAGGTCGGCTTCAAGGGCGACTTTGCGGCCTTCCTGCACTTCCTGCGCACCGATCCGCAGTTCTACGCGAAAACCCCGGAAGAACTGCTGCGCCGCGCCGCCTGGATCAGCAAGCGCGTGGACGGCGAGGTCGGCAAGATCATCGGCACCCTGCCGCGCGGGCGCTTCACCATCGTGCCGGTGCCCGACGACATCGCCCCGTTCTGGACCGCCGGCCGCGGCGGCGCCAGCACCTACTGGGTCAACACCTACGACCTGCCCTCGCGTCCGCTGTACAACCTGCCGGCGCTGACCCTGCACGAGTCGTCCCCCGGCCATTCGCTACAGGGTTCGCTGGCGATGGAGCAGGACGCGCAGCCGGCCTTCCGCCGCGAGAACTACATCTCCGCCTACGGCGAGGGCTGGGGCCTGTACAGCGAGGACCTGGGCGTGGAGATGGGCATCTACGAAACCCCGTACGAGGACTTCGGCCGCCTGACCTACGCCATGTGGCGCGCCTGCCGGCTGGTGATCGACACCGGCGTGCACCACATGGGCTGGACCCGCGACCAGGCCCTGGCCTACCTGCGCGACCGCACCGCGCTGTCCGAGCACGAGGTCACCACCGAGGTCGACCGCTACATCTCCTGGCCGGCGCAGGCGCTGAGCTACAAGCTGGGCGAGTTGGCGATCGTGAAGCTGCGCAAGGAAGCCGAGCAGGCGCTGGGGCCGCGCTTCGACGTGCGCAAGTTCCACGACGCCGTGCTGGCGCAGGGCTCGGTGCCGCTGCCGGTGCTGGAGCAGCAGGTCCGCGCCTACATCGCCGAAGCCGGGTCGGCATCCGGCGAACCCGTGGACGCGCCGGCCGCAGGCGGCTGAACGCCCCCCGGGGCCCCTGTCCCGGCACCGGCCCCGTCCGGGGATTGCCAGGCCTGGCCCGGGACCGGGCGGGGGAGACTGCCCGGGCCGGGACGCCGGTCTTGCCCCGGAGCCGGGCCGGGCGGCATAATGCGCGGCTCACTGCGTCCGGTCGGCCCTTCCAGGCCTGCGACCGGGCGGGTCCGGAAGCGCGATTCCGGCCCGCCGCCGGCAGTGCGGATTCAACCCGTTTTGCGTGGCGCCATCCCGTCGGGATGCGTCGGGGCCGCCGTCTCCCAGGCCATGGGCGACAACAACTTACCTTCGAGGTGCGTCATGTCCCGGACCTGTCAGGTCACCGGCAAGCGCGTGATGAGCGGCAACAACGTCTCGCACGCCAACAACAAAACCCGTCGCCGTTTCCTCCCCAACCTGCACGAGCGCCGCTTCTGGGTGGCCAGTGAGAACCGTTGGGTGAAGCTGCGCGTTTCCACCGCTGCCATGCGCACCATCGACAAGAACGGCATCGACGTCGTCCTCGCCGAGCTGCGCGCCCGCGGCGAAAAGGTCTGAGGAGGACACCATGGCTACCAAGCGCGACAAGATCCGTCTGATCTCCTCGGCCAACACCGGCCACTTCTACACCACCGACAAGAACAAGAAGAACACCCCCGGCAAGATGGAGATCAAGAAGTACGATCCCGTCGTCCGCAAGCACGTGATCTACAAGGAAGGCAAGATCAAGTGACGATGTGCCAGCCAACGCGAAAGCGTTGGCGCCGGCAAATCGTCATCCCCGCGCAGGCGGGGATCCAGTGACTTGAGCTGCAAGGGAAGCCCGCCGATTGGCGGGTTTCTTTTTGTCCGATCCAAACGCCGGATCCTCACCCGGCGCCGCGCGCCTCCCGCTCCCGCTTCGCAGGAGAGGGGCCATAGTGGCGGCGCCCGTACCGTCTCCTGCAGGAGCGGCTTCAGCCGCGAGCTTTTGATGCTGGACCGAACTGGCTGCCGAAGAAAAGCTCGCGGCTGAAGCCGCTCCTGCAAGATCAACTGCAATCCACGCCCCGGCCTGCCGGCTACACTCGTCCTGTCGCCGTCGAGGGCACCGCATGCTGCCTGGCTGGATCCTGTTGCTGGTTTCCGTGGCCTACGCCGCGCTGCTGTTCGTGGTGGCGTGGTGGGGCGACCGCCATCCGCAGTATTCGCAGGGGCGCAGCTGGCTGCGGCCGCTGGTCTACAGCCTGTCACTGGCGGTGTACTGCTCGTCGTGGACGTTCTACGGCGCGGTCGGCACCGCGGCGCGCACCGGCATCGGCTACTTCCCGATCTACCTCGGCCCGCTGCTGATGCTGCTGTTCGGCTGGCGCATCCTCGAACGGCTGGCGTTGATCGCGCAGTCGCAGGGCACGGTGTCGATCGCCGACTTCATCGCCGCGCGCTACGGGCGCTCGCAGCGGCTGGCGGCGATGGTGTCGGTGATCGCGCTGATCGCGGCGGTGCCGTACCTGGCGCTGCAGTACAAGGCGGTCGCGGTGAGCCTGGGCGTGCTCGGCGGGCGCGCGGTGTCGCATTCGGCGCTCGGCGACCCGGCGCTGTACGTGGCCGGGCTGATGGCGCTGTTCGCGATCCTCTACGGCACCCGCCAGGTCGACGCCAGCGAGCACCGGCCGGGCATGATGCTGGCGATCGCGCTCGAATCGATGGTCAAGCTGGTGGCGCTGGTCGCCGTCGGCATCTTCGCGATCGGCTGGTTCTCCAGCCGCGACCTGCACCTGGTGGAAGCCACCCGCACGCTGCTGGTCGAGCAGCGGCCGGTCGGTTTCATCGGTCAGACCCTGCTCGCCTTCGCCGCCATCATCTGCCTGCCGCGGCAGTTCCACGTCGCCGTGGTCGAGTGCGTGGACGTGGCCGATATCCGCCGCGCGCGCTGGATGTTCGGCACGTACCTGGCGCTGATCTCGCTGATGGTGCTGCCGATCGCCAGCGCCGGCGTGGCGCTGTTCAACGCAGACCCCGGCATCGCGCCGGACAGCATCGTGCTCGCGCTGCCGCTGGCCGAGGGCCGCGACTGGCTGGCGCTGGCGGCCTACGTCGGCGGCTTCTCGGCCGCCACCGGCATGGTGATCGTGGCCAGCGTGGCGCTGGCGACGATGGTCAGCAACGACCTGGTGATGCCGCCGCTGCTGCGCCGCGGCTGGGCCCAGCGCCACGGCGGCAACGTCGCCTCCACGGTGCTGTGGATCCGCCGCATCGCGATCCTGTGCTTCGCGACGATGGCCTACGGCTACTACCGCGTCAGCGGCAGCGATACCACGCTGGCGTCGTACGGGCTGATGTCGTTCGCGGCGGTGGCGCAGTTCGCGCCGGCGCTGATCGGCGGACTGTACTGGCGCGGTGCCAGCCGCCAGGGCGTGGAGGCCGGCCTGCTGCTCGGCTTCGGCGCATGGCTGTACACGCTGCTGCTGCCGGCGCTGACCGATGCCGGCTGGTTCGATCGCGGCTGGGTCGACCACGGCCTGTTCGACATCGGCTGGCTGCGGCCGCGGCAGCTGTTCGGGCTGGTCGGCTGGGATCCGCTGACCCACGGCACGTTCTGGTCGCTGCTGCTCAACATCGGCGCGCTGTTCCTGGTGTCGGCGCGCTGGCGGCCCGGCTTCGACGAGCGCCTGCGCAACGCGCCGTTCCTCGATCCGTATGCCGCGCGCCCGGCGCTGGTGCCCGGCGCCTCGCACAGCGGCGTGCAGGTCGCCGACCTGCTGGCGCTGGCCGGGCGCATCGTCGGCGAGCGGCCGGCGCGGCGCGCCTTCGCCGAGCAGGCCGAGGCGCGCGGCGACGCACTCGCCCCGCACGCGGCCGCCGACCGCCACTGGGTGCAGTTCACCGAGCGCATGCTGGCCGCGGCGATCGGCTCGTCGAGCGCGCGCCTGGTGCTCACCCGCGCGCTCAAGGGGTCGGGCATGGACGTGGCCGAGGTGGTCGCGGTGCTCGACGAGGCCGGGCAGGAAATGCGCTTCAACCGCGAGATCCTGTCGAGCACGCTGGAAAACCTCGGCCAGGGCGTGAGCGTGGTCGATCGCGACATGCGCCTGGTGTCGTGGAACCGGCGCTACCAGGAGATGTTCGAGTATCCCGACGGCATGCTCTACGTCGGCCGCCCGGTTGCCGACCTGATCCGCTACAACGCCGAGCGCGGCGAACTGGGCAGCAACGAGGTCGCCGACGACGACGTGCAGGCGCAGATCGACAAGCGCATCGGCTACATGCGCGCCGGCTCTCCGCACGTGTTCGAGCGCGTGCGCGCGTCCGGGCAGGTGGTCGAGATGCGCGGCCAGCCGCTGCCCGGCGGCGGCTACGTCACCAGCTACAGCGACGTCACCGACTACAAGCGCGCCGAGACCGCGCTGCGCGAGATCAACGAGACGCTGGAGCAACGCGTGGCCGCGCGCACCCGCGAGGCCACCGACGCGCAGCAGTCGCGCACGCGCTTCCTGGCCGCGCTCAGCCACGACGTGCTGCAGCCGCTCAACGCCGCGCGCCTGTTTACGTCGGCCCTGCGCGAGGCCAGCGAACCGGCCGAGCAGCGGCACCTGGCCGAACGCGTCGACACCTCGCTGCGCGCGGCCGAGGAATTGCTCGACGGCCTGCTCGACGTCTCGCGCCTGGACGCCGGCGCGCTGCAGCCGGAGATCGAGGATTTCGACGCCGGCGACCTGCTGCGCCAGCTCGCCGCGCAGTACGCGCCGATGGCCGCCGCGCGCGGCATCGACCTGCGCCTGCACCTGCGTTCGCTGCCGGTGCGCAGCGACCGCCGCCTGCTGCGCCGGGTACTGCAGAACTTCCTCGCCAATGCGCTGCGCTACACCCGCGAGGGCCGCATCGTGCTGGCCACGCGCCCGCGCGGCGACCGGGTCGAACTGCAGGTCTGGGACACCGGCCCGGGCATCCCCGACCACCACCTGGGCCAGATCTTCGAGGAGTTCATGCGCTACGAGCAGCCCACCAACTGGGGCGAGCAGGGCCTGGGCCTGGGCCTGTCGATCTGCCAGCGCATCTCGCACATCCTCGACCAGCCGATGCGCGTGCGCTCCACGCCGGGACGCGGCAGCATGTTCTCGATCTTCGTCCCGTGCGCGAATGGCCCCGTCGCCGCGCTGCCGATGCCGCGCAGCGGCCTGCCCGACTCGCTGACCGGCATGCGCGTGCTGTGCGTGGACAACGACTCCGACATCCTCGCCGGCATGGCGGCGCTACTCGGCCGCTGGGAAGTGGAGGTCTTGCGGGCGGCCACCGTCGACGAGGCGCTGGCGAAGATGGCCGGCGAGCCCGACGTGCTGCTGGTCGACTACCACCTGCACGACCGCCTCGACGGCCTCGACACCCTCGACGCCCTGCGCGCGGGCAACCCGCAGCTGCCCGGCGCCCTGCTCACCGCCGACGGCAGCGACGCCCTGAAACAGGCCGCCCGCGCACGCGGCTACCGGGTGCTGACCAAGCCGATCAAGCCGGCATCGCTGCGGGCGTTCCTGGCCGCGCAGCGCGGTCCGGCGCCGGGTTGAACCACCAGCGGAGCCCGACGCACCGGTTGGCGGGTCCGGTGCCGTGCACGAATTCGCAGGCCACCCGCGCGCGACGCATCGCGCACCCCGAAGGCCCTTTGCAGGCCGTCGTCTGCGATCATCCTTGCGACGCGATTCGCGGCCCCATCGCGCGTCGCGCATGGCAGCTGCATGCGATGCGCCATCACCCTCTTCTTCCCCGCACGACCGCACCGACGGCCGAGGAGATCCGCTTGTCCCCACACCACTTCGCCACGACCCTGGGCCTTGCCTTGCTGGCAGCGACGGCGCCGGCCCTCGCGCAATCCCCGTCCGCGCCGTCCCGCCCGTCGCTGGACGCCCTGCAGCACGCCATTCTCGACCGCGCACCCGAGACGCGCGTCGAAGCGGTCGATCATGAGCGCATCACCGCCCGGCGCATTGACATCATCGACGACGACGGCACCATCCGCATGACGCTGGCCGCCGACACGCCACCGCCGATCATCGACGGCATCCAGTACAAGCGCGTGTTCGGCGTGTCCGGCCTGATCCTCTACGACGCCGAAGGCAGCGAGCGCGGCGGCTTCGGCGTCGCCGACACCGAAGGCGGCACTGCCGCCGTGCTTGCGCTCGACCATCCGGCCATGGACGCGATCGGCTGGCGGGTGATGCCCGACGGCGCGGTGGCCTTCTCGATCAACCAGGCGCCGCCGCTGCTGCGCGAACCGGCGCTGGACAACCGGCTCGTGCCCGGCGTCGACACCCCCACACGCATCCGCCTGAGCGTCGCCGCCGACGGTACGCCCGCCGTCGCACTGGCCGATGCGGACGATCAGGCACGCGTGCGCATGACCGTGACGCCGGAGGGCTACGGCGCGATCGAATTCCTCGATGTCAAGGGCAAGGTGATCCACACGCTGGCGCCAGAGCGCGACATGCGCCGGTAGGCGGAGGCACGCCTGCGCGGCGCGGCACCCGATCATTGCAAGCGCAAGTGGCGATCACCGCGCGTCCATGATCGCTTCGCGCAGGTTTGGCATGATGGCCACTACTCCCATCACGTCTTCATGCCTCCGCATGTTCGCCAGGCCGCCCGACACGGAAGTCATCGCGTGCACCGCATACGCCTGCACGCCGGGGGGCGCCGCTTGAATCCGCCGCCGTCCGGTTCGCTGAAGGCGCGGGTCCTGTCCGACGCCCGTGACGCGCTGGCCGGCAACGGCTACGTCAAGCTCCTGCGCCACCGCTGGGGCCGGGTGCTGGCGGCGGCGCTGGCGGTCGCTGCGGCGGCCACGGGATTGGCCGGGGGCTTCGACCGGGTCGAGAAGCCGACCGGCATCGCCGCGCTCGAACCGCAGCCGGCCGGCGCGGCCGTCGACGCGGGCCTGTACGACGTCACCGTGCACTCGGCATGGCGCTCGCACCGGCCATCGCAGAAGCTCGACTACGTCGACCCCGACTCCGACATGCTGTACGTCGCCGCCACGGTCACCTGGCTCGACCGCAGGAGCATGCCGCCGGCCGGCAAGTTGGGCCAGGACCTGGTATGGCTAGCCGGCGAAGCCGGGGCGCCGGGCGATCCGCGGATGGCGACCAGTGTCGAACGCGTCGGCGGCGCGCAGCTAACGCTGCAGCCGGGCATGCCGACGCAGGCCGTGCTGAGCTGGCGGCTGTCGCCACGGGACCCACCCGTCCCCGCGCTGCTGCGCGTCGCGGTGATGGGCTATACCTTCAGCCCCAGCACCTGGCTGACGCAGAAGGAAGGCTGGGTGCGTGCTGCACCTGCCGGGCTGTGGGAGATTGCGGTCGAAGACCGGCGACCGGGCGAACTCACCGCAGTGGAGGCGGGCCGGTGAGCGCGGCCGTGGCCGATGCGTCGCGATCGCGCTGGCGCCGCGTTGCCGCCAACACCATGGTCCTGCTGCTGGCGGCCAGCACCGTCTTCTGGCTGCGCCGGCACGAACCGGACTACGTCGAGCGCTTCGCGCCGATCGTGGTGCGCGGCGCGCCCGGCGAGGTTGCGCAGGCGCGGGGATTCAACGTGCAGATTCCCGCGGACGAAACGCTGGAAACCGGCAGGATGCTGGCCACGCCCGGCATCACCGGCAGCGCGCCGCTCGAGAAGTTGCCCAGCAGCGGACTGTGGCTGTCGGTGCCGGTGCGCGTGGAGGTCACCCTGGACCCGGGCCGGGTCACGGCCTTCCTGCGCGACCGCGACGGCCGCGAATACGCGGCGATCGCGAAATCCCCGGTCGAGCCTGGGCATCCCTTCGACCACGGCGGCGAAAGCGGGCGGATGTTCGAATCCAACGTCGCCGGGCAGTCGCTGGCGCCGGGATTCCCTGCAACCGGCCGGCTGTACTTCGAAGTGCCCGCCGACCGGCTCGAAGGCCTGCGCGCGCGATTCCATCTCGGCGCGGTGATGATGCCCAACGACAACGTGGTCGACATCGACCTGGGCATCGACCGTCGTCGCGCTGACGCGCTGCGCGGCGAAGCAGCAGCGGAGTTGCGCACGTTCGTGGTGCACGGGGGCGTGCTGTGAGCGCGGCCGGCTGGTGGCGCCGGCAGGGGCCATGGCTGCTGGGCGCGGCCGTGCTGGCCGCGGGCGCGGTGGTCGGGCCACATTTCGACCGCCACCGCGAGTTCCGCATCCACCGGGCAGATGCCGCCCGCACGGTGCCGGCCGGCGCCTGGGGCCGCTACGCCGGCGCCGGCTGGCGCCTGCGCGGCATCACCGTGCAGGACCGGGCCATGCTGCCCCGCGACCTGCGGTTGCCGGACAACGCGCGCGTGCTACTGGCCGAACTGGAGATCCGCCCCGACCAGACCGCCACCGGCGAAAGCAACACCTCCCGCTGCTCGCTGCTGCTGCGCGACGACCGCGGCCGGGGTTGGCGGTTTGCGCCCGAAACCCTGGTGACGTACAGCCGTCGTGCCGGTTTCGCGCTGGACTGCACACGCCCGCACGATCGCCCCATCGGCCAACCGTACGTGGTCCGCCTGCCCTTCCTGCTGCCCGACGACGTACCGCCTTCGGACCTGCGGCTGGAGCTGCAGCTGTTCCCGCTGCCCCCGGAAGCTACCGAACCACCCGGCGCCTATCTCGACATGGCGCTGCCCGGCGGCCGCTGAGTGCTGCGCAGGCGCGCGATCGCGCAGTCGAACGTCGCCGCCAGCAGCACGGTCCGCAGCACCTGCACCAGCAGCGTGGGCTGCACCGAGGTCGGATCGCCGACAAGCATCCCCGCAGGCGTCGCCACCGCCCGCCAGGTGTCGTGGTCCATCGGGCCGATCAGACTCACCACCGCCCGCCAGCCCCACGCATCGACGAACACCAGCAGCTCCCAGCCCACGCACAGCGTGACCAGGGCCGGCAGCCCGGCCTGCAGTACCAGGCGGATGCTGTTGACCACAGGTACGCCCTTGCTGACCCAGCCGCCGCTGACCTTGCGCACGAAGCGCTGCACCAGCACGTTGCTGCGCTGGTAGCGGGTGGCGAGCGTGCCCAGGCGCTCGTCCGCGGCGTCGATCCGCTGCCGGCGCCGCAGGTCCAGGCCGTAGATGATCGCGGTGATGGCCAGCCACACCAGCGCCGGCAGCGCCGCACCCGACACCGTGCGCACGAACGCCATCAGCGGCAGCGCGAGTTGCTTGGCACCTCCCAGCGACACCTGTGACACGGCGGGATCTTCCCACCATGCCGCCACCGCCACCCAGACGCGGGTTTCGCGCCAAGCCTGCTTGACGTCGCCCATGACCGACGCGATCGCGGTGACGCCGATGAACACCCAGTACGCCTCGCACAGCGTCGCCAGCAGCACCCAGCCCAGACGGTTCGTTGCCGTCGCGCGCAGCCTGGCGAAGTGGCGCACCATCGCCGACACCAGCAACGCGATCCACAAACCCGGCAGGCCCATTACGTTGCGCCAGTTCACGTAGTCGGGCGCCGCCTCGCCCGTGCCCACCGACTGCAGCGCTTGCTCGAGCGCGGCAGCCAGATCGTGCTCGAAGAACGCGGCACCGAAGTCGCGCTTGACGTTCTCCAGCAGTCCCCAGGTGACATAGAAGGCGAAGAACGGCAGCAGTGCCGCCCCCAGCGAAAGGCTCCAAGGCTGCATCGGCGGCAGCCAGTCGCCCGCCCGCGCGCTCGATACCGCCGGCAGCGATGGCTTGACCGCGATGAACAGCATCGTCGTGGTGACCAGCTGCACCAGCACCAGCAGCGCGATGCCCGCATAGCCCAGCAGCGGCGACTGCAGCGCCAGCGCGACCGACAGCTTCATCCCGAGGTAGTACGACACGCGCTGGGCGAAGAACCAGAACAGCAACTGCGGCCAGTGATTGCACAGCAGGCGCGCGGCGAGCCGTGGGATCTGCGCCCACGCTTGCCCGTCCGGAAGCGACGAAGCGGATTCCGCGGCAGCGCTGTTCAAGACACGATCCTCGTGGACGACGATCGCCGTGGTATCGCACAAGGGCGATTTTCGCTCAAGCCGCGCGACACCGGCCTTCTTGCCCGCTCAGGACTAGAACAGGTCAAGCTCCTTGTCCGGATCCACGCCGTAATCCATTGCCATCACGAGCACGACTTCCTTGGAAATATACGGCTCCTTGGCGAGCAGCTTCAGCACTTCGACCCGGTACGCATGGTCGTCATTCGCCTTGAGCAGCGCCTCGGTCTTGTCGACGATGTCGCCCAGGGATCCACTGCGGATGCCCGCGTAGTCATCCGCGGCCTTTTCCTCCGGAGACTTGGTCGTACCGTCGGGCCTGGTGTCCGAGGTTTCCTGGCTGCGCGCGTACTCGTGCGCATCGTGGAAGTTGTTCTCGATGAAATCGCGCATCAGCGGCGCGTAGTTCACGCCCAGCGTCGGCGCCTCGCCGAACTGCTTCATCAACTCGAGCAGCGCATCGGGATTTTCCGATCGCAGCTGGTTGAAGAATTCCACCACCTGGTCGCCCTGCAGGCCGTAGGCGGCCGCGGCCTCCTTGAAGATCATGGGCCCGAAGGCCAGGAAGCCGTCCTTCGCGAGCATGCCCTGCCACTGCTCGCCGGTGAGGCCCAGCTCCGCGGCCGCCATGTTCTGCGCTTCGCCGCTGCCGAGCAGCTGGTCGATGGTGGCCTTGTCCAGCCCGGTCGCTTCCATGTAGCCGCGCAGCTCCTGCGCGGTCTGGTGCTTGTCGATGGCGTCGCCGATGAATCCGCCAATGGCGGAGATCACCGCGCCAATGCCGTTGATGACGGCACCGGCCGCGGTCCCCGCTCCGGGAATGAGTTCGATCGCGCTGCCCAGCATGCTGAAGGTGTCGCCGACGATCGCGAGGGCGTAGCCGACGTTCTTGCCATCGGCCGCCTTCTGGGTATTGATGGCCAGCGACGTGGCGCTGGCAATCACGCCCAGGCCCGGGGCGAGCCTGGCGGCGAAGCGGGCGAACTTCGCCGCGTCGTCGGCATATTGCGCGAACTTGCCGGCGTCGGTCAGGTGCTTGGTCGCGCCGGCCAGGAGATTGAGGCCGGACTCGCCGGCCGATGCGAATCCGTTGATCGCTTCGAGGAACTCCCCTTCCTTCGCGCTCTGGCCGGCCTTGACCGCGCCGATCACGATGCCGGCGGCGGACATTGCACGCGAGAACGACGAGGATTCGCCGAACTCGTCGCCCATCTTCTTGAGCGCGTCGAAGTTGCCCTCGGCCACGGCGTCCAGCATCGCCATGCCGTCCTTGAAGCTGCCGACGCCGCCCTTGACGCCGTCGAACAGCCCCTTGACGTCCTTGAACGGCTGGTAGGCCTCCTTCAGGTCGGCGACGGCCGCCTGCAGGTCGCCGTCGTGGCGCGCGATGATCTCGGTGGTCGCGGCGCTGGAAATGCGCTCGAACAGCTCGCCCTGCAAGTCATCGGTGTGCCCGGCGAACGCCTTGCCGAGGTCGGACGCCGGGTCGGCCATGATCTTGCCGAGCATGTCGAGCGCCAGCTCGCCATTGCCCGAATCGGCCAGGTCGCCCAGCAGCTTGACGACGTCCTCGGCCAGCGACGGATCCTTGGCGGCGGCCTCGAGGATCGCGTCGCGATGCTCGATCACGTAATCGCCAAGCGCCTTGGCCGCGTCGGCTTCGGCCTTGTACACGTCGGCGTGGCCGTCGGCCGACTTGAATGCCTCGATGAACTTCGCGCGCTGCGCGTCGGTCAGCGGACCGGCGCGCAGGAGGAACGTGTTGAGTTCCTCGTTGAGCTTGTCCGCGTCCTTCTTCGCATCGGCGTAGGCCTCCTGCAGGCCCTCCACGCCTTCCGCGCCCGTGAACGACAGCGGCTTCGTCGTGACGTCCTGCGGTGCGGCCAGGACCAGATAGTCGGCCTGCGTGACCGCGCCGGCGTGGCCCTCCACCGCGGAGGCAACGGCGTCGGCGCCGAAGGCGGGGTGCAGCTTGACCAGGTTTTCGGCCTCGAGCTTGCCCGCCAGGTCATTGAGCAGGGTCTCGCGTTCCGCCGCCGGCAGTTGCTTCACGTCGGATTCGAACGTCTCCAGCGCCGCCTCGTCCATCCCGGCCACAGTCTCGTTCGCCTCTTCGGGCGTTGCCGCGGGCAGGGACTCCACCAAGGGCTTGACCGGCTCGGGCTGCTGGTGGGGAAGCGGACCGTACGGATTCGAGGGGTTGACCGACATCGACAGAACTCCGGGCGAGCGTTTCAGGATTGCCCGGAAACTAGCATCTGCGACAGGAGTCGAAAATCGGGGTTTTCCCTAGCCGGGAGGAGATGCCGACCGTATCGGACAGGGGGAAGCAGCGCCCCGCAGCGGGTGTATCAGTTCTCTTCCAGCCAATCGGCCGCAAGTCCGAACGCCCGCTTCCATTCCGGTTCGAAATCCTGTTGCTGCAAATTCCTGAGACCTTCGATCAGGTGTGTTCTGGAGTCGGCGAGGTGGGCTTCAGGGAATCGACCCGTACTGAGTGCTGTCAGCAGAGGAAGAATGCCGCTGCCGGGAGTGGCGCCGGCATCATCTACATATTTCAGCATGCGGTAGAACTGGTCGCCGTTGATGCCAGCCTTGTCCAGGGTTGCCGACATCATGTCGAGATCATACGTGTGGATTCCCGCCGTCAGCTTGAACAGATTCGGGCATCGCACTCCCAATTCCTGGAGCTGTTCGGTGCTCATCCCCAGGCTCAGAAGCTTGTCTACCTGGCCTGCATCGCCAGCAACAATCGCCTCGCGCAAGTCGGGATCCACGACCTGTTCCAGGTAGCGATTCAGATCCCTGTCCTGTGCGTCGGCATTGATCCGGCCGCTTATCCACTCGCCGATCCCCTTGAGCAGTATCCCGCCACCGGCAATCAGCCAGCCAACGGGGCCGGAGCCGAACATCACGACTGAGCCAACCACGCTGAACAACCCGCCTGCAATGCCCAATGCCTCGCCGGCATCGACGTCCCCATCCGCTTTGGCAGCGTCGATGGATTGCACGAACTCGATCGAACTGAAGAGGGTTTGCAGCCCCGGCGCGATTTTTTGCAGGAACTTGTCTCCAAGCTCCACAGTTGTATTGGACAGGGTTCCCGGCTTGAACATATCCTTCACGGCGGCCATCGTGATCTGCGACACATCCAATCCGGCCCGGCCATAGGCCTTGATCTGATCATCAAGACCCTGTGCACTCACTCCATTGGCTACGTTCACGAATAATCCGAGTGCCGCCAATCCGCACGAAAAACCTTTGCCAAGAGCACTGGCGGATTTGAAACTGTCCGCCATGGTTTGCGCGGAGAAGGGACTGGCCTTCGGGCTGCTGGCCATCATGCCGATTGCCTGCCAAGCGGCGGCGCCTGCCTGAGTATTGACGACGAAAGGCTCCAGGTTTTTACCCAGTTCTACCAATGCCGCTTCCGTATCTCCACCGTTTCTCGCCATGATCTCGAGGAACGCACTGGGAATCCCCTGTTCCAAATATCCGTCCACGAATCCAGGCTGCTGCGATTCAAATGTCTGAAATGCCGCCTTGTCGTTCTTGATGGCTGCCAGCAGCTTGATTGCATCATCGGCATGCCCGGCGTTCCTCAAACCCTCGACCAAGTGCTGGACGTACCCGCTCAATTCCGGATCGTGAGCAAGGGCATACAGCATGGCCTGGCGACTTTCCGCACTCTCCCAGGAGGCAACCAGCTGTCGTGCGGCTTGTTCGCGATGGTCGTAGACCTGCTGGTTCTTTTCATCGGCACGGAAGGCTTGAATGAATATTTCCTTCTCCCCGGAGGTCAAAGGCTCCGCACGCATCAACAGAACAGCCAACTTCTTGTCGGTCTCGTTGGCGGCCTGGTTGGCTGCCTCGAATTCCTGCAGCGGGCCACCGGTGCGCTTGACCATGCCATCCCGGATACCTTCGGCCGACCTTGTCTCGACCTGATCCGCCAGATCAAGTTTTCCGGTCGAACGCAAGCCTTCAGCAACAGCCACTGCCAGTCTTGCATCCAGTGAGTTCAGGCTGCTGCCATAGAGTAGATCCGCCAGCCCACCTCCGTTTGACTCCGAGCCCCACATGTCTTGGGCATCGAGCATGGCCTTGGCGACATCATCGATGATGAGATCGGATTCGTGACTTCTATCCAGCCGTCCCAGGCTCGCCGTGACGAGGAACAACGGATACGTGTCGTCGCCCACCGTATCCCGAACGATCTGACGGATGTTGGGCAACTCCTCGCGAACGAGATTCGCGATCAGGGCCGGGTGGAGTTGATCGGTCAGTTCGACAAAGCGTTGCGCGGACTCGTACGCTTTGATGGCCTTGTTGTCGTGCGCCGCATCCTTCATCGGCGCATCGATGTAGGCGCAAGCGTCCTTGATCCACCCGTGCACATCTGGATCACCGAGGACTTTCTCGACGACGCTGCGTGGCTGCCCGTCCAGGACTTCCGTCAATGAAACAAGCTTCTGTTCACTGCTTATACCGGAATCACTCTTGATCTTCTCCACCTGGTCAAGGATTGCTTCGTTCCTTGTTTCAGCGGTGTTCCTCAGAGCGGACGAGATCGCACGGTCAATAACGGACGCAACTCGCGGATCACCCGCATAGCGGTCCCGGATGGATTCACCATAGGTCCTGATCAGTTCGTTGGTGGAGTAGGGAGTGCCTTGTCCGTAGGCATCCTGGATTTTGCCGTGGATCTCCTCAAGCACCGCCCACTTGAACGCTTCTTCGGCGCCGCGCCTTACTTCGAATCGCTCACCCGGCTTCGCTTTATCCAGATCAGACAGCGTGCCGGCATACTTCCGGTGAGCCTGATCCGTGCGCTGCTGCAGTGTTTGCTGCGATGGCGTGTTCTGATAGCCATCTGGGCGCTCGGATTCATTTGTCGGAACCGGTTGTCCCGCTTTGTTAGCGTCCTGCCGATCCCCGACCTGCTGCGGAGCCTGGCCAACTCCATGATTGTGCGTGGATGGATGTGCGTTTCCATCGGGGCGCATGGCGCCGGTACCGATCGTGGTCATCTGGGACTCCTACTCATGCGGCCAGCCCGGTCGCAGCCATCCGGAGTTTCATTGTCCTACGCCTGCGAGGAGTCACCAGCTAGGGAAAGCCCCATGCGGGCACCTGCTAAAACTAGGGAAGACGCCTCGAGTAGTCACCGGAGCGCTCGGCTTTAGTGGTTTGGTCCCCCGTTATCAGGTGTCCGAGTTCGTCGGGACACTCCAGACGCGATTAATTCTCTCGGCCTGATAAATTGCCTCCACTCCTCTCGGTACCGGCAAGCTACTCGCCTTCCTCCGGCTGCGGCTTCACCGCCCCCGGATCCAGCGCCAGCCTGCCGGCGACCAGCACCGCCTGCGTGCGGTTGCTGGCGCCGAGCTTGCGCAGGATCGCGGTCATGTGCGCCTTGATGGTGGCTTCCGAGACGCCCAGTTCGTAGCCGATCTGTTTGTTGAGCAGGCCCTCGCCGAGCATCTGCAGCACGCGGAACTGCTGCGGGGTGAGGTCGCGCACGCGCTGGGCGGCGTCGTGTTCGTCGGCCGATGCGGCGGGCGCGGCGCTGGCGGCGGCGGGGGCCCAGCGGTCGCCGTCGAGGACGCGGGTGATCGCTTCGCCAAGCGTGGCGGCGTCGGCGGACTTGGGGATGAAGCCCATCGCACCGTGGTCGAGCGCGCGCCGCATCACCGCCGGCTCCTCGCGCGCGGACACCATCACGATCGGCAGCTGCGGATGCAGCGCGCGCAGGTGCACCAGCGCGGAGAAGCCCTGCGCGCCGGGCATGTTGAGGTCGAGCAGCAGCAGGTCGGCGTCGGGTTCGGCGTCGACCAGCGCGTACAGTGCGTCGACATCCTCGGCCTCGCGCAGCTGCACGTCGGGCAGCACGCGCTGCACCGCGCCGCGCAGCGCTTCGCGGAACAGCGGATGGTCGTCGGCGACGAGGATGGTCGAAGCCATCGGGCGCTCAGTCGGGCACGCGCCGCTGCTTGACCAGCGAGTCGACCACCGACGGATCGGCCAGAGTGCTGGTGTCGCCGAGCTGGTCGGGCGCGTTTTCTGCGATCTTGCGCAGGATGCGGCGCATGATCTTGCCCGAACGCGTCTTCGGCAGGCCCGGCGCCCACTGGATGTAGTCCGGCGTGGCGGTGGGGCCGATCTCGCTGCGCACCTGTTTCACCAGTTCCTTGCGCAGGTCCTCGCTCTCCTCCTCGCCGGCCACGAGCGTGACGTAGGCGTAGATGCCCTGGCCCTTGATGTCGTGCGGGAAGCCGACCACGGCGGCCTCGGCCACCTTCGGATGCAGCACCAGCGCGCTTTCGACTTCGGCGGTGCCGATGCGGTGGCCGCTGACGTTGATCACGTCGTCCACGCGCCCGGTGATCCAGTAGTAGCCGTCGGCATCGCGGCGGCAGCCGTCGCCGCTGAAGTACATGCCCGGATAGGTCTTGAAGTAGGTATCGATGAAGCGCTGGTCGTCGCCGTAGACGGTGCGCATCTGGCCCGGCCAGGAGTCGAGCATCACCAGGTTGCCCTCGGCCTCGCCTTCGAGCACCTGGCCGTTGGCGTCGACGATCGCCGGCTGTACGCCGAAGAACGGCCTGGTGGCCGAGCCGGGCTTGGTGGGGATCGCACCGGGGATCGGCGAGATCAGGATGCCGCCGGTCTCAGTCTGCCACCAGGTGTCGACGATCGGGCGCTTGCCGTCGCCGACCACGTCGTAATACCAGCGCCAGGCTTCCGGGTTGATCGGCTCGCCGACCGAACCGAGCAGCCGCAGCGAGGCGCGCGAGGTTTTCTTCACCGGCTCGTCGCCCTCGCGCATCAGCGCGCGGATCGCGGTGGGCGCGGTGTAGAAGATCGTCACCTTGTGCTTGTCGATCACCTGCCAGAAGCGCGAGAAGTCCGGGTGGTTGGGCACGCCCTCGAACATCACCGCGGTGGCGCCGTTGGCCAGCGGCCCGTAGACGATGTAGCTGTGGCCGGTGACCCAGCCCACGTCCGCTGTGCACCAGTAGACGTCGTCTTCCTTGAGGTCGAACACCGCCTCGTGGGTGTAGGCGCAGAACACCAGGTAGCCGCCGGTGGTGTGCAGCACGCCCTTGGGCTTGCCGGTGCTGCCGGAGGTGTAGAGGATGAACAGCGGGTCTTCCGCGTTCATGCGCTCGGGCTCGCAGGTGTCGGGCTGGCTGTCGACCACGGCGTCGAACCAGCGGTCGCGCGGCATCTGCATGTCGACCGCGCCGCCGGTGTGGCGCACTACCAGCACGGTCTCGACGGTGTTGGTGCCGGGCATCTTCAGCGCGGCGTCGACGTTGGCCTTCAGCGCGATGGGCTTGCCGCCGCGCAGGCCTTCGTCGGCGGTGATGACCACCTTCGACTGGCAGTCGCGCACGCGGTCGGCGATGGAGTTGGCCGAGAAGCCACCGAATACCACCGAGTGGATCGCGCCGATGCGCGCGCAGGCCAGCATCGCCACCGCGGCGTCGACGATCATCGGCAGGTAGATGGTGACGCGGTCGCCCTTGCCCACGCCAAGGCTGCGCAGCGCATTGCCGAGCCGGCACACGCGCGCGTGCAGTTCGCGATAGGTGACGTTCTGCGCCGGCGCGTCCGGGTCGTCGGGCTCGAACACCAGCGCGGTCTTGTCGCCGCGCGTGGCCAGGTGTCGGTCGAGGCAGTTGACGCTGGCGTTGAGTTCGCCATCGGCGTACCAGCGGATGTGGAAGTCCTGCAGGTCGTAGCTGACGTCGCGGATCCTGGTCGGCTTGCGGTCCCAGTCCAGGCGCTCGGCGACCTTGCCCCAGAAGGCATCGGGGTCGCGGACGGACTCGGCGTACAGGCGCTCGTAATCGTCGTGGCGGATGGCGGCCCTGGCCGCGAAGTCATCGGGAACGGGATAGATCGAAGGGATATCGGACATGGCTTCCACCGGAATGACACGGGAACCACCCAAGTGTGCCCCATCGCCGGATGGCCGGCGTTAGACCTTCGTCTAGGCGACCAATGGCGAATCGACGCGCCAGTGGCGCTCGCGCACCCTGCCGGCGCATCCAGATCGCAGCCCTCGGGAGGGAACGCCATGACTGTCATCGGCAATACCGGCGGACGCCTGTCCGCCGTGACCGGACACCGCCGCCTGCTGGCGCTGTCGGTCACCGTCGCACTGCTGCTGCCCGGCGCAGCGCTGGCGCAGACGGCAAAGGAGAAGGAACTCGAAGCCCGCGTCGCGCAGCTCGAGCAGATGGTCCAGCAGCTGGTGGCGCAGCAGCAGCAGACGCAGGCCACGGTCGCCGACACCCAGGCACAGGTCACCGAAGTGAAGACCGCGCAGGCGCAGGCGCCCGCCGCGGTGCCGGCCGGCAAGCAGCCGATCCAGGCCACGGCGATCAATGCCGGCGGCAACCCCGGCACCACGTTCACCTACGGCGGCTTCATCAAGTTCGACGCGATGGCCACCGACACCAGCGACGGTCGCATCGCCGACGGTTCGGCGGGCCGCCTGTTCTACCTGCCCAGCGCGATCCCGGTGGGCGACGCGGGCGCGGACGGCGGCGACCCGTACACCGACGTGCACGCGCAGTTCTCGCGCTTCTGGTTCAGCTCGGACACCGTCACCGACAACGGCGACACGCTCAAGGCCTACATCGAGGCCGACATGTACGGCGGCGGCAACAACAACTTCGCCGGCAACGAAACCTCGACCAACACCTACGCGATCACGTTGCGCCAGGCCTACGTGAGCTGGAACAACTGGCTGGCCGGCCAGACCTGGTCGAATTTCCAGGACACCGCGGCGCTGCCCGAGGCGGTGGACTTCGTCGGCGTCACCGACGGCACCACCTTCGTGCGCCAGGCGCAGCTGCGCTACACCAGCGGGCCATGGTCGTTCTCGATCGAGAACCCGCAGACCACGGTCACCTCGTACCTCGGCGCCTCGCGCTTCAACAGCGGCGACGGCGTGCTGCCGGACTTCACCGGCCGCTGGATCACCAGGGGCGACTGGGGCCACTTCACGGTGGCCGCGCTGCTGCGCCAGTTCAAGTACGGCGATGAAACCGAGACCGGCGGTGCGGTCAGCGTGTCGGGCAAGTTCAACCTCGGCGCCAGCGACGACATCCGCTACATGGCCAACGCCGGCAGCGGCATCGGTCGCTACATGGCGTTCGGGCTGGGCACCGACACGGTGCTCGACGCCAACGGCGAGCTGCACGCGCTCGACGGCTATGGCGGCTTCGTGGCCTGGCGCCACGCCTTCAACGGCAAGCTGCGCAGCAACCTGATGTATTCGGCGGCGCAGTTCGACAACGACAAGGCGTTGACCGGCTTCGGCGTGACCGAACGCGCGCAGTCCTTCCACGCCAACCTGATCTATTCGCCGATCCCGAAGCTCGACGTCGGCGCCGAACTGATGTGGGGCCAGCGCTCGCTCGAGGACGATCGCGAGGGCGACCTCAAGCGCATCCAGACCACCGTCAAGTACAGCTTCTAAGGGGAGACACCATGTCCAGCATTCCCGTGACACCGGCATCCAAGGCCGGCACGCTGACCCAGGGGCACAAGAAGGTCATCTTCGCCTCCAGCCTCGGCACCGTGTTCGAGTGGTACGACTTCTACCTGTACGGATCGCTCGCCGCGATCATCGCCAGGCAGTTCTTCAGCGGCCTCAACGAGGCCAGCGCGATGATCTTCACCCTGCTGGCGTTCGCCGCCGGCTTCGCGGTGCGCCCGTTCGGCGCGCTGCTGTTCGGCCGCATCGGCGACATGGTCGGGCGCAAGTACACGTTCCTGATCACGATCGTGATCATGGGCCTGTCGACGTTCGTGGTCGGCCTGTTGCCCAGCTACGCCACCATAGGCATCGCCGCGCCGGCGATCCTGATCGCCCTGCGCCTGCTGCAGGGCCTGGCGCTGGGCGGCGAGTACGGCGGCGCGGCGACCTACGTCGCCGAGCACGCGCCCAACGGCAAGCGCGGCCTGTACACCAGCTTCATCCAGACCACCGCGACAGTGGGCCTGTTCCTGTCGCTGCTGGTGATCCTCGGCTGCCAGACGCTGATGGGCAAGGATGCGTTCGCCGAATGGGGCTGGCGCATTCCGTTCCTGCTGTCGATCCTGCTGCTGGGCGTGTCGGTGTGGATCCGCATGCAGCTGGCCGAGTCGCCGCTGTTCCAGCAGATGAAGGCCGAGGGCAAGCAGTCCAAGGCACCGATCACCGAGAGCTTCTTCTCGAAGAACGGCAAGATCGCGCTGCTGGCGCTGCTGGGTGCCACCGCCGGCCAGGCGGTGGTCTGGTACGGCGGCCAGTTCTACGCGATGTACTTCCTGCAGCAGATCCTGCGCGTGGACAGCACCACGACCTGGCTGATGATCGCCGCCGCGCTCGCCTTGGCCACGCCGTTCTTCGTGTTCTTCGGCTGGCTGTCCGACAAGATCGGGCGCAAGAAGATCGTCATGGCCGGCTGCCTGCTCGCCGCACTGACCTACTTCCCGCTGTTCAAGGGCCTGACCCACTACGCCACGCCGGCCATCCACGACGCCAGCGCCGCCAGCCCGGTGACCGTGCACGCCGACCAGAAGACCTGCAGCTTCCAGTTCGATCCGGTGGGCACCGCCAAGTTCACCAGCTCCTGCGACATCGCCCGCAGCGCGCTGATCAAGGCGAGCGTGCCGTACACGGTGGTCGACGTGCCGGCCAGCGCGGTCGCGGAAGTGGACGTGGGCGGGCAGCGCATCGCGTCGTTCGACGGCGGCAGCCTGGCCACGGACGAGCTCAAGGAAAGGACCGCCGCGTTCGGGGCCGAACTGCGTACCGCCCTGAACACACATGGCTATCCGGAGCAGGCCGACCCGGCACGCATGAACAAGCCGATGGTGCTGCTGATCCTGTTCATCCTGGTGCTGTACGTGACCATGGTGTACGGGCCGATCGCGGCCTGGCTGGTGGAGCTGTTCCCGACCCGCATCCGCTACACCTCGATGTCGCTGCCGTACCACATCGGCAACGGCTGGTTCGGCGGCTTCCTGCCCTCGCTGTCACTGGCGCTGGTGATCTGGAAGGGCGACATCTACTACGGCCTCTGGTACCCGATCATCATCGCGCTGATGACCTTCGTGGTCGGCTGCCTGTTCCTGCCGGAGACCAAGGACCGCGACATCACCCAGTAGTCCGCCGCGAATCCCCCCGCGTCGACGACGCCGGTCCGCGAGGACCGGCGTCTTTTCTTCCGCAACGGGGCGCACGGCACGCAGGCGGTGACTTCCTGCACATGCGGCGAACGGACACGGGCGCAGCATGCATGTTTCTCTTTTCCCAGGAGCGCACATGCCCTCGAACCGCCCCCTCGCCCTCGCGGCGCTGGCCGTCGCCCTCGCCGGCGTGCTGGCCGGTTGCCAGCGCACGCCCTCGCCCGCGCAGGACGCCACGCAGGCCGCGCCGGCCGCCCTCGACGCGGCACCCGCCGCCTCGGGCATCGACCTGGCCGGCATCGACAAGTCGGTGGCGCCCGGCGACGACTTCAACGCCTACGCCAACGGCAACTGGGAGAAGACCGCGAAGATCCCGGACGACCGCTCCAGCACGGGCGTGTTCGTGCAGGTGTTCGAACTGGCCGAAAAGCGCACTGCCGACCTGATCCAGGGACTGGAGAAAACAGACCCGGCCGCGGGCAGCGACGAACGCAGGATCGCCGACTACTACGCCGCGTACATGGACGAGGCCGGCATCGAACAGCACGGCCTGGCGCCGCTGCAGCCGGTGCTCGACTCGATCGACGCCATCGACTCGCTGCCGGCGCTGTCGACCTACATCGGCGCCAGCGTGCGCGCCGACACCGACCCGCTCAACTACACGAATTTCCACACCGGCAACCTGTTCGGCGTATTCGTCGCGCGCGAACTGGAAGGCCCGCCGCGCAACGTCGCCACGCTGATGCAGGGCGGCCTTGGCATGCCCGACCGCGAGTACTACCTGTCGGCCGACAAGGCGATGGCGCAAAACCGCGACAAGTACCGCGCCTACATCGCCGCGCTGCTGGAGCAGGCCGGCACGCCCGATGCCGAAGACAAGGCGAAGGCGATCTTCGACCTGGAAATGAAGATCGCCAAGGTCCACGCCAGCGTCCTCGACAGCCAGGACGTGCACAAGGGCAACAATCCGTGGGAGACCGCGGCGCTGGCGGACAAGGCGCCGGGCATCGACTGGCCGGCGTTCCTCGACGCGTCCGGGCTGGCCGGCGAGAAGACCATCGTCGCCTGGCAGCCCGACGCGATCCGCGGGCTGTCGGCGCTGGTCGCCAGCGAGTCGCTGCAGGCCTGGAAGGACTACCTGCGCTTCCACGCGCTCGATCACAGCGCGGCGCTGCTGCCCAAGGCCTACGCCGACCTGCACTTCGACTTCCACGGCAGGACCCTGCAGGGCACGCCGCAGCAGCAGGATCGCTGGAAGCGCGCGGTAGCCGCCACCAGCAACGCGCTGGGCGACGCGGTGGGCAAGCGCTATGCCGAGCAGTACTTCCCGCCGTCGTCGAAGGCGCAGGTCGAACAGATGGTGCACAACATCCTCGCCGCGTTCCGCGACGGCGTGGACCAGCTGGACTGGATGACTCCGGAGACGAAGAAGATCGCCAAGGCCAAGGCCGAGACCATGCGCGTGAGCGTGGGCTACCCGGACACCTGGCGCGACTATTCGACGCTGGAGATCCGCCGCGACGATCCGCTCGGCAACGCGCTGCGTGCCGAGGAGCGCGAGTACCGCTACCAGCTGTCGAAGCTGGGCAAGGACATCGATCCGGGCGAATGGTGGATGACGCCGCAGACGGTGAACGCGATCCAGCTGCCCCTGCAGAACGCGATGAACTTCCCGGCCGCGATCCTCGAAGCACCGTTCTTCGATCCCGGGGCCGATCCGGCCGCCAACTACGGCGCGATCGGCGCGGTGATCGGGCACGAGATCAGCCATGGCTTCGACAACACCGGCGCCGAGTTCGGCACCGACGGTCAGCTGCACAACTGGTGGACGCCCGAGGACAGCGCGCACTTCAAGGCCGCCGCCGACCGGCTGGTAAAGCAGTACGACGCCTACGAGCCGCTGCCGGGCCTGCACATCAACGGCGCGCAGACGCTGGGCGAGAACATCGCCGACGTCGCCGGCCTGCAGGCCGCCTATCGTGCCTGGCGCACATCGCTGGACGGCAAGGAAGCGCCGGTGATCGACGGACTGACCGGCGACCAGCGCTTCTTCCTCGCCTTCGGCCAGGCCTGGCGCACCAAGATGCGCGAACCCACGCTGCGCGCGCGGGTGGTCGGCGACGTCCACGCACCCGGGGCGTACCGCGCGCTGACCGTGCGCAATATCGATCCCTGGTACAAGGCCTTCGACGTCGAACCGGGCCAGAAGCTCTACCTCGACGAAGGGGACCGCGTGAAGATCTGGTAGGACGGCACGCCCGGCGCGCGGGATGGCCGCGTCGCCGGACACGCCGGCGCGGGTTCCGCACCGGCGACCAGTCCGGCCACGTCGTCATCAAGCGAACGCGGCGGGCCGGACTTTCCTACTGCGGCGGTGCCGACAGCTCGCGCGCGCTGAGGCTGCCGTCGCGATTCACGTCCTGCTTGTTGAACGTGGCGGCGATGCGGGCGCGGTATTCGGCGCGCGTCACCGGCTTGCCCTTGCCGCCGGGCAGTTCGTCGGGCGTCAGCGTGCCATCGCCGTTGCGGTCCATGGCGTCGAACGCGTAGCTCATCCAGTCCTGGTATTCGACCAGCGAGATGCGGCCGTCGCCGTCGCTGTCCATGCGCGAGAGGTAGTCGCTGGTGGCGTTGACCTGCGCGTGCGCGGCGAGTGGCACGAGCGAAGACAGGATCAGGAGCGGCAGGAACTTCATCGCCAGCATTCTAGCCACCACTCCGGTGCAGGAGCGGCTCCAGCCGCGAGCTTTTGCTTTTGCCCCTCCCCCTGCGACGGCAGGGGGAGGCTGGGAGGGGGTGCCCACGGTTCGGGCTGACCCGGAAGACACTCCTCACCCCGGCCTTCGCAGTGGAGGGTGCGAAGGCTCGCGGCTGTAGCCGCTCCCACATAAGCGGATGGCGGGCCATTGGCCCGCCATCGAGGATCACGCGGTGACGCGGAGCTACGCCCGCGCCGGCTGCAGCGAATAGCCCTTCAGCCGCGCCGAATAGTCCTGCAGCGCGCGGATGCCGGTGGCTTCGGCTTCGCGGCACCAGTCCTGCAGGTTGCGCAGGGATTCGCCGGCGTTGGCGGTGCGGGTTTCGAGCACGGCCGCCAGGCGGGCGCGGTATTCGACCAGAGTGCGGATGCGCGGGCGCGCGTCCACCCACTGCTGCAGCTGCTGGCGCGCATCGGGCTTGAGCCAGCGGCCATCGTCGACGATGCCCTTGCGCAGCTGCCGCGGCAGCAGCGCGCGCAGCCTGGCGCCGGCGATGCGGGCCTCCTCGCGCAGCGCCGGCTTGAGCACGTCGCGCTGGTAGTCGGTCATCGCCTGGAAACGGTGCGCGAGCAGCGCGCGCATGGTGTCGGAATCGGGCACGTGGATGTTGGGGCGCACGTCCAGCGACGGCGCCACGCGCAGCACCTTGGCCAGGCGCAGCTTCTGCAGGCCCTTGATTGCGCCCCAGCCGATGTCGAACTCCCACTTGCGCAGCGCGAACTTGGCCGAGCTGGGGAACGCGTGGTGGTTGTTGTGCAGCTCCTCGCCGCCGATCCACACGCCCCACGGGGTGAGGTTGGTGGCGGTGTCGGTGGTCTCGAAGTTGCGGTAGCCCCACCAGTGGCCGAGGCCGTTGACCACGCCGGCGGCCCAGAACGGGATCCACGCCATCTGGATCGCCCACACCGCCACGCCCATGAAGCCGAACAGGGCGAAGCTGATGAACAGCAGCGCGGTCGGTCCCATCGTTGCGTACGGGGTGTACAGGTGGCGCTCGATCCAGTCGTCCGGCGCGCCCCTGCCGTACTGCTCGATGTCCGCGCGCATGCCGCGCGCCTCGCGGTACAGCTCGACGCCGCGCCAGAACACCGTCCTGATGCCCTTGTGCATCGGGCTGTGCGGATCTTCCTCGGTCTCGCACTTGGCGTGGTGCTTGCGGTGGATCGCCACCCATTCCTTCGTGATCATCGACGTGGTCAGCCACGTCCAGAAGCGGAAGAAGTGCGCGATGGCCGGATGGAAGTCGACCCCACGATGCGCCTGGCTGCGATGCAGGTAAAGCGTGACCGCGAAGATGGTCAGCTGGGTGGCGACGAGCAGGTACAGCAGCATGGCGCCCCAGCCGAACTGGAGCAGGCCACCGGCGAGGAAATCGAGGATCGAGGCAGGCATCGGAACCGTTTTCTGGTGAGCGTACCTCCCGCATGATGGGGGCAGGCCGGATCAAAAGCCATCCCTTCGCGGACGTATGGCCGGCCTCGTTCATCGATTGACCGGGGCGTACGCGCCTGCGGCCATTCAGGTTCCGCGCCGAGCGGATGGACACGCCCGCACTGGGGTTATCCCCAGCTGTCGCGCCCGCGCGGGCGCTGCAACACTCGGACTGCAGTCGATCGGTGCACCCCTCGCACAGCGTACCGGCGGCCATCCACGCCAATATCGAAAAGGAAGACGACATGTTCGGAGGAATCGTAGACAACCTGGCCAACGCCGGCGGCAACTTCCTCGGCAACCTCGCCGAACGCCTGGTCGACATGGCGCCGGGCTTCCTCACCACGGCGATCTCGACCTACGCCAACACGGTGATCCCGGGCTCGGGCCCGATCGTGCAGGCCATCGCCGGTCCGCTGGTGGACACGGCGGTGAACTTCTTCTCGCAGGCGGTCGACAACATCCTCCTGCCGGAAGCGTCCAAGGCGCTGCAGGGGCTGGACCTGTCGGGCATCGAGGGCGGCGACTTCGTGGCCAGCCTGGCCAGCAACTTCGTGGACGGCCTGGCGGCCGGCTACGACGCCTGATCGATGACCGACGAGTCTTCCGACTGGGAGAAGCGTCAGCGGTGGCTGGACTCGATCGTCGCCCTGCGCGAAGGCCGGGTCCTTACCCAGCACGACCAGGACATCCTGGTCGAGCACTACGACCGCGTGCAGCGTGACCTCGGCGCCGCGGTCGCCGAACTCGCACCGGAATACGCCCGCCGCATCCGCGAGGACGGCAAGGACGCGGCCGACGAATGGCTGGCCGCGGCCTCCCGCGAGCTGGGCGTGCAGAGCGGGCGCGAACTGCGCCGCACCGTCGACAGCCTGAGCATCGACCCGGACAGCTGATCCGGGCAGCCAGTGCGCGCATCGATCCAGACCCGGCCCCACGGCCGGGTTTTTCGTCGCGCGGCCCTGCCGCGGCCAATGGCCGTCTGCGACACTTGCGCCATGCCCGAACTGCCCGAAGTCGAGACCACCCGGCGCGGCCTGGCGCCGCACGTCGAGGGCCGCCGCGTGGCCGCGGTGGCGCTGCGGCGGCCGGACCTGCGCTGGCCGATCCCGCCCGAGGTCGCCACGCTGCTGCCGGGGCAGCGCATCGACGCGGTGCGCCGGCGCGCCAAGTACCTGCTGCTCGACACCACCGCCGGCAGCGCCCTGCTGCACCTGGGCATGTCCGGCAGCCTGCGCGTGCTGCCGGCCGATGCCCCGCTGCGCACGCACGACCACTTCGACATCGCGCTTGCCGGCACCGGGCGGACGCTCGGTCGCGTGCTGCGCTTCAACGACCCGCGCCGCTTCGGCTGCCTGCTGTGGCAGCCGCCGGGCGAGGTGCATCCGCTGCTGCGCGGGCTGGGGCCGGAGCCGCTGGCGGACGAGTTCGACGGCGACTACCTGTTCGCCCGCAGCCGCGGGCGCCGCGCGCCGGTGAAGACCTTCCTGATGGACCAGGCGATCGTGGTGGGCGTGGGCAACATCTACGCCGCCGAGGCGCTGTTCGCGGCCGGCATCTCGCCGCTGCGCGCCGCCGGCCGGGTCTCGCGCGAGCGCTACCGCCTGCTCGCCGGGGCCGTGCGCCGCATCCTCGAGCACGCCATCACCCGCGGCGGCACCACGCTGCGCGACTTCCTCGCCCCGGACGGCGCGCCGGGCTATTTCGAGCAGGAACTGAGCGCCTACGGCCGCGGCGGGGCGCCCTGCCCGAACTGCGGCCGGCCGCTGAAGCAGGCCAGCATCGGCCAGCGCGCGACGGTCTGGTGCGGGCACTGCCAGCGCTAGGCGAAAGCCCCCGGCCGGCCGGCGCCGCGATCGCGCGCTATGATCGGTCCCTTCCAGGGGAGGGAACGCCATGTCCGAGACCGCCGACATCACGGCCCTGCTCGATGCCGCGCGCGGCGGCGACCGCGGCGCGCTCGACAACGTGCTGGCCACGCTCTACCAGGAACTGCACACGATGGCGCGGCGCCAGCTCGCCGGCCAGCACGGCCAGACCCTGGACGCCACCGCGCTGGTGCACGAGGCCTACCTGAAGCTGATCGGCCGGCGCGAGGCGCAGTTCGACGACCGCGCGCACTTTTTCGCCTACGCCGCATCGGCGATGCGCTCGGTGGTGGTCGACTACGCCCGCCAGCGCATGGCGCAGAAGCGCGGCGGCGACCTGCACCGGGTCACCGAGCTGCCGGAGGAAATCGAGGGCGGCCTGCGCCTGGACGAGGACATGCTCGGCCTGGACACCGCGCTCAACCAGCTGGCCGCGGTCGACGAGCGCCTGGCGCGCGTGGTCGAGCTGCGCTACTTCGCCGGCCTGTCGGAGCTGGAGATCGCCGAGCTGCTCAAGCGCTCCGAGCGCAGCATCCGCCGCGACTGGCAGAAGGCCAAGCTGTTCCTGCTGGCGTCGCTGCAGGGCGACTGAGCCCGCCATGCACGGGGGCGGCGCAAGCGGCAGGGCGCACACCGGCACCGGGCGCTGACCGTGGACGCCGAACGCTGGCAACGGCTGTCCCCGCTGCTCGACGCCCTGCTCGAGCTCGAACCCGACGCGCGCGAACGCAGCCTGGCCTCGCTGCGCGAGGAAGACCCGAAACTCGCCGAGGACCTGGCCGGCCTGCTGGCGCTGGAGGCCGAGGGCGATGACTTCCTGGCCGAACCGCTGGTCGCGCCGATGCCCGGCGCGCGGCCGGGGATCCTGATCGGCCCGTACAAGCTCGAGCGCCTGCTCGGCGAGGGCGGCATGGGCCAGGTGTGGCTGGCCAGCCGCGCCGACGGCCTGTACCAGCGCCGGGTGGCCCTCAAGCTGCTGCGCCCCGGGCTGGCCGACCCCAACCTGCGCCTGCGCTTCACCCGCGAGCGGCAGATCCTCGCGCGCCTGGGCCATCCGCACATCGCGCGCCTGCTCGACGCCGGCATCAGCGCCGACAACCAGCCCTACCTGGCGCTGGACTACGTCGAGGGCGAGCCGATCACCGAATGGTGCAAGGCCCGCGACCTCGACGTGCACGCTTGCGTGCGGCTGTTCATGCAGGTCTGCGAAGCGGTCAGCCATGCGCACGCGAACCTGATCGTGCATCGCGACCTCAAGCCCTCCAACATCCTGGTCACCCCGCTCGACGAGGTGCGCCTGCTCGACTTCGGCATCGCCAAGCTGCTCGACACCGCCGAGCAGGCGCCCGACAACACCCGCACCGGGCTGCGCGCGTTCACCCTGCACTACGCCGCGCCCGAACAGATCCGCGGCGAGCCGGTTACCACGATGACCGACGTGTATTCGCTGGGCGTGGTGCTGTACGAGGTGCTCAGCGGTGCCAAGCCCTACCTGCTCAAGCGCCAGACGGATGCGGAGTGGGAAGAGGCGATCCTCGGCGCCGACCCGCCGAAGCCGTCGTCGATGCGGCTGCGCAACGCCGACGAGGGCGGCGACCCGGCCGCGCCGCGCCGCCGCGCGCGGCAGCTGGCGGGCGACCTGGACAACATCGTGCTCAAGGCGCTGGCCAAGCATGCCGAGCAGCGCTATCCGTCGGTCGAGGCGATGGCGCTGGACCTGCAGCGCTACCTCGACGGCAAGCCGGTGCACGCGCGCGCGCAGAGCCTGGCCTACCGGCTGCGCAAGTACGCCGGCCGCCACCGCTGGGCGCTGGCCAGCGCGGCGCTGGTCGCGGTGACGTTCGCCGCGGCGCTGGGGATCGTGATGTGGCAGTCGCACCAGTTCGTGCGCGAGGGCGCGCGCGCGCAGGCGCTGAAGAATTTCGTCGTCGGTCTGTTCGAGAACGCCGGCAGCACGCCCGAGGGCGTGCCGCTGGACGTACGCCAGCTGCTGGAGGCCGGCGTGGCGCGCGGCAACCAGGAGCTGGCGCGGCAGCCGGAGGCGCGCGCGGAGCTGTTCGGCGTGATCGCGCGCCTGCGCCTGGGGCTGGGCGACTACGAGGAAGCGTCCAGCCTGCTCGACCGGCAGGCCGCGATCATCGACGCGCTCGACGATGTGCCGCCGAGCCTGCGGCTGGAGTCGGCCACCGACCTGGGCCACACCCGGCGCATGCTGGGCCGCTACGCCGAATGCATCACCGGCATGCGCCCGTGGCAGGAGCTGGCCCGACGCGAGGACCATGCGCTGCCGGCGCAGGCTTCGGAGTTCTATTCGCAGCTGGGCCGCTGCCAGCAGCATGCCGGCGAGCGCGACGCGGCGCGATTGATGTTCGAACGCTCGCTGGCGCTGCGCCGCGACCCGCTGCGCAACGAGGCCGGCGTGGTCGAGAACCTGGCCGACCTGGCCCGCCTGCGCGCGGCCGCCGGCGACACCGCGGGCGCGCAGCGCGACATGCGCGACGCGCTCGCCCAGCTGCGCGCCCGCGTCGGCGACCGCCACCCGCTGGCGATCACCCTGCTGCGCGACCTGTGCGCGCTGCGCCGCGGGCAGGGCGACATCCGCGGCGCCGAGGACGACTGCCGCAAGGCGCTGTCGCTGGCGCTCGACCTGCGCGGCGCGCAGAGCCGCGCCGCCGTCGACGCACGCCGGCAACTGGCCGCGCTGCACGTCGACGCCGGCCGCTACAGCGAGGCCGCCACCGAGTTCGCCAGCAGCCAGGCCTGGCTGCTGGCGCGGCTGGGGATGGGGCACGAGGAAGTGGCGCGCAACTACAACAGCCTGGCCATCGTCGACTGGGAGCGCGGCGACACCGTTGCCGCGCTGCGCAACCTCGACCGCGCCATCGCCATCTCGCGCCAGCCCGGCCATGCGCAGATGCTCGCCTCGCACCTGTTCAACCGCGCGATGATCCTGCACGGCCTCGGCCGCGACGCCGAGGCACGGCTGCAGCTGCACGAATCCCTGCGTCTGCGCGAAGCAATGCGCGGCAACCACGCCGGCATCGTTGGCGACACACTGCGCCTGCTGGGCGAAACCAGCGCCGCGCTCGGCGACCACGCCACCGCCGAACGCCAGCTGCAGCGCGCGGCGACCCTGGTGCACGAAGGCTACGGTCCCGCGCACCCGCATACGCTGCGCGGCGAGCTGTCGCTGGCACGGTTCCGCGCGCGCGACGGCGACACCGCCGCCATCGGCCAGCTCGAACGCCTCGCCAACCTCGCCCCGGGCGACATCGAGCAGCGCCGCATCGCCTGGCTGGCACGCGCCTACCTGGCCGAGCGCACCTGCCACGGTCCGCGCCGCGAACAGGTCCTCGCCGAACTGGACGCACTGGACGCGACCCTGCAGCAGGCCCAGCCCGAGGGCGGCTCGGTAGTGCGCGAGATCGACGCGATTGGCGACGGTTGCCGGTCGGCCCCGCAGGCGCCGCGCTGAGGTTCCACGCCCCCGGATTGCCGTTCGATTGCCGGCGCGGTCAGCCCGACCCGTCGCGCGGCGGCGCCAGCGGCAGCCGCTCCTGCTGCGGCTCGATCCGGTCGCCGCGCACGACCTTCTTGAACTCGGCGCGGCTGACCGAGAGGTAGCGCTCGTTGCCGCCGATCTCCACCTGTGGCCCGTCCTGCACCGCGTAGCCGTCGTCGTCCACGCGTACGGTCATCGTCGCCTTCTTGCCGCTGTGGCAGATGGTCTTGATCTCGGTGATCTCGTCCGCCCACGCCAGCAGGTACTGGCTGCCCTCGAACAGCTCGCCGCGGAAGTCCGTGCGCAGGCCGTAGCACAGCACCGGTATCCGCAGGCGGTCGACCACCTCGCTCAGCTGCCACACCTGCGGCTTGCGCAGGAACTGCGCCTCGTCCACCAGCAGGCAGTCCAGGCGCCCGTGGGCGGCGATGTCGGCGTTCGCCCACGCCAGCAGGTCGTCGTCCGCGCCGAAGCCCGCCGCGTCGGCGCTCAGGCCGATCCGCGACGCCACCCGGCCCACGCCGGCGCGGTCGTCCAGGCGCGGGGTCAGGATCGCCACCCGCATCCCGCGCTCGCGGTAGTTGTGCGCGCTCTGCAGCAGCGTGGTGGTCTTTCCGGCGTTCATCGCCGAGTAGTAGAAGTACAGCTTCGCCATGCGCGCATTTTATGCGCGAACCGTGCGCTGCATCCGGACCCGGGCGGGCGCAGGGGTCATAGTGCACGGGCAGCGAACGATCGGCAGGTTCGGGGAGGAACTTCAGACCGATTGACGCGCACCGATGCGCCAGCACCAGTCGACGCGCCGCCGCGACGGCACCCCACTCCAGGCCCGTAACGCGGCCGAAGCATCCTGCCACACCCCGAAGACCACCGGTTTCCCCGACCGCCTGCCCGATGTCGCTGCACACCCGCGTGCAGGGACGCCGCATCGTGCGCCTTGCCGACCCTTCTTCAATGACAAGGAGCATGACCATGCAGTCGTCGCGCATTCCCCGAATCCGCCCCCTCGCCCTGTCGCTGCTGCTCGCCTGCGGCACCGGCGCCAGCCTGCCGGCAATGGCCGGCATCACCTGCATCCTGGAAGACAGCGAAACCGGCACCCAGGACAACGGTGGCGCCGACACCGGCACCGAGGACGACAGGACCACCGCCTGCGGAAAGGACGCCGTCGCAACCGGGGTGGTCAGCACCGCATTCGGCACGAGCGCGGAGGCCACGGGCGGGCGCGCCGTGGCATTGGGCTACGACTCCCATGCCACGGGCAGCAGCACGACTGCGATCGGGGTCGACTCGCACGCCAGCGGTAGCTGGTCGCTCGCCCTGGGAGGCAGCTCGCGGAGCAGCGACTGGGGCGCGATCGCGCTGGGCGTCTCCAGCAACGCCACGGGCCAGTTCAGCACCGCCAGCGGCGTGTACAGCCAGGCCACCGGCGAGAACAGCCTGGCACTGGGCGGTTTTCTCGGGGTTTCGGCCACCAACATCGATCCCTTCCGCTTCACGCAGGCCACCGCGGCACGTGCGATTGCCGTCGGCAACGGCGCGCAGGTCCACGCCGAGGAGGGTGTGGCGCTGGGCGTCAAGACCCGGGTGCTGGACGACGCCGACCGCGCGGTGGCCATCGGCAGCGACTCGGTCGCCTCGGAAGCCGACACTGTCTCCTTCGGCCACCTGGCCACCGACCTGGACTTCGAGGGCGACGCCTTCGGCAGCGACCTGCAGCGGCGGCTGATCAACCTCGCCGACGGCATCGGCGACCACGACGCGGCCACCGTGGGCCAGCTCGGCAGCTTCGTTGCGGCACTCGGCGGCGGCGCCGGCTTCGGCGGCGGCGTGTTCACCGCGCCCAGCTACAGCATCCAGGGCAGCAGCTACGACAATGTCGGGGACGCCTTCGCCGCGGTCGACACCCGGCTGGATTCGCTGCAGGCAAACATCGATGCGATCCCGGAAGGGCCGCAGGGGCCGGCGGGGCCGCAGGGACCGCAGGGCGATACCGGGCCGGAAGGTCCCCAGGGCCCGCAGGGCGATACCGGACCGCAAGGTCCCGAGGGCCCGCAGGGCGACACCGGACCGCAAGGTCCCGAGGGCCCGCAGGGCGACACCGGACCGCAAGGTCCCGAGGGCCCGCAGGGCGACACCGGACCGCAAGGTCCCGAGGGCCCGCAGGGCGATACCGGACCGGAAGGCCCCGAGGGCCCGCAGGGCGATACCGGACCGGAAGGCCCCGAAGGCCCCACCGGCCCAGGCACCGGCAGCACACTGGCGGTCGAATACGACGATGCCGGCAACGCCACCATCACCCTCGACGGCGCTGACGGCACCGTGGTCTCGAACGTGGCCGACGGCGTGGCGGCGGGCGACGCGGTCAATCGCGGCCAGCTCGACGCCATCGCCGCCGGCACGCTGGATTCGGCCAACGGCCATGCCGACGCCGGCGACACGGCCACCCTCGCCTCGGCCAATGCCCACGCCGATGCCGGCGACGCGGCCACCCTCGCCTCGGCCAACGACTACACCGATACCGTCGCGGTGCAGACGCTGGACGCGGCCAACACCTACACCGACACCGTGTTCGCACAGTTCAACAGCGAGCTCGACACCTTCCGCCAGGACGTCGACCAGCGCTTCCGCGAACAGGATCGCCGGATCGACAAGCTCGCGGCGATGAGCGGCGCCTACGCCGGCATGGCAATGAACACCGCCGGGCTGGCCGGGGCGAACCGCGTCGGCGTGGGCGTCGGCGGCCAGAACGGCGAGTCGGCGCTGGCGGTGGGCTACCAGCGCGCGATCGGCAACCGCGCCAGCGTCTCGATCGGCGCGGCCTTCGGCGGCGGCGAGTCGAGCGTGATGGGCGGCGCGGGTTTCAGCTGGTAAACCGCCAGTACACGGTGCGGCCGCCGTCCATTGGCGGCGACCGCACTGCCGCGCGTCGCGCCACGGCGCCGGGGCGGCGCGGGTAAGATGCGCGTCCGTCTTTCCCGCAGTCCCGATGCACGGCCTCAACCCCCAACAATCCGCCGCGGTCGCGCACGTCGAGGGCCCGATGCTGGTGCTCGCCGGCGCCGGCAGCGGCAAGACCCGCGTGATCGTGGAGAAGATCGCGCACCTGATCCAGTCCGGCCGCCATCCCGCCAGGCGCATCGCGGCGATCACCTTCACCAACAAGGCGGCGAAGGAAATGCGCGAGCGCGTCGGCAAGCGCATCCGCGGCGACGGCGCCGACGGGCTGACGATCAGCACCTTCCACGCACTGGGCCTGAAGATGCTGCAGGTCGAGCACGCAAAGGCCGGGCTGCGGCGCGGCTTTTCGATCTTCGACGCCGACGACAGCGCCGCCCAGCTCAAGGACCTGCTGCCCGGCGCCAAGCCCGACGCCGTGCAGGCCATGCAGGCGCTGGTCTCGCGCGCCAAGAACGCCGGGCTGTCGCCGGAGCAGGCGCTGGAAACCGCGCTGTCCACGCGCGAACGCGAGGCCGCCGCGCTGTACGCGAAGTACCAGGCGCGGCTGGCGGCGTTCAACGCGGTCGACTTCGACGATCTCATCCGCCTGCCCGTGCAACTGATGGAGAACGACGCCGACGTCGCCCTGGGCTGGCGCGAGCGCATCGGCTACCTGCTGGTCGACGAGTGCCAGGACACCAACGACGCGCAGTACCGGTTGCTGCGCGCGCTGGCCGGCGACAAGGGCCACTTCACCTGCGTGGGCGATGACGACCAGTCGATCTACGCCTGGCGCGGCGCTAACCCGGAAAACCTGTCGCAGCTCGCGCAGGACTACCCCGCGCTGCAGGTGGTCAAGCTCGAGCAGAACTACCGCTGCAGCAACCGCGTGCTGCGCGCGGCCAACGCGCTGATCGCCAACAACCCGCACGAACACCCCAAGACCCTGTGGAGCGCGCAGGCCGACGGCGAGCGCATCCGCGTGTGGGAATGCCGCGACGGCGCGCACGAGGCCGAGAAGGTCGCCGCCGAAATCCAGTTCACCGCGCAGAAGCACGCCGCGCCGTGGAGCGACTTCTGCATCCTGTTCCGCGGCAACCACCAGTCGCGCGCGCTGGAGAAGGCGCTGCAGCTGCTGCGCGTGCCCTATCACCTGTCCGGCGGCACCGCGTTCCTCGACCGCGGCGAGGTCAAGGACGCACTGGCCTGGCTGCGGCTGCTGGCCAACCCGGAGGACGACGCGGCGTTCCTGCGTGCGGTGCAGTCGCCGGCGCGCGGCGTGGGCGCGACGTCGCTGGCGAAGCTGGCCGAACTGGCGGCGCACGCGCACCTGCCACTGTCGCGCGCGGCGGAGTCGATCGGCCTGCTCAAGCAGCTGCCGCCGCGGGCATCCAACGCGCTGGGCGGTTTCGTCGACCTGGTGCGCGGCCTGCGCGCCGATGCCGCGCGCCTGCCGCCGTCGGAACTGGTGCGCACGCTCAACGAGCGCTCCGGCCTGCTCGCCGCGCTGCGCGCGCAGTGCAAGAGCGAGCAGCTGTTCGCGATCCGCCGCGGCAACCTCGACGAGCTGGCCGACTGGTTCGACGGCGCCCGCGGCGGCGCCGGCCCGGGCGAACTGGCCGCCTCGCTGGCCCTGCTCAGCCACGCCGACAAAGGCGATGCCGGCAACCAGGTGCGGCTGATGAGCCTGCACGCGGCCAAGGGGCTGGAGTTCCGCTACGTGTTCATCGTCGGCCTGGAGGACGGCACCCTGCCGCACGAGGCCAGCCTGGACGAGGGCCGGCTCGACGAGGAGCGGCGCCTGCTCTACGTCGGCATCACCCGCGCCAAGGAGCAGCTGTGGCTGTCGCATTCGCGCGAAGCGCAGCGCTGGGGCAGCAAGCTGCGGCTCACGCCCAGCCGCTTCCTCGACGAACTGCCCGCCGCAGAGCTGCAGCGCGACGGTGCCGATCCGGAAGCCGACGCGGCGCGCAGGAAAGAACGGGCGGACGCGGGCTTCGCGGCGATCCGGGCGATGCTGGACGGCTGAGCCGGCGTGCGCACGGGTGCGCGCCTGCCGATCACCCGTCGCAGGACTTCGCTAGACTCGGGGCCTCCCCACTGCCGGCTGTTCCTGCCATGCGCCACCCGATCCTCGCCGCCTCCCTCCTTGCCGCCGCGCTGTCGCTGGCGGCCTGCGCGTCCACCGGCGCGCGCAGCGACGCGACGCCCGCGACGGCCGGCACCGGCGTCGTCGCCGACGACAACCTCAACGCGGTGCTGTGGGTGCAGACCTCGGCCGAATACCGGGCCGCGGCCGAAACCGTCTACCGCGCCGCCGCCGACCAGCTCGATGCCGCGCTGGCGCGACCGGACTGGGACGCACTGGTGCCGTCCGAACGCGACAACGCCAGCGCCACCGCCGGCCTCAAGCCCGCGGTCATCATGGATATCGACGAGACCGTGCTCGACAACTCGCCGTACCAGGCGCGCCTGATCCGCGACCAGGCGCAGTACAGCGACCCGACCTGGGACCTGTGGGTCGCCGAGAAGAAGGCCAAGGCCGTCCCGGGCGTGGTCGACTTCGCCCGCGCCGCCACGGAAAAGGGCGTGACCATCCTGTATCTGTCCAACCGCGCCGTGCACCTGAAGGAAGCCACGCTGGCCAATCTCAAGGCGGTCGGCATGCCCGTGGCCAGCGACGACGTGTTCCTGGGCCTGGGTACGGTGGTGCCCGGCTGCGAGCAGGACGGCAGCGAGAAGAACTGCCGTCGCCGCCTGGCGGGACAGAAGTACCGTGTGCTGATGCAGTTCGGCGACCAGCTGGGCGACTTCGTCGAAGTCGTCGCCAACACCCCGCAGGGCCGCGACGGCCTGCTCGAGGAGTACGGCGCCTGGTTCGGCGAGCGCTGGTGGATGCTGCCCAATCCCACCTACGGCGGCTGGGAGCCGGCCCTGTTCAACAACGACTGGGCCCAGCCGAAGGCAGAGCGGCGCGATGCGAAATGGAAGGCCATGGAATTTTCAAACTAGAAATATCAACGAGTTACATGAATTCATTTCAGGTATTGCATTAGGTTCAGTCAGGCGCTAGCCTGTGCGGGTCCGGCCTTTCGTGCCGGAGCCATGCCACAACCGAAAGTCCTTTCCGGCTCCGGCCGGATATTCACGGGGAAGGTCACGCCTTCCCCGTTTTTTATGCGTTCCGTGCGCGCCGCGTGCCGGTTCCGCGACGCTGGTCCGCCACCTAGGGTTTGCCATAGGTGATGCCGGTTGCGCGCTATGGCATAGCCTCCAATCGGGTATCTGCGTCGGGAACTTCCCGGGAGATGGTGCGATGGTCAGCTTGAGCGGCAATCTCCCGGGGCATGTCGACCAGCTGGTAGACACGCTCATCAACCGGGACCGTACCGAGCGCCCGGACAGGCGCGACGGCGACCGCACTACGGGCGGCAGGGATCCTGCAAGCCGCACGGGCACCGGGAACTCCGGCAATACAGGCAACACAGGCAATGCCGGCAACAACAACGGTGTCGGCAACAACGGCAACGGCAACGGATCCGGTAACAACAACGGCGTCGGCAACAACGGCAACGGCAACGGATTCGGTAACAACAACGGCGTCGGCAACAATGGCAACGGCAACGGATTCGGTAACAACAACGGCGTCGGCAACAACGGCAACGGTGTACCCAACCTCGGCGGCAACCAGCAGCCCGGCATCATCGGCAACACGCTGAACACCCTCCACCAGCCCGGCAACAGCCTGTTCGGGGCCATGAACCCGCTGCAGCGGGCGCCCGGCATGATGGCGGCCTCCCCTGCCGCCCAGTACAACAGCAATGCCAGCCCCCAGGCGGCCGCCGCGCAGCAGTCCGGACCACCGCAGTATTCCCAGGCCTCGCAGTCCGCCTACTACGGTCCGGGCGTCCGGGCTGACGCGCGCGCGCAATTCGCCGCCATGCCGGTGTCGGTCCTCAACGCGAATGCAACATTGGCCAGCGCGCGCCCCGGCGCGCCGATCTCCGCCTTCGCCGCCGGCGGCCCCATGGCGGCAGCCGGCAACAGCGGTCCGGCCGGCACAACCGGCCCGGCCGCGACCGTGGCCACGGCGATGGCGCAGCAGCCCGCCGGCCCCGCGACCACCGCGCGCGCCGACGCCGCGCAGCTTGCCGCGCAAACAATGCCACCGGGCAATGCCCAGCTGGCGGCGCGCGCCGATGCAGCCGCCCTGGCCGCTGCGCGCGCGGCTGCGCTGGCGACGGCAGCCGCCGCGCCGGGCACGCTCGCACAGGCAACGACATTCACGCCTGCCGGCAACCCGCTGGCGCTGTCGGCCCCCGGCCTGACCATGGCCGCGGCGCCGACCAACCCGGCCGCGGACGCCCGCGGCGTGATCCTGCCGACGCACGACGCCGCCACCTCGCAGCGCGCGGAAAATGCGATGAATCCGGCGGGCCACACGCTCGACGGCGCGCAGCGCCGCCAGCGCGACCGCAGGATGTCCTCGATGCCACAGGGCGGCCTGGCCCGGCTGCTGTGGGCCGTGGGTGCCGCAGGCCACACGTCCGAAGGCAGGGAAGCCAGTGCCGAGCGCGATGCCAGGCGGGCCATGCAGTGGCTGTTCTGGATCCTCACGCTGATCGCCTATGGCTGCCTGGCCGGCGCCATCATCGTCTTCGCCGGCAGCGACGGCCGGCTTGCGGATTCGATTTCCGATCGCAATTCCACTGCCGCGCTGGCGATGTGCGGGCTTGCCGCCGGCGTGATCGCCTGGGGCGTGGCGCGCTGGATGTCACGCCGGCGCTGACCCCGCATCAGGCAATCGGTTCGAAGACGCGCGCACACCGGACCGGGCACACGCTGGGTAAGGGGGCGTCCCAGCAAGAGCACGAACATGTGCCAGGCACCGGCCTCTGCCCGTCGATTGCGGTTTTGCTCGGCAACGCCGCTGGCGGCAGGCTTGCCCCTGCGTTCTTCGTCGCCATCGCCCTGTGGTTTTCAGCGCAGGCACGGATGGCCTTGGGTCGAAATCAATGGGCGGCGACGGCCATAGGCTGGGCTGGTGCCGGACGACATTCTCGACCAGGCCATCCGCACACACCCGCTCATCAAATCGACGCGCCGCCATTCGCCCCGGGTGGGAGAAAGTAACCACAAAAAAAAGCCCCCGCATCCGCAGGGGCCTTCTGTCTGGCCTCCGCATCGACCCCGTGGCGGGATCGATGCCGGAAGGCGTAGCGCGCCGGATTACTGCTTGCGCGCCGCGTTGCTCTGGGCCTCGCCGATGGTCTTGATCACGGTGGTGACCGTGTTCATCAGCAGCGAGAACTCCTGCGAAGCCACCTGGAACTTGGCCATGGTGCTCGGGTTGGACGAGCTGACCTTCTCGGACAGCGACTTCATTTCGCCGGCCTTCTTGTCAAGCGCGTTCATCTGGCCCTCGACCATCGCGGCCAGCCAGCTCTTGGAACCGGTGCTGCCGGACACAGAGCTGGAACCCTGCTTGACGCCCTGGGAGAACATCGCGGTGTTGAAGGAAGAAAGGATATCGGCCATGGGAAATCTCCTTGGAATGCAATTTTTTACGGGAATGATTTGAATCTGGGCTTGCTACATCCGGTCGCCTCCTCGCGGAGGCCGGTGCTCAAGCCGGAGGACCCCGTGTCCGATACCCTCTGCGCAGCACGCGTTCCTTTTCCTGGCTCGGCGGCGCTGCACCGGCCTCGCGCGTGGCACGCTTGGATTCCGCAGCCGCTTCGCGCTGCGCTTCCAGCCACTCCAGTGCAGACGCTTCGCCATCCGCTTCACATCGGCGCGCAAACTCCAGCGCGACCTGGACTTCCTTGTCGTCCAACGGACTGAGCATCTCGTCGAACTTCCGTGCAAGCGAGTTGCGCTCGTCCTCGTTGATCGCACCGCTTTCGACCAGGTCATTGAGCGTGTTCGCCATGCCGTCCTGGTCGAAGGGCGTGAGCTTCGCCTCGATCGGCGCGTGCTGCACGGTCTCGCGGAAAACACCGATCAAATACTCCAGGCCGCCTTCGTCCAGCCCGGGCTGCTCCCGCAGCATGGCTTCGAAATCGGAAACGACCTTGGCGCGAATCGCCGTGTCTTCGCTTTCCCGCGCTGTCTCAACCTGTTCCTGCCCGGGCGTGCCCACGACCGCAGCCTGCTGCAGCGCTACCGCCATCGGCGGAGCCTGTTTTCTGACTGGTCGGCGAGGTGGTCGAGCCATGAAGGGTTACCTGTGGAACGCAACGCGTGGGAACGACTTGAATTCGAGTGTACGGGTCTGTCCATGCCCTGCAACTAGGGGCGACCCTATATGGAGGGTTCAACCGTTGAAGCGGGGGTCGACTTCGAGATGGCCGAGGTTGTGTTGTGAGAACCGCCGCGCCAGCTCCGGCGCAGCCTGGCGGATGGCGTCGTAGCTGCTGCGTGAACGGGAGTCGGCCTGCAGGCGCCAGCCGGTCGCTGTGCGGCTGAGCAGAAGGTCGGTGCCGGGCAGGGTGGCGTCGGACATGCGCAGCAGCACCTGGCCGTCGCCTTCGCGCGCGGCGCTGTCGCTGGCGGCCATCTGTCGCACGTGGCGCTGGATCAGGTCGGCGAAGGCATGGGTGTTGACCGGCGTGGGCGCGGTCGGCATGGGCGGGGCGTCGCTGCGCAGCGCCATCTGCGCCTGGAACATCGAGGCCATGTCGAGCGTGCCGTCCTGGCGCGACGAGGATTGCCGGCCGGAGTCTTCCTTGCGGTCGACGCGTTCGCGGACGCTGGCGGCGGCGGATTGCTCCAGCGCGCCCTGGTCGCCACGCGTGGCTTCCTGGCGCGCCTCGCGGGCGTGCTTGCCCGCGTCGCCGGCCTTTGCCTGCAGTTCCTGCGGCTGCGCCTGCTGGCCGGGCACCTGGCGCGCGGCCTGCTGCCGAGCCTGCGGATCGGCCTGCTTCTGCATGGCAGCGCGAAAGCGTTCGACGGCTTCCGAGCTGGGGGTTTCGCGCTCGGACTGCAGTTTCGCGTCGGCGCGCCGGGCGTCCAGCACGCGCTGGGCGAGCAGGTCGCTGCCGCGGTCGGAATGTCGGTCGATACCCATGGTCGTCCTCCTCAGTGCAATGGCCGCGACGCTTGCCCGCGGGCGAGCATCAGGTCGGCGGCAATATCCTCTTCCTTGCGCTCTTCCAGCACGCGCTGCTCGCCGCGCCAGCTGTCGCGGCGTTTCTCCAGCGCTTCCTGCCGCGCCTTGGCGCGGAAGAAGTCCTCGCGCGCCCGGGCCAGCGCCTGTTCGGCGTCCCGCAGCGCCTTCTGCGCCTGCGCCAGGCGCTGCTGGGCGGCCATGATCTGCCCGCCCAGCCAGTCGACATGCGCCTCGCGCTGGCCCAGCACGGTCGCCCAGTCGACGCCGGGCGGCGGCGGGTCGAGCAGGCGCGCACGCTGGTGGGCGCGCTCGTTGCCCAGCTGCACGATCTCGTGCTCGATCCGGGTGCAGGCGTCGCGGCAGACCTGCACCGCGCGCTGCTTTTCCAGCACCACCTGGCGCGCGGCCTCGGTGCGGTGTTCACGCAGGCGCAGCAGGGTGTGGAGGGGATAGCGCTTCATCCGAACAGCCTCCGCAGCGCGTCGGCCGACTTGTCGAACGGCACCAGTTCGGCCGGGGGCTGCTGCAGCAACTGGCGCATGGCGCCGATCTTCTCGATCGCGACGTCGGCGTCCTTGTCGGTGCCGCGCTTGTATTCGCCCAGCTGCAGCAGCAGCTCGATGTCCTGGTACTTGGCCAGGTACTTGCGCAACTGGCCGGCGGCGCGCTGGTGCTTGTCGTCGACCACGCGCGTCATCACGCGGCTCAGGCTGGTGAGCACGTCGATCGCCGGGTAGTGGTGCGCGGCGGCGAGCTTGCGCGACAGCACGATGTGGCCGTCGAGGATCGAGCGCACTTCCTCGACGATCGGGTCGCCGCCGTCCTCGTCCTCGGCCAGCACGGTGTAGAAGGCGGTGATCGAGCCCTTGTCGTTGTTGCCGGCGCGCTCGAACAGCCGCGGCAGCGCGCTGAACACCGACGGCGGGAAGCCGCGCCGCGCCGGCGGCTCGCCGACCGCCAGGCCGACGTCGCGCAGCGCGCGCGCGAAGCGCGTCACCGAGTCGAGCAGCAGCAGCACGCGCTGGCCCTTGTCGCGGAAGTACTCGGCGATGGCGGTGCCCACCCAGGCCGCGCGGCTGCGTTCGAGCGCGGGGCGGTCGGAGGTGGCGACCACGATCACCGACTTCTTCAACCCGGCCTCGCCGAGGTTGTCGTGGATGAATTCGTTGACCTCGCGGCCGCGCTCGCCGACCAGCACGATGACGTTGACGTCGGCGTCGCCGCCGCGCGCGAGCATGCCCAGCAGGGTGCTCTTGCCGCCACCGGCGACGGCGAAGATGCCCACGCGCTGGCCTTCGCCAGTGGTCATGGTCGCGTCGATGGCGCGCACGCCGGTCGCGAACGGACGATCGATGAGGGTCCGGGCCAGCGGGTTGGGCGAGGCGGCGTAGATCGGCGCCTCGACCGTGTCGCCGACCGGGCCCTTGTCGTCGATCGGCTCGCCGTGGGCGTCGAGGATGCGGCCGAGCAGGCCGTCGCCGGCGCGCACCGCGGCCTGGCGGCCGGTGGCGTGCACCACGGTGGTGGCCGACACGCCTTCGAGCGCGCCCAGCGGGGTGAGCAGGGTCATCTGCTTCGACACGCCGACCACTTCGGCCGGCAGCCGGAACGCCTGGTCGCCCTCGCCGGGCGGGTTGCGCAGGATGCACAGCTCGCCGATCGAGGCCTTCAGGCCGGTGGCGCGGATCAGGGTGCCATGCGCTTCGGCGACGCGGCCGACGCGTTCGACCGATTGCACCCGCGCGAGCGCGCCCAGCAGCGGATCGATCGCGGACACGGCGGCCTGCGGGGCGTTCATCCGGCGTGGCTCCCCACGCCCGCCAGCGCGGTGCGGATCGCCTCGATCTGCTGGGCGACGCCGGCGCGCACTTCGCCCGCCTCGGACACCACCACGCAGCTGAGCGGATCGAGGCTGACGTCCTCGACCAGCTCGATCACGCCCACCGCCGGATGCGCCTGGCGCACCACGCCAAGGCCGGCGGCGACGTCCTCGCGCACCGACGGATGCACGCGGATCATCAGGAATTGCTCGGCCTGCGCGGCCTCAACCGCCTGCAGCACCAGCGGCGGCACCACGCTGCGCGCGTCGAAGTCCGGCGCGATGCGCGCCACGATCGCGCAGGCCAGCTCGGTGACGCGGCTGCTGGCATCGGCCAGCACGCGCGCGCGGCGCTCGTTGAGCGCGGCCAGGTGCTCGGTCATCTGCTGCTGCACGCGCGCCAGGCCTTCGGCGAAGCCTTCGGCGTGGCCCTTTTCGCGCGCACGCTCGATCTCCCTGCCGGCCTCTTCGTACAGCGCATTGACCTGTTCGAGCAGCGCGTCGAGTTCGTCGATCCGCTGCCAGTGCCGCGCCGGCACCACGTTGCCGGCCAGCGCGCGTTCGAACCGGCGCGGCTCGAACACCGCGACCGTGGCAGGCGTCGTGGCTGCGGAGGCGCTTCTGCGGACGGGTTCGGCGGGCATGGCGGTTCCGGTCAATCCCCGCCCGTGCGGGCGAGATGGTGGTCGTGCAGGAACTGCACCTGCTTCGGCGGCAGGTGCGCGGGCGCGGGCGTTTCGCGCGGGAACTGCAGCCGCATCCATTCGGCAAGCGCAGGATCGCCCTGTGCCGCCCAGGCGTGCAGCTCGCCGCGGCCCTGGCGATCGAACAGCGCGTGCAGCGGTGCGTCGTCGTGGGAATCGGCAAGCGCGGCACCCAGTCCGGCGCGCAGGCGCGACGCGACCGATGCCTCCACCTTGCCGTCCCAGACCTGCTTGTCCAGCGCCAGCAGGTAGCTGTTGCCCAGCGCGCGGCGCAGCTGCCGCACCGGCTCGCGCCGGACCTCGGCGCGGATCGCCGGCGCCAGCGCCAGCACGCCGAGGTCGCGCAACAGCCCGGCCAGGCGCGCGCGCGGCCAGCGCACCACCGGCGCCGCGATCGCGCCGTCCGGGCGCGGCGCCAGCAGCTCGCCGCCGATCTCACGCATCAGCCAGCGCGCCAGCATCCTGCGGCCGAGCGCGCTGTCCTGCGCGCGCTTCAGCAGGGCGTCATCGATGAAGTCGGTATCCCGCCCGTCCCCACCCGACTGGTGGTACCAGTCGGGGTGGATCCCGGCGAACACCCGCTGCAGGCTCATCGCGCCGCCCGGCTATCCGTTCCAGACGCGCTGCGGCTGTTTCGCCTGCGCCAGCCGTGCCCGCGCACGGCTGCCAAAGGCGATCGCCAGCGCCAGCAGCACCGCCACGCCGAGCGTGATCGCGACCGTCAGCGGGCTGATCGACGACAGCACGGCCGGCATCCCGCCCGGCGCATCCGTCGCGGCCTGCCGGGGCGCCGTGGCGCCGACGGTGAAGAACTTGATCGTGACCTGGTCGAGGTCATCCAGTCCCTCGATGCTGTCCTTGACCCCGACCTTCAGGTCGGTTTCGCGGTCGCGCAGGTCGGTGCCGGGGTCCTGGTAGATGAACACCGATGCCGAGGACTTGGCCTTGTTGTCGCCCAGCGGATTGCGGTCCGGCAACGCGATGGAGACCGCCGCGTCGACCACGCCGTCGATCTTGAGCAGCTTCTGCCGCATCGACTCCTCGAGGCCGAACACGTACAGCGCCTTCTCCTGCGTGGCAGAGGTGGCGAAGCCTTCCTTCTTGAAGATCTCGCCCATGGTGAACGACTGCCGCCGCGGGAGGCCCCTGGCATGCAGCACGTCCATCGCGCGCGGGAAGTCGCTCTCCGCGATCCGCACCTCCCAGCCCTTCTTGTCCGCGGACAGGTTCTTGTCGGCCTTGATGCCGGCACCGAGCAGGGCGGCCATCACCTGGTTGGCCTGCTGTTCCTCGAGGTTGCTGTACAACGCCGACCCGCTGCAGCCGGCCAGCGCCAGGCAGGCCAGCAGCAGGGCCAGGATCGCCAGGCGCTTGTGTGCGTTCGACGCGTTCATGCCGCCCCCTGTCCTACGACTGCTGCCGGAACAGCTGCTGCACGCCATCGGACGTGCGGTTGGCGACGTTGGACGTCAGTTCGGCCTTGAACAGCAGCTTGTGGGCTTCCATCGTCAGCGCCATCATTTCGCTGGGCGAGGGATCCTTGTTGCTGGTGGTGATTGCCTCCGACAGCGTCTTGATCTTCTCGGCACCGTTGTTGAGGTTGTCCATCGTCGACATGAACGCACGCATGCCCTGCGACGGCTCGGCCGGCTTCGCGACCGCCTCGGTACCACCGACGTTGCCGACGTCGCCGCCGCCGCGGTAGGCCTCGGCGAACTTGCCGACTTCGTACATGGTCGTCTGCGGCTGCGCCGCCGGCGACGCGGCCGGGTTGCCCTGCGTGGCGTCGACCGCGATCTGGATGGCTTCGATCATCTGTGTTTCTCCTTGGCGTGACCCTGCACCTGCCGGGCCGCGCTTGCCTGGCCCGCGCGACGGCACCTTGCCGCCACGCGCGCAGACATGCGCGATGCGCGTGGTTACTGGCGCTTGCCCAGCGTCTCGAGCGCCTGGCCGACGCTGTTCTGCGAGGTCGCGGCGTTGTTGGACATGAACTGCATCTTCAGGCTCTGGGCCGTCAGCGCCACCATGTTGGACGGCTGGTCGCCACCGGCGCTGATCTGGTCGGACAGCGTGGTGATGCGCGATGCCTGCGTGTCGAGCGTCTGGCCCCAGGCCCGGGACATGGCCTCGTACCAGCTGCTGCCCTGGCCGGACGATGCGCCGCCGACGCGGTTGGACGATGCGGAGCCGACGCTGGCGCGGCCTACGAAGCCGAGTACGGGTCCCATGGAATTGTCGTTCATGGCTTGCTTCTCCTTGGCTGCGATCACCCGATCGCGTTGTTGAAGATGGAAACACGACGCCGTGGCGACGCCGCGTGAAACAACCGTTACCTGTCGTTGTTGCTGTCGCTACTGCTTGTCCTTGCTTTTGCTGCTGTCCGTGCCGGCCTTGTCCGCGCTTGCGACGCGGCGGTCGGCGGTGGTCTTCGTGGCCTTGGCGGCCGTTGCGGTGCCGGCCTTGTCCGCGGCACCATCGCCGGCGGCCGGCTTGATGCCATCTTCCTGCGGCGCGCTCGCCGTCGCCGCCTGCTCGGCCGCGGCGGCGAGTTCCTCGGCCGTCACCGGCTGCGCCTTGACCTTGTGCGGTTCGCCCTTGGCGTCGAGGACCTGCACGTTCGCGCCGATCATGACGAGCTGGCCCAGCCCGGGCACCTGGTCGCCGACCCGGTACTCGGTGCCATCCAGCGCGACCACGTGCCGGTCGCCTTCGCGCACCACCTTCACGATCCGCGTCGGCTCGACTGGCGCGTTGGCCTTGCTGCCGGCCCGCGCCACGTGTCCGTCGCCCTGGCCGGGCACATAGTTTTTGACGTACACGTGCTTGACGCCCGGGACGTCGCGCATCGCACGCGACTGGCTGACCCTGCCCAGCGCATCGATGTCCTCGAACTGGCCGCTGACCTCGACCACGCCGTTGCCCAGGTAGCGGGTGGCGGCGTTGAGGTGCTGTGCGCGCAGCACCTCCCGCACGTCGGCGGCGATCTTGTCTCCCGAGCGCAGGTCGAGCGTCGCCGCGACGCCCTGCTGCCGGATCTGGCGCATGCGCTGCTCGATGCTGTCGCGCGTCTTGCTGTTGGCGACCGTGCCGCTGAGCACGAGCGTACCGTCGGGCTGCTCGTGCAGCGCGCCGCCGTTGATCTTGAACTCGCTGATCAGCCCCTCGAGCTGCGTGCGCGGGTCGACCGGCTTCTCGTGCTGCGGCATCACCGCGGCAAAGATCGCCAGCGAGGCCAGCGACAGCACCGCGAGCGCGGCGACCAGCGGCAGCTTGCGCATGCCGGCGCCGGGTTCGCGCTTGCCGCGGGGCAGCGGCGCGCCCTCGGGCAGCAGCGTCGCCCAGCGCGGGTCGTCTTCCATGCCGAAGGCGATCGCGGCGTCGCCGAGCTGGATGCGCTGCAGGCCGCGCAGCTCCAGTGGATCGCCCGGATGCAACGGCTGGCCGTCCACGCGCAGCGGCGCGTCGAGCGCGCGCAGCGACGACAGGCCGGCGGTGAGGTTGACCAGCGCGTGGTGGCGGGCGACGCCGTTGTCGGCCAGGACGATGTCGCAGTCGTCGCCGCTGCCGACCAGGATCATCTCCTGCTCGGCCAGCGTGCGGCTGGCGCCCGCGTGCAGGCCCGACAGGATGCGCAGGACATTGGCCGGCGCGGCAGGCGCGTCGGTGGCAACGTCGGTTTCGGGCTCGTTGGATGACATGGCTTGGCTCCTCACGGAATTCTGCGCTGTCGTTGTTTCAGCAGTATCACGCATTGATCTGGCCGGCCTGCACGATGCGCAGGTCCGGGGCGAGTTCCTGGTAGGACAGCACCGGCAGGTCGAAGAAATCGACTTCCATCAGCTTGCGCAGGTGGCGGCGCACGTCGAGCGAGCACAGCAGCGCCGGCCGCACGCCCTCGGGCTGGCGGGCCAGCTGCGCGCGCACCTCGTTGCCCAGCCGCGCGGCCAGTTCCGGCGAGATCGCCAGCTGGCTGGCGCCGCCGGCCACGCGCACCGACTGGCGCAGCTTGTCCTCGAGTTCGGGGTGGATCAGCAGAACGTGCAGGCTGCGCTCGGCGTCGGCGTAGCGGTCGGCGATCTCGCGCTTGAGCGCCACGCGCACGTATTCGGTCAGCAGCACGACATCCTTTTCGCGCCCGCCGACCTCGGTGATCGCCTCGAACGCGTCACGCAGGTTGCGCACCGGCACGCCTTCCTCGGCCAGCCGGCGCAGCACGTCGGCCACGCGCTGCGGCGCGACCACGCGCAGCATTTCCTTGACCAGGTCCGGGTAGTCGCGCTGCATCTTGCCGAACAGGTTCGAGGTTTCCTGGATGCCGATGAAGCCGCCCATGCGGCGCCGGATCGAGCCGTGCAGGTGGCCGGCGACGACGTCGATCGGACTGGGCGTGGCGTCGTTGGCGGCGTCGGCCCATTCGCCGTGCAGCGCCGGGAAGAACCCGGGCAGTTTGGCGGCCTCGGTGCCGGCATGCGCGGGGCGAAAGTGGGCGTCACCGCGCATCCGCCCGGAAGCGATCCGCGCGCCATGCGCGGTGAGGCGGTATTCGCCGTCTCCCAGCGCGCCGGAAACCTGCACCTGCGGTACCGGGATCGGCACGCCGTATTCCTCGCGCATGCCCTGCGCCAGCCCGGTCACGCGCCCGCGCAGCTCGCTCTCGCCGCCGAGCAGCGCGGCCAGCGACGGCGCCACCTCCAGCTGCAGCGGCGCCGGTGGCGAAAGGTCGTCGGCGTCGACCGCCTTGCGCGAGGCGACCATCTCTTCCTCCGGCACGCGGAACGCGCGCCGCAGCATTTCGAACTGGTGCCGGTAGCGCCACGCGGCGAGCGTGAGCAGGGCCACGCCGAGCACCAGGAACACCAGCTTCGGGAAGCCCGGCACCAGCGTCATCAGCAGCGCCAGCAGGCCGGTGATCAGGACCACGCGCGGCTGGCCCGACACCTGGCGGCCGATCGCCTCGCCCAGGTGGCGGTCGTCTTCCTCGCCCGCGGTGCGGGTGACCACCAGGCCGGCGGCGATGGTCGCCAGGATCGCCGGGATCTGCGACACCAGGCCGTCGCCGATGGTGAGGATGGAATAGGTGTGCGTCGCCTCGCCCAGCGCCATGTCGTGCTGCAGCACGCCGACCGCCAGGCCGCCGAGCAGGTTGATGATGATGATCACGATGCCGGCGATGGCGTCGCCCTTGACGAACTTCATCGCGCCGTCGAGCGCGCCGTGCAGCTGGCTCTCGGTCTCGAGCAGCCGGCGCTTGCGCCGCGCCTCGTCCTTGTCGATCAGGCCCGAGCGCAGGTCGGAGTCGATCGACAGCTGCTTGCCCGGCATGGCGTCGAGGGTGAAGCGCGCAGCGACCTCGGCCACGCGCTCGGCGCCCTTGGCCACGACGATGAACTGCACCACGGTGATGATCAGGAACACCACCAGGCCGACCACCAGGTTGCCGCCGGCCACCATCGCGCCGAAGGTCTGGACGATGTGGCCGCCCTCGGCGTTGAGCAGGATCGAGCGGGTGATCGCGATCGACAGCGCCAGGCGGAACAGCGTGGTCAGCAGCAGCACGCTGGGAAAACTGGAGAACGCCACCGGCGTGGGAATGTAGATCGCCAGCAGCAGCAGGCCGAAGCCGATCGAGATGTTGACCGCCACCAGGGTGTCGATCGCCATGATCGGCAGCGGCAGGATCATCACGCTGATGATCGTGACCGCGGCGAACGCCAGCACGACATCGCTGTAGCCGGCGCGCGTACGCGGCGCGTTACCGGCCGGCGCGGCGAAGATGTTGCCGATCAGCGCGCGCATGCCGCGCCTCCGTCTGCATGCACATGTCCCGCGCTGGCTTGCGCGTCCGCGTTTGTCCGCTGCGCGTCATCGACCGGACACCGCACGCTCCCGTACGGGCTTTCGCCGACGGACCCCGGGTGTACAAGGAAGACGAAACGGACCTGCCGCATTTGCCCCTGACCTCATGCGTCACTTTGTGGCAAATTACGATACCTTGCAGAAATCCACAAGGCGTAACGGCAATGTTCAAAAGACCGTCCGCCGGTTCCCCGGGGTTCAGGCAGATGAATGCAAGTGCCTGTAATGCAAAGGTAATTTTTGGCTCACGATAAATTAACGCCGAGCCGCTATATCAACTGGACGGGATCTGCGGGTCCGGATCGGGCGTAGCCGCCGGCGCGACGTCAGATTGTTCCAAATTTGTGATCAAGTTCACGGTTTGGGCCCCTACACCGACCACAAATACGCGGCCGGACCGGGCTTTGACCACCACGATCCGTTCACGGGATCCCACCGGCAGGATCTGCAGGATCGAAAGCGGCGCATCCTGGCCCGTCAGGCCGAAGCGCCGCCGGACCAGGTACAGCACGGCCACCAGGACGACGATGACCAACGCCAACGGCAGCAGAATCCCCATCACCTCACCGGCCACAGACAGCGGCTCGGCCGCCTGCACGCCGGCCGGGTCCGGGGCCGCGAGCGCCGCCAGCGGCAGCCAGCCCGTGGCGTTGCCGGCGAGGGCCGCGAGGGCGGAAGGAAGGATCGGTCGAAGGATGTCCATGGGGCTCCGGGAGGCCCGCGGCGGGTGCCGCGCGGTCGGCAAATACCGTAGCAGCCGGAGCGCGCGCGGTGACAGCCGGGGCACGCCGCGCGCGGCGGTGGCGAGCGGATGAGCCCGGCGGCCGCCAGGAAGAAGGCCGGCGCCGCACAAGGCGCGATCCCGCTGCTCGAAGCGGTGCCCTTCGCCTGTGCGGCCTACGCCGACGACGGCGTGCTGGTGTCGGCCAACCGGCGCTTCAACGACGAATTCGCCGCCCTGCCCGAACACCGCCGCCGCGACACCCTGCTCGCGCTGCTGCGCGACGGCGCGCTCGACGACGAGGCCGAGCCGGCGGAGGTGCGCGCGCCGCACAGCGGCCGCTGGTACGCGCTGCACTGGGGCCAGGCCGAACACGACGGCCGCCCGCTGGCGCTGCTGACCGCGATCGACATCAGCGAGCGCATCGAGGCGCTGGACTCGCACAAGTCGCAGCAGGAGAAGCTGCTGTTCACCTCGCGGATGATGTCGGTCGGCGAGATGGCGGCCACGCTCGCGCACGAGATCAACCAGCCGCTGGCGGCGATCGTCAACTACCTCAACGGCTCGCTGCGCCTGGTCGACCAGGCCGGCGGCCCGGCCCAGGTCGAGCGCGCGCTGCAGGCCGCGCGCACCCAGGCCGAGCACGCCGCGGCGGTGATCTCGCGGGTGCGCGAGTTCGTCCGCGCGCGCGAACCGCGGCGCGACGCGCAGGACATGCACGCGATGGCCGCGACCGTGCTCGAACTGCTGCGGCTGGAGGCCGAACGCCAGCAGCTGCGCATCGACGTGGCGCTCAGCGACGCGCTGCCGGAGGTCTACGCCGACCGGGTGATGGTCGAGCAGGTGCTGCTGAACCTGGTCAAGAACGCGATCGAGGCGATGCGCGGCACCCCGGTGGCCAAGCGCGAGCTGCGGGTGGAGGGCCGGGTGAACCTGGACGACGAGGTCGAGATCCGCGTCTGCGACCGCGGCACCGGCCTGAGCTCGGCCGAGCAGGACCAGCTGTTCTCGCCGTTCTTCACCACCAAGAACGACGGCCTGGGCATCGGCCTTGCCATCTGCCGCTCGATCATCGAATACCACAAGGGGCGGCTGTTCTTCGAGCCGCGCGAGGGCGGCGGCAGCGTGTTCGGCTTTACCCTGCCGCGCTACGAACAGGGGAGGTGAGGCATGGCCGAGGCGCGCGTGTACCTGGTCGACGACAACGCCGGTTTCCGCGATTCCACCGCGTGGCTGCTGGAAACGGCCGGCTTCGAGGTGCTGCCGTTCGCCTCCGGCCCTGAATTCATCGAGGCCTACGGCGCCGACCGCCACGGCGCCGATCCCGAATGCCTGGTCTCCGACGTGCGCATGCCCGAAATGAGCGGGCTGCAGCTGCAGGAGGAGCTGGGCCGCCGCGGCATCGTGCTGCCGCTGGTGTTCGTCACCGCGCACGGCGACGTGCCGCTGGCGGTGGAGGCGATGCGCAAGGGCGCGTCGAACTTCCTCGAAAAACCCTTCGGCGAGGACGCGCTGGTCGACGCGATCCGCGCCGCGCTCGCCAACGCGCGCAACAAGGGCGCAGTGGGCGCGGTGGGCGAATGCCTGGCCAAGCTCAGCCCACGCGAGCGCCAGGTGCTGGACCTGGTCATCGCCAGCAAGCCCAACAAGATCATCGCCGACATCCTCGGCATCAGCATCAAGACCGTCGAACTGCACCGTGCCAACATGATGAGCAAACTCGGGGTGCGCTCGCTGCCCGAACTGATGAAGGTCGCCCTGGGACATGCCTGACACCACTGCCGCACGCAAGCCCCGGACCGCGGCCAAGCCGTCGGCCCGCAAGCCGCCCGCACCCGCCGTCCGCGCGCTGCGCGGGCACGTGCCCGAGGTCGCGCCGGCGCAGGCCGAGGCGCTGCGCGGGTTCTTTGCCGTGCCGCGGCACTGGGCGCTGGGCGACAGCACCGTGCTGTGGTTCACGCCCGGCACCGCGCCGAAGCCGGAGGAGACGTTCTGGGTCGACGCCGAGGGCCGCCCGCTGCAGCTGCGGCTGGAGGCCGACGCGGCGATCCCGCCGGGCCCGTCCGGCCTGCACTGGAGCGACTACCGCGGCCGCGCGCGCCTGCTGGCCTGGAGCCTGGCGCACGAGCGCGCGTTGATGCGCCTGAGCGAGGTGCTCGGCACCGCGCTGGTCCCGCGCGAACCGGCCGACGATGACGGCGAAGGCGACAATGCGCTGTGGCTGTCGTTCGCCACCGACAGCGAACCCGAGGCCGCGCACGAAGCCCTGCGCGGCGCGGTGCGGCTGCCGCTGGACTGGCTGCCGCGCCTGCAGGGCCGTGCCGAACCGGTCTACGAGGACGATCCGCTGCCGCCGCTGGGCGCGCTGCGCGGCCTGCCGGTGCCGCTGCAGGTCGGCTTCGATGGTCCCGCGCTGTCGGCCGCCGAATGGCAATCGCTGCGCCCCGGCGACGTCGTGCTGCTGGGCAACGCCGGCCTGCCGGCGCTGCACGCGGACGCGGCGCGCCTGACCTGGCCGCTGGCCGCCGCCCCGGACGGCTGGCGCATCGCCGCCGCCGCACAACCGCAACCTTCTCCCACGGAGCCATCCATGACCAACGACGAAACCCCCAACGACGCGGCCGAGCCCGAGGGCGCCGACGGCGCGGAAGCCGCGACCGGCGACCAGGACGCCGCAGCGCGCCCGCTGCCGGTGCAGCTGAGCTTCGAGATCGGCCGCATGGAGGTCAGCGTCGGCGACATGGCCTCGCTGCAGCCCGGTTACGTGTTCGCGCTGCCGACCCAGCTGCAGGGCAGCAACGTCACCATCCGCGCCAACGGCCGCAGCGCCGGCCGCGGCGAGGTCGTGGCAGTGGGCGACACGCTCGGTGTGCGTCTGCTGGCGTGGGATTGACAGCGGCGCCGGGACCGAAGGGCCGGGGACCGGGGGTGAAGGGCAAAGGCCCGATCCCGCGCCCCCGCCCTGAAACCCCAACGCCCCGTCCGATTCCCCGCCCCTAGTCCTCCAGCTCCCAGCCCAAGGCCTCCCATGGATTTCAACAACCTCGACCCGGCCCTGATCCTCATCACCGTCGTCAGCCTCGCGCTGGCGCCGTTCGTGGCGGTGATGGTGACCTCGTTCACCAAGATCGTGGTGGTGCTGAGCCTGCTGCGCAACGCGCTGGGGCTGCAGCAGGTGCCGCCGAACGTGGTCATCAACGGCCTGGCGATCGTGCTGTCGATCTACGTGATGTACCCGGTGATCCTCGACACCATGGCGGCGATCGAGGCGCGCCAGAACGGCCAGCCGCCGCCGGTGGCGTCGCAGCTCACCAAGCCGCCGCCGCGGCCGGCGATGACGACGGCACCACCGCCACCGGCCACCTCGCCGGCTGCCGCCGACGCGGAGGCCGCCGCAGCCGAAGCCGCCGCCACGGCGCGCGGCCCGTCGTTCACCAACGTCAGCGACGGCCGCGACCAGGTCGTGTCGCCGCCGACCGCGGCGCAGAACGCGGCCACGGAACAGGCCCAGGCCCTGGAACCGCTGCCCGACAAGGGCGTGGCGCGGCTGCTGGCGCTGGCCAACGCCGGCAAGGAGCCGCTGCGCAGGTTCCTGATGCAGCACTCGCACGATGCCGAACGCGCGTTCTTCCTGGGCAGCGCGCGGCGGCTGCTGCCGGATGCGCAGAAGGACGACATCGACGCCGACCACTTCCTGGTGGTGGTGCCGGCATTCACCGTCAGCGAGCTCACCGCGGCGTTCCAGATCGGCTTCCTGATCTTCCTGCCGTTCCTGGTGATCGACATGGTGGTGGCCAACATCCTGCTGGCGCTGGGCATGATGATGCTGTCGCCGACCACGATCTCGCTGCCGTTCAAGCTGCTGCTGTTCGTGCTGATCGACGGCTGGGCCAAGCTGGTGCACGGCCTGGTGCTGACCTACGGCGCCTGAGGAGGACACGATGGGCGAAGTCATCGAACTGACCAAGCAGGCGCTGTGGCTGACCCTGATCCTGTCCGGCCCGCCGGTGGGCGCGGCGGCGCTGGTCGGCCTGCTGGTGGCGTTCCTGCAGGCGGCCACCCAGCTGCAGGAGCAGACCTTCGCCTACGCGCTGAAGTTCTTCACCATCGTGGTGGCGCTGTTCGTCACCTCGGCGCTGATCGGCGGCACGCTGTACACCTTCGCCGACCGCATCTTCGTCGACTTCCCCGGCCTGGTCCGGCACTAGCCGGCCACGCACGCCCGATGCAGTACGAACAACTCCTTGGCAACCCGATGATGGCGCTGGGCCTGACCCTGCCGCGCATCGCCGGCGCCTTCATCATGCTGCCGCTGCTGACCCAGCAGAACATGCCGGCGATGGTGCGCAACAGCTTCCTGGTGAGCCTGGCGATCGTGGCGCTGCCGGTCGCGCTGGCCGGGCTGCCCGATACCGGCATGGTGATGTCCGACATGGCGCCGATCGTGCTCAAGGAGCTGTTCATCGGCATCGCCATCGGCTTCTGCTTCGGCATCGTGTTCTGGGCGATCGGCGCGGCAGGCAACATCCTCGACACCCAGATCGGCATGAGCATGGCGTCGATCTTCGACCCGGTGCAGGGCCACCAGACCTCGCTGCACGGGCAGTTCCTGTCGCAGCTGGCGGCATGGCTGTTCATGGCCAGCGGCGCGTTCCTGGTGTTCCTGGGGGTGCTGCTGGAGAGCTACCAGGTGTGGCCGGTGATGTCGTTCTTCCCCGACATCAAGGTCGCCGGCCTGTACCTGTTCGTCGGCCAGTTCAGCTATCTGATGACCGCCGCGCTGCTGCTGGCCGCGCCGGCGATCGTGATCATGCTGCTCATCGACCTGTCGTTCGGCCTGGTGAACCGCTACGCGCCGTCGCTGAACGTGTTCGCGCTGACCTTGCCGATCAAGGCCTGGCTGGCGACGGCGGTGATCCTGCTGATGCTGGGCGCGCTGATGGAGTTCGTGCTGCGCCGCCTCGGCGACAGCCGCGGGTTCCTGGAGGTCCTGCAGCGGGCGCTCGGGTCGGCGTAGCCGCGGCTACGGGGCGTCCGGCGGCGGGGGAAGCGGGAGCGCCCCGCCTTCTTCGCCATCCATGCCGCCGGTCTCGCGGCGCACGCTCTCGGCCCAGTGCAGCACCTCGGCCACGGCGTCGAAGAACTCGCTGCTGATGTAGTTGTCGAGCTCGACCTTCTCGTTGAGCCCGCGCGCCAGCTGCACGTTCTGCATGATCGGCACGCCGGCTTCCTCGGCGGCCTGCCTGATCAGCGCGGCGATGCCGTCCTCGCCCTTGGCGACCACGACCGGCAGATCGTCGACTCCGTGTTCGTACTGCAGCGCCACGGCGATGTGGGTGGGATTGGTCACGACGACATTCGATCCTCTGACGGCACTGAGCATGTTCTGCTGCGACCACTCCTGGTGCAACTGCCGGCGCCGAGACTTGATGTAGGGGTCGCCCTCGTTCTCCTTGACCTCCTGCTTGATGTCGCGCCGGCTCATGCGCAGCTGCTTGGTGTAGGAGAACTTCTGGTACCAGGCGTCGAGCGCGGAGACGAAGAAGAACACGAAGATCGTCCAGATGCCGATCCTCACCAGCGCGTACCACACCGCCGAACCGATCGCCGCCGGCGGCGAGGACGGCAGCATCAGCAGCTGCGGCAGCATCCCCCACAGCACGTAGCCGCCGATGAAGATCAGCGCCGCGCTCTTGATCACCGACTTGACCAGCTCGACCAGGTTGTCCATCGAGAACATCTTCTTGATGCCCTCGACCGGGTTGAGCTTGTCGAGCTTGGGCGAGACCTTCTTCAGCGTCACGATCGGCCCGACCTGCAGGAACTCGACCAGCACGCCCAGGAACAGCGCCAGCGCCAGCAGCGGCAGGGTCAGCCACAGCAGGGTGTCGAAGGCCAGCCGCCCGACCTCGCGCACGCCGAGCTCGAACGGATGCGTGACCGCGGCCAGGCTGGTGTCGAACAGCTCCCGCATGCGCCGGAACATGAACCCCATCATCAGCCAGCCCCCGACCAGCCAGCCGAGGAACAGCACCGTGCTGGTCAGCTCCTTGCTCTTGGAGACATTGCCTTCCTTGCGCGCGTCCTTGATCTTTTTCGGGGTCGGCTTTTCGGTCTTGTCGGCGCCCTGGTCCTTGTTTGCCATGCCGGCCTCTGTGGAACGTTCTGGTGCAGCGAAGGTCTGGTGCAACGGCTGCCGCGGCAGGCTAGCATGGGGTGGTGGCCGCCCCGCGGCTGCGCACAAGCTGAACACGGACCGTCATCCGGGTGTCATCTAGGGTTGTCCCCAGATGGCTGAACAGGCCCTCCGGCGCTATCGTCCCGCCATCGCCGCCACTGCGGCCGCCACAGGTTCCAGCGCATTCCCATGAGCACCATCGGCAGTTCCGATCCGCACCTGACCCGAGCCGGCCTTGCCCGCCTCGACGGGCAGGTGTCGCTCGACGAGCTGCACGGCCGCGACCAGGGACAGGCCGCCGGCCTTGAGCAGCTCCGCGACACCGGCCCGGCCACCCAGGCCCGCCCCGCCACCGACGCCGGCGAGGACGTGCTCAACGCCGCCGCGTGGGACGACATCCCGGCCGGCCAGCGCATGCTGGAGGGCGATCAGGGCTTCGAGGCGCAGTTGGGCGCGATGGAGCTCTCGGGCGCCGCCGACAGCGCCGCCGACGCGATCCTGTCCGCCATCGGCTGAACTGCTGCGGAGTAATCCCGCCTGGCCCGCTCGCCCGAACCGGGCGCGACGCCTAGACTCACGCGCACCGATCCCCCGCGCGCCGCCATGACCGCCGATACCTCCGCCCCGCCGCTGCCTTCGCCAGCCGAGCTGCGCGCCGCCGCCGACCGGCTGGTGTCTGCGCTGGCCGCGCACGACGACCCCGAGTACCGCCTGACCGTGCTCAAGCGCCTGGCGCGGCGGCTTGGCGAGGAGCGCTACCCGCTGTTCCTGCGGCTGCTGGGCGTGGTGGCCGAAAGCGACGACGAACGCGCGCAGCGGCTGCTGGCCGAAACCTTCGGCACCGCGCTGCGACGCATGGACATGCCCGGCGGCGCGCTCAGCTCCTGGGGCGCAGCGCGGCTGCCCGATCCGTCCGCGCCGCTGGCCGCCAGCGCCTTTTCCGGCCACTTCTTCGGCGCCGCACCGCAGCGGCTGCTCGGGCCGGTGGAATACCTCACCGTCTGGCACCTGCAGCGCACCCAGCGCACCGCGCTGGGCGCCGAGACCTTCCGCACCGCGCTGTCGCGGATGATCGCCCTGCTCAACCGCAGCGACGACGCCCGCGCCCTCTATCCGCAGAAGCTGGCCGCCGACGCCCAGAACGAGCTGGAAGGCGCCTACACGCGCGCCACCCGCGAGCGGCTGGCGGCGATCGCCGCGGCGTGGAAGGCGGGGCAGTCGCCGGAGGACGTCGCCCAGGCCGCGCTCGACGCACAGGCCGGCGACACGCCGGCCAACTGGGTGGTCCGCGACCTGTAAGGTGCCACCCGCCGCCCCCTGCAGCGCTCCTGTGGGAGCGACAGCCGTGGGCCGCCGCACCCCGAACTTGCGGCCCCCAAGGCCCGCCGCCAAGATGCCGGCTGTCTATCTTTGGGGATGACACATGCGCCATCGCCGCTGGTTCCCGCTGCTGCTGGCCTGCCTGTGTGCACTGGCGATGGCCGCCTGCCGCCCGGCGGCCGAAGCCCCGGCCGCGAAGGCCCGGGCCCCGGGCGCCGCCCGGCCCGCCGACGCGGTGCGCCTGCTCACCGGCCACCTGCGCGCCAACGCGCTGGACGCCTACGCCCGCGACGCGATTCCGCCGGCGCTGCATGCGCAGATGGAAACCGCCTGGCGCGAGGGCCGCACCCGCTGGCCGCTGGACGAGCTGCCGCTGGGCGAGCGCCTCCCGCAGCTGCTCGCCGCCCTGTCCCGGCCGGACGCGGAGGCGCACTGGATCCGGGTCTTCGACCGCCAGTTCGCCAACGCCGACCGCGAAATCGACTCCACTGCCGCCACGCTGGGCCTGTTCGGCGTCCAGTACGTCAGCAACGAAGGCGACTTCAGCGACGCCGAACGCGAGCACTACACCCAGCTCATCGCGGCGATGAGCCGCTGGGCGCAGGCGGCGCCGCTGGCCGACCCCGGGCGCGCGCACGACGCCATCCCGAAGCTGGTTGCCGCGGCGCGGCAGACCGGGCTGGCCTCGGAGGCCGACTTCGCCCGCCTCGGCATGGAACAGAGCCTGCGCCGGATGCACCCGTTCGCGCAGGCGACCACGCAGGTGCTGGCCGGCTACGGCCTGGATCTGGACGCCGGCCTGGGCGCGCTCGACGCCAGCCTGCAGTCGCAGACCGGCGACACCGCCAAGGTGCGGATGCGCTACCTGCTGGGCGGGCAGCCGATCGACACCGTCGTCGAGGTCGAGCGCCACGACGGCCGCTGGTACCTGAGCGACGTGCTGCGCCACGCCCGCGCCGCGCTGGCGCAGCCGGCCGCGCCGGCCGCGACCGCGCCGGAGGCGGCCCCGCCGGCGGCGGGACGACCGCCTTCGGCATAATGCCGGCGATGCCGACCCAGCCGACCCTGTTCGAACCCGACCCTCTGCCCCCCGGCGACGCCGGCAGGCGCCGCCCGGCCACGGGCGATGCCGCCAGCCCCGCAGCGGCCGGCGCGCCGGTCGGCCCGATGCTCGCCGGCAGCGAGGAGCCCGCCGACGACACCGCGCCCGCCGCGGACGCGGCCCCGCCGGCCGATGGGGCCAATGGCACCGGGAAGACGCAACAACCCTCGCTGCTGGCCGAAGACGCCCCGCCGCCGGCCGTCGCCCAGCTGCGCGAGCGCCGGCCACTGTGGGCACGCCTGCTCGGCCGCCTGCTGCGGCCGTGGATCTCGCTGCGGACCGAGCCCGACGCGCCGCAGCAGTTCGTCGACCAGCGCCCGGTCTGCTACGTGCTCGAGGACTACGGCCTTTCGAACGCGCTGATCCTCGACCGCGCCTGCCGCGAGCAGGGCATGCCCTCGCCGCTGCGGCCGCTGCCGGGCGACCCGCTGGGGCGCAAGCGCGCCTACGTGGCGCTGTCGCGGCGCAGCGCCAACAGCGTCCTGGCCGCGCTCGCCGCCGGCAAGCCGGCGCCGCCGCGCACCCATTCCGAATCGCTGGCGCGGCTGCTCGAGGCGCACCGCGAGGACCCGGCGCTGGACGTGCAGCTGGTGCCGGTGTCGATTTTCGTCGGCCAGGCGCCGGACCGCGCCAGCGGCTGGTTCTCGGTGCTGTTCTCGGAAAACTGGGCGCTGGTCGGCCGCTTCCGCCGGCTGCTGGCGATCCTGCTCAACGGCCGCAACACCCTGGTGCGCTTTGCCGCGCCGGTGAACCTGCGCGGCATCATCGCCGAGGACCTGCCGCCCGAGCGCACCGTGCGCAAGCTCTCGCGGGTGCTGCGCACGCACTTCAACCGCATCCGCGAGGCGATGATCGGGCCGGACCTGTCCACCCGCCGGCTGCTGGTCGACAAGGTGCTGGCGGCCGAGTCGGTCAAGGACGCGATCGTCGACCAGGCCCGCCGCGACAAGTCCACGCCGGCCGAGGCGTGGAAGAAGGCGCACGCCTTCGCCTACGAGATCGCCGCCGACTACTCGCACCCGGTGGTGCGTTCGGCCAGCTTCCTGCTGACCACGGTCTGGAACCGCATCTACCGCGGCGTGCTGGTGCACCACCTGGAGCGGCTCAAGGCCGCGGCCCCGGGACACGAGGTCGTCTACGTGCCCAGCCACCGCAGCCATATGGACTACCTGCTGCTGTCGTACCTGCTGTACGACCGCGGCATCGTGCCGCCGCACATCGTCGCCGGCATCAACCTCGACCTGCCGGTGATCGGCACCCTGCTGCGCAAGGGCGGCGCGTTCTTCATCCGCCGCTCGATCCGCGGCAGCATGCTGTACTCGGCGGTGCTCAGCGAATACGTCGCCCAGCTGGTCGCCGGCGGCTATTCGATCGAGTACTTCATCGAGGGCGGGCGCTCGCGCACCGGCCGGCTGCTGCAGCCCAAGGGCGGGATGATCTCGATGACGGTGCGCGCATTCCTGCGCCAGCCGACGCGGCCGGTGCTGTTCCAGCCGGTGTACATCGGCTACGAGAAGCTGATGGAGGGCGGCAGCTACCTCGACGAGCTGTCGGGCAAGCCCAAGGAGAAGGAATCGATCTGGGCGCTGCTGTGGGGCATCCCCAAGGTGCTGCGGCAGAACTACGGCCAGGTGGTGGTGAACTATGGCGAGCCGATCGCACTGGCCGACGTGCTGGCCGAGCAGGCACCCGACTGGGACGGCCGGCCGGTGCCGGAAGAGGACAAGCCGGCGTGGCTGTCATCGACCGTCGACAACCTGGCCCAGCGCATCCAGGTCAACATCAACCGCGCCGCCGACGTGAACCCGATCAACCTGCTGGCGCTGGCGCTGCTGTCCACGCCCAAACACGCGATGGGCGAGGGCGACCTGCGCGCGCAGATCCTGCTGTCCAAGCGGATGCTGGAGGAAGTGCCCTACAGCGAGCTGGTCACCGTGACCCCGCATTCGCCGGAAGAGATCATCGCCCACGGCGAGGAGATCGGCGTCCTGCGCCGCACCGCGCATCCGCTGGGCGACGTGCTCAGCGTGTCCAGCGCCGAAACCTCGGTGCTGCTGAGCTACTTCCGCAACAACGTGCTGCACCTGTTCACCGCATCGGCGTGGATCGCCTGCTGCTTCCAGCACAACCGGCGCATGGCGCGGCGCAACCTGCTCGACATCGGGCGCACGGTGTATCCGTTCCTGCAGGGCGAGCTGTTCCTGCCCTGGGACCAGGACAGCTTCGCCGCGCGCATCGACGCGACCATCGAGGTGTTCATCCGCGAAGGGCTGCTGCAGGTGGTCGAGAACGCCAACGGCAGCGACGGCGACATCCTGGCGCGCAACGCCGGCCAGAGCGACGAGGTATTCCGCCTGCGCGCGCTGGGGCACCCGCTGCAGCAGGCGTTCGAGCGCTACTACATCGCGATCTCGGTGCTGGCCAAGAACGGCCCCGGCACGCTCGGCGCCGGCGAACTGGAAAGCCTGTGCCAGCTGGCCGCGCAGCGGCTGAGCCTGCTGTACGCGCCGGCCGCGCCGGAGTTCTTCGACAAGGCGCTGTTCCGCGGCTTCATCCAGAAGCTGCGCGAACTCGAGCTGGTGTGGCTGGACGGCAACAGCAAGCTGGTCTTCGACCAGCGCCTGGACGCCTGGGCGCGCGACGCCAAGGTGATCCTGGGCCGCGAACTGCGGCATACGATCGAGAAGGTGAGTCCGGAAGCGGTGCGGCCGGAGGTGGTGGTGGAAGAGGCTTCACCGGAGCCGCCGGCGTCGGCGTCGTAGCCGGAGGGGGCTTTGCCCCTTCCCCTTGAAGGGGAGGGCTTCTACGCCGGCTCGTCGGGGATCAAATCAGACTCCAGCCGCGCGATCTGGTCCTTGAGCTGCAGCTTGCGCTTCTTCATCCGCTTGACGGCCAGTTCGTCGGCCTGGATGTCCGCCTGCAACCGCACGATCGCGAGGTCAAGGTCGCGGTGTTCGAGCTTGAGGTCCATCAGCCGCTGGCTGATGACGGCATCGTTTGCGGGTTCCACCCGGCGAGCTTACACGCGCCCGGGCCGGGCCGTCATCGCGGCCACGGGCGTGGTGCGCGGCCGGTAGAATGGTCGGTCCATGAGCACGCCCCTGCCCCTGCAAGATCCCGTCCGCGCCGACCGTGGCGACGCGCGCGAACAGCACCGGCTGGCCACGCGGCTGCGCCACCAGGTGGGCCGCGCGATCGCCGACTTCGGCATGATCGGGGACGGCGACAAGGTCATGGTCTGCCTGTCCGGCGGCAAGGACAGCTACACCCTGCTCGACATCCTGCTGCAGCTGCGCGAGAAGGCGCCGGTGTCGTTCTCGCTGACCGCGGTAAACCTCGACCAGAAGCAGCCGGGCTTCCCCGAGCATGTGCTGCCGGAGTACCTCGAATCACTGGGCGTCGAATACCGGATCCTCGAACAGGACACGTATTCGGTGGTGACCCGCGTGGTGCCCGAAGGCAAGACCATGTGCTCGCTGTGCTCGCGCCTGCGCCGCGGCGCGCTGTACACCTACGCCGAGGAACAGGGCTTCACGAAGATCGCGCTGGGCCACCACCGCGACGACCTGGTGGCGACGTTCTTCCTCAACCTGTTCTTCCACGCGAAGCTCTCGGGCATGCCGCCCAAGCTGCTCAGCGACGACGGCAGGCACGTGGTGATCCGCCCGCTGGCCTACGTGCGAGAGGACGACATCGTCGCGTATGCCGAAGCGAAGCAGTTCCCGATCATTCCCTGCAACCTGTGCGGCACGCAGGAGAACCTGCAGCGCAAACAGGTCAAGCGGATGCTCGACCAGTGGGAGCGCGAATCGCCCGGCCGCATCGACCAGATCGCCCGCGCGCTGGGCGACATCCGCCCCTCGCAGCTGAGCGACCCGAAGCTGTTCGATTTCCTCGCCCTGGGCCGCACCGCCGCCGCCGACATCGTCCGCGACGCCGACGCCCCCTGATGTTCCCAGCCCCATTCCCCGTGACTCCCGCAAAGCGGGAGCCCAGCGACTTTGCCTCCCGATACGGCGCAAGCCGTGCAAGCCACGGATCCCCACCTCCGCGGGGATGATGGCCAGGACCGATCCTGGTCCCTAATCCCGGGCTCCGGGTCCCGAGTCCCGAGCCCCCAATCCCGAACCACCAGTCACCAATTCCTACCCCCATCCCCGGACCCCCGATGTTCTTCCGAAACCTCACCCTGTTCCGCTACCCCGCCTCCCTCGACCTGTCCGACCTCGACGAGCACCTGGCCGAATGCACGCTCAAGCCCGTAGGCGGGCTGGAGCTGTCCTCGCGCGGCTTCATTTCGCCGTTTGGCCGCGACGCCGAGGCGCTGAGCCACCGCGTCGACGATGCGGTCTGGCTCACCGTCGGTGGCGAGGACAAGCTGCTGCCCGCGGCCGTGGTCAACGACCTGCTGGCCAAGAAGATTGCCGAAATGGAGCAGCGCGAAGGCCGCAAGCCCGGCGGCCGCGCACGCAAGCGGCTCAAGGAGGACCTGGTGCACGAACTGCTGCCGCGCGCCTTCGTGCGCCCGTCGCGCACCGACGCGATGCTCGACCTCGAGCACGGCCTGTGCATCGTCGACACCTCCTCGCGCAAGAACGCCGAAGCCGTGGTGTCCGAGATCCGCAACGCGCTGGGCAGCTTCCCGGCGCTGCCGCTCAATGCCGAAGTCGCGCCGCGCTCGGTGCTGACCGGCTGGATCGCCGGCGAGCCGCTGCCGGCGGGCCTGTCGCTGGGCGAGGAGTGCGAGCTCAAGGACGCCGCCGAGCACGGCGCGGTGGTCAAGTGCCAGAACCAGGAGTTGCAGTCCGACGAAATCGCCAAGCACCTGGAGTCCGGCAAGCAGGTCACGAAGCTGGCGCTGGTGCTCGACGACCACGTCTCGTTCGTGCTCGGCGAGGACCTGGTCATCCGCAAGCTGAAGTTCCTCGATGGCGCCGTCGACCAGCTCGAAGGCACCGAGACCGAGGACATCCGCGCCGAGCTCGACGCCCGCTTCGCGCTGATGGCGGGCGAGCTGCGGCGGCTGTTCGCGCTGCTGGAGCCGGCGTTGAAGCTGTCGAAGGCGGAGGCGTGACGGGGCCGGGACTCGGGACTCGGGACTCGGGGGCAGCGTGTTGCGCTTGTTCCTCTTGAAGACGGCGTGGGAAGGGTTTCCCTTGCTCCATCCGGCCCGGCTGCGGAAGCCACTGCTGACACCGCGCCCGGATTCCACGCACTGCCACACAGGACTACGATGACCCCATGCCGCCGCTGTCCCGCCTGCTGACGCCGAAGCCGAAGCCGCGCACGCTCGAGCGCGACAGCTTCGACTTCACCCTCGGCGATGGCCGCAGCATCCGCATCAATCGCGTGCGCGACCCGCGCGCGCGACGGCTGCGGCTGTCGGTGGACGAACGCGGCGCGCGCCTGACGCTGCCGCCGCGCGCGAGCCTGGTGTCCGGCGAGCGCTTCGTGCGCGAGCACGGCGACTGGCTCGCGCAACAGTTGGCCGTGCACGACGGCGACGACGGCATCGCGCCGCTGCAGCGCGGGGTGACTGCGTCGCTGCCGCTGCGCGGGCGGATGCTGCCGCTGTCCTGGCACGAGGGGCGCTTCACGGCGTTGCAGTTCGACGGTGAAACGCTGGCCATGCAGGCACCGGCGCGCGCGGGACAGGCGGCGCTGGTGCGCGCGCTGCGCGATTTCTACGAGGCGCAGGCGCGCGCCGACCTCGGCCGCTGGCTGCCGCGGCACCTGCCGACGCTGCCGCGCGCGCCGTCGCGCATCCGCCTGAAGGTGATGTCCTCGCAGTGGGGTTCGCTGGCGCCGGACGACGCGATGTCGCTGGACCTGTCGCTGGTGCTCGGCACGCCGGATGCCTTCGAGTACGTGCTGGTGCACGAGCTGTGCCACCTGCTCCACCGCGACCATTCGCCGGCGTTCTGGCGCGAGGTCGGCGCGCGCTTCCCCGGCTGGCCCGCGCAGCGCGACTATTTCCACGCCGAGGGACGGCGGCTCAAGGCCGGACTGCGGCGACTGCTGGCCTGCTGACCGCCGCGAACGCGTTTGCCCGGGTGTCACCGGCCGTGCGCCGGAAACCCGGAACCCGCGTCGTGCCGATCCGCCTGTCCATTGCCATGCTCCTGGGCGCGCTTGCGCTGGCCGCAGTCGCGTCCGGCTGCCGGCAGTCGCGCGAGGCGTTCGCCGACTCCGCACTCGCGCCCGCTGCCATGGGGCTGCCCGCGCACGAGGCGCAGGCCACCGCCGCACGCCGCGTCGCTGGCATCGGGGCCGCGCGCGGCGAGGCGCTGCCGCTGCCCGCCGACTTCCCCGACGATGTCTACCTGCCGCCGGGCTATCGCATCGACAGCCTGATGGACCGCGGCAACCTGCGCGTGGTCAGCCTGCGCGCGCCGGGCCGGGTGTCGTCGCTGTTCGAGGCCGCGCGCAGCAGCATGGACGAGCGCGGCTGGAAGCAGGCCCTGGCCATGCGCGAGGGCGGCGACAGCGCGATGCTCAGCTACGAGAAGGCCGACCGCACCACCGTGCTGTCCTTCAGCGATGCCGGCGACGACCGTGGTGCGGTGGCGGTCAGCGTGCAGCTGCGCAGCGGCGCGCTCTGAGCCCGGACGGCGCGCTCAGCGCAGGAAGAAGTCGCCGATCGCCGCAGCCACCGCGCGCGGGTCTTCCATGTGCAGGTGGTGACCGCCGGGCAGCACGATGAGCTCTCCGCGCGGCAGCAGCGCGGCGTGTTCGCTGCGCAGCGGCTCGGGCAGGTAGGGCTGCGGCGGATCGGCGTGGATGACGCGCGCCGGGCACTCGATGCCGCCGATCAGGTTGCGCACCTGCGCCTGCGTCATGCGCACCATCGTCGGCAGGGTCAGGCGCGGGTCACTGCTCCATTCGCAGCCACCGGGCACCGCGCGCACGCCGCGTTCGACCAGCAGCCGCGCCGCCGCCTCGCCGAGTTCGTTGGCGCGCATGCGTGCGCGCACCGCGGGTTCGAGGTCGGGAAACACCCGCAGCCGCTTGCCCGGCAGCGCGCGCGTGGCGGCGACCGCTTCGCGCAGGCGCGCCACCGTGCGGTCGGCCGCCTCGGGCAGCGCGCCCAGCGCCTCGATCGCCAGCAGTCGCTGCACCCGCTCCGGCGCCCCCGCGGCGACCAGGCTGGCGATGCCGGCGCCCATCGAGTGTCCGAGCAGGGCGAACCCGTCCCAGCCCAGCGCGTCGGCGATGTCGAGCACCGCGTGCAGCGCGCCGGCGAAGGAGTAATCCGCGCCCGGCGGCAAATGCGCGCTGCGGCCGTGGCCGGGCAGGTCGGGCGCGACCAGCTCGACGTGCATGCCGGTGCGTTCGAATTCCGCCGCCAGCGGCACGAAGCTGGCCGCGTTGTCGAGCCAGCCGTGCAGCGCCAGCACCCGCGGCGCACCGGGCGTGCCGCCGCGCAGGCCGGCCATGCGGCCCATCGGGATGTCGAGCGCGAAGTCCGCGAGCACGCCCACGCCGCTCAGCGCCACGCGTCGAATTCGCGCGCCACCAGCGCCGCCAGCGCATCGGCATGCGCCGGGGCGTCGTTGAGGCAGGGGATGTACGCCAGCGTGCCACCACCCGCGGCGCGGAACAGCGCCGCGTTCTGCAGCGCGATCTCCTCCAGCGTCTCCAGGCAGTCGGCGGGGAAGCCCGGGCAGACCACGTCGACCCGGCCCAGCCCCGTTTCGCCCAGCAGGCGCAGGGTGGCGTCGGTGGCCGGCTGCAGCCACTGCTCGCGGCCAAAGCGCGACTGGAAGGTCACCAGCCATTCGCCGTGCCCCAGCCCGAGCGCGGCGGCCAGCGCGGTGGCGGTGGCGTGGCACTGGGTCGAGTACGGGTCACCGCCGTCGACCAGCCGCTGCGGGATGCCGTGGAACGACATCAGCAGCCGCTCGCCGCGGCCGTGCGCCTGCCAGTGCGCGCGCACGCTGTCGGCCAGCGCGGCGACCACGCCGGCATCGGTGGAGTACTGGTCGACCATGCGCAGCGGGAGTTCGGCTGCATCCTTGGCGATGCGTGCGAGCGCGTCGGCCACCGACGCGGTGGTGGTGGTCGAGTACTGCGGGTACAGCGGCAGCACCAGCACCCGGCCGCAGCCGCGGTCGCGCAGCGCGCGCAGCCCGGCGTCGATGCCGGGCTCGCCGTAGCGCATCGCGTGCGCGACCGGCACCCCGGGCAGGCGCTCGCCGATGGCTGCGGCCAGCCGCGCGGTATACACGGCCAGCGGCGAACCGTCGTCCAGCCACACCTGCGCGTACTTGCGCGCCACCCGCGGCGCGCGCAGCGGGAGGATCACGCCGTGCAGCAGCGGCCACCACAGCAGCCGCGGCACCTGCACCACGCGCGGGTCGGACAGGAATTCGGCCAGGTAACGGCGCACCGCCGCGGCGGTCGGCGCCTGCGGCGTGCCGAGGTTGACCACGAGCAGGCCCTGTGTGGATGCAGGCAAGGAGGGTTCGGCGCCGGTTTCGGCGCTGCGGGCGGTTGCGGCTGGCATCGGCATAGGATGGCAGGCCCGGCCGCGCTTGGCACCGTCGAGTGGCAGAATCGGGGCTTGCCGCGCGCCGGACGGGCGCACGGAACGATGGCGCGCAGCGGCGGTCCTCAGAATGGATTCATCCCGCGCCCACTACCTTTCAGCCGATTGCGCCGCGGTTTCGCGACGCGCCCGACTTCCTGCCGGAGCCCGACATGTCGAACACGCCTTCCACTCCCCGCAACGCCGCGCCGCGCCTGGCGACGCTCGCCATCGCCACGCTGCTGGCCGTCGGCACCGCTGTCCCGGCCTGGGCCGGCGCGCAGGAAGACGCGCGCTCGGCCAACGCGGTGCGGGTGCTGACCGACATCCAGGCGATCCCGGAATCGGCGATCCCCGACAAGCTGCTCGACGAGGCGCGCGCGATCGTGGTGGTGCCCGACACGCTCAAGGTCGGGCTGGTGCTCGGCGGCCGCCGCGGCCACGGCCTGATGTCGGTGAAGAATCCCGACGGCACCTGGTCGAACCCGGTGTTCGTCAAGCTCACCGGCGGCAGCATCGGCTTCCAGGCCGGCGTGCAGTCGGCCGACGTGGTGCTGGTGTTCCGCAACGACCGCAGCCTGGAGTCGATCGTCAACGGCAAGGTCACCCTCGGCGCTGACGCCGGCGTGGCCGCCGGACCGGTCGGCCGCAGCGCGGCGCTGGCCACCGACGGCCAGCTCAAGGCCGAGATCTGGTCGTGGTCGCGCGCGCGCGGGCTGTTCGCCGGCGTCGCGCTCGACGGCGCGGTGCTGTCGATCGACGACGCGGCCAACGAGGCGGTGTACGGGCTCGACACCACGCCGCGGATGATCTTCGAGGGCCGCGCGGCGCAGGTCCCGTCGACCGCGGTGGTGAACTTCCGCGACCAGCTGGAGGAAGCCACCGCCGCCGCCCGCGCCACGCGCGGCACCGATGCGGCCTCGCAGCCGGTGGCGAACGTGCCGGCGGCCGAGCCCGTCACCGTGCCGGCGCAGCCCGACCCCGCCGTGGCTCCCCCGGAGCCCCAGCCGCAGCCGTTCGAGCCGGTCGGCGACGACCAGGGCAACCCGGCCACGGTCGAGGAGCTGCCGCCGGTCCAGTGACGCGCTGCGCTATCCTTCGCGTTCCTCCAACGTACATGCGAGACAAGCCATGGGCGGTCTGAGCATCTGGCACTGGCTGATCGTGCTCGCGGTCGTGCTGCTCGTTTTCGGCACCAAGCGCCTGACCAGCGGCGCCAAGGATCTCGGCAGCGCGGTCAAGGAGTTCAAGAAGGGCATGCGCGACGACGACGACAAGCCCGCCGGGCAGCTCGGCGACCAGTCGCGCACGGACCAGGCCGCGTCGGACAAGCAGCGCGACGACGACCACGTCCAGCGCTGACGCCGCGCTCCGCGGCGCCCGGCCATGTTCGACATCGGTTTTTCCGAACTCCTCGTCATCGCGGTGGTGGCGCTGCTCGTGCTCGGCCCGGAACGGCTGCCGAAGGCGGCGCGCTTCGCCGGCCTGTGGGTGCGGCGCGCGCGCGCTCAGTGGTATTCGGTGCGCAGCGAGCTGGAGCGCGAACTGGCCGCCGACGAACTCAAGCGCAGCCTGCGCGAGACGCAGGAGCAGATGCGCGACATCGACGCCTCGGTGCGCGCGGCCGACGCCGAAGCGCGGCGCGAATTCGACGCCATGCGCAGCGCGACCAGGGCCATCGGCGACGAGGCCGCCGCGGTCGAGCCGCCGCCGGCGGTGACCCCCACCGACCGCCGCGACGCGCCCGGCTACGAACCCGAACCGGACGACGCCTCCGGCGAGGCCCGCGATGACCGCGCCTGACGACGGCGGCGAAGGCAGCCTGTTCGACCACCTGGTCGAGCTGCGCGCGCGGATGTTGCGCGCGATCGCCGGCGTGCTGCTGGTGCTGGTGGCGCTGCTGCCGTTCACCAGCCAGCTGTACACGTGGGTGGCACTGCCGCTGGTCTCGCGGCTGCCCGCCGGGCAGCAGATGATCGCGATGAACCCGGCCGGCGCGTTCTTCGCGCCGATCAAGCTGGCGTTCCTGGTGGCGGTGTTCATCGCCGCGCCGTGGCTGCTGTACCAGGCCTGGGCGTTCATTGCGCCTGGCCTGTACAAGCGCGAGAAGCGGCTGGCGCTGCCGCTGCTGACCTCGGCGGTGGCGCTGTTCTACGCCGGCTGCGCGTTCGCGTACTTCCTCGTGCTGCCGATGGTGTTCAACTTCCTGCTGCACTTCAAACCCGACATCGTCGCGATCACGCCGGACATCAACGCGTACCTGGAGTTCGTGCTGGTGATCTTCCTGGCCTTCGGGATCAGCTTCGAGCTGCCGGTGGCGCTGGTGATCCTGGTGCTGCTGGGCTGGGTGACGCCGGCGCAGCTGAAGGAATGGCGCGGCTACGCGATCGTCGGCATCTTCGTCGTCGCCGCGGTGATCACCCCGCCCGACGTGGTGTCGCAGCTGCTGCTGGCGATCCCGATGATCGGGCTGTACGAAGCCGGGATCATCGCCGCACGCGCGGTGGCGCCGAAGACGGACGCGGCGGCGGGCGATTCCGCCGGCAGCGGCGGATGACCGCCGCCGGCTTCTGGCGCCGTTACGCGGCCTGGTCGCTGGACGCGGCGCCGCTGTCGATCCTGTCCTTGCTGTTGTGCTGGCCGTGGGCCGCGCCCGCCGCGCGCGCGCTGGCGCGCGACTACCTGGCGATGCTCGACGCCGCCGGCCGCAGCCTCGGCCAGGCGCTGGCCGACGGCACGCCGCTGTCGGCGCTGGTGGCGCAGTGGCTGGCCGATCCGGCGCTGCGCGCGGCGATCGACGCGGTGTCGCAGTCGCTGTGGGCGCTGCTGTGGCCGCTGCTGCTGGTCTTCGTCCTGCTCGGCGCCGGCTGGCACGCGCTGTTCGAGGCCGGGCCGCGGCAGGCCACGCCCGGCCAGTGCCTGTTCGGCCTGCGGGTGGTCGACGCGGCCGGCGCGCGCATCGACCGCGGCCGCGCGCTGCTGCGCCACGCCGCCGGCGCGCTGTCCTGGCTGACCCTCAACATCGGCCACGCGCTGGTCCTGCTGCGCCCCGACCGGCGCGCGCTGCACGACCTGCTCAGCGGCACCGCCGTGGTCCAGGACGCCGATCCACGCGCGAAGCTTCCGCCGCTGGCACGGGCATGGCTGGGCGTGCAGCTGCTGGCGCTGTGGTGGGTGGTGGCGGTCTGGTTCGGCGCCACCAACGCGGCGCTGGAGAGCGGCCTGAACGCTGCATTCGGTCTCTGACGCACCCGCGGCTGCAGGAGCGGCTTCAGCCGCGAGTTCTTGACTGTTCCGTGCCCGCGCAAAAAGTTCGCGGCTGAAGCCGCTCCTGCCGGGATTTCACAGTTCCAGCCGGTCCGGCGGCAGCGGCGGCGCCTGCCCGTCGCCTTCGTCGCAGACGTCGCGCCACATGTAGTACATGACGCCGAACATCACCACGTACAGCACCAGCAGCGCGGCGAAGTACACCGGTGCCGCCAGCAGCGCCGCCAGCAGCGGATGCACCAGCCCGCCGATGCCGGCCAGCAGCGCGATCACCAGCATCGTGACCAGCGCGAACGCGAAAAAGCCGACGAACGCCACCAGCGCTAGCAGCGCGATCGGCAGCACGTTGCGGAGCGTGCCCGACACGCCGTCGGCCAGCGCGCTGCGGACACCGTGCCCGCGCAGCGCGATCTGGCCGAAGCCGATCGCGTACACGCCGCCGAAGAACAGCCCCGCCAGGATGCCCAGCGCCATCAGCTTGCCGAACCCCGGCGGGATGTCCTGCAGCACCTGCGCCTGCACCGCCGGATCGTTCTGGCTGCTGGCCGCCAGCAGCTCCATGTACCAGGCCGAGACGTCCTTGCCGAACAGCGCCACCACCGCAACGAACACGGCCAGGTAGGCGACGAACATCACCACCCCGAAGCCGACCAGCCGGTTGCGGTCGTCACCGGGGCGGAACGTGTCGAACAGCGCACCGGCGTGCGTGGGCCGGCCGTGCTCGGCGTCGTCGATCACCCGCAGCACGCCGCCGATCAGCAGCGGATACACCACCGCCATCACCAGCGTGCACGCGGCCATCACCGCCATCGACACGTTCGCCCCCAGCCCCAGCGCGGACACCACCACCTGCACCAGGCTCGGCACCATTGCGACCAGCGCCAGCAGCGCCACCGCTCCGAATATCGCGCGCGGATTGCTGCGGCCGAGGTTGATCGCCTGCTTCAGCCAGGACCAGCCGGCGGCGGGGCCTCTTGCGTGGGTGGACATCGGTTTGGGTGGCTCACACGGGGTTGGGGAGACAGGCCGTCATCGTACGCGACGGGGAGCTGGACTCGGGGCTGGGCTGTAGTCGCGCCGCAATCAGCGGCGAGCGGGGCTGACCCGGGCGTGTCGCACGAAGCGACGCAGCACGCGGCGCGCCTGCGGGGCGGCGGCGACTTCGGCGGCGATGCGCTCGGGATCGAGGCCGTCCCGCGCCAGCGCGTCGGCGCGCGCATGCACGTAGCCGCGCATGTGCACGGTGCCGAACTCGGGGTGGAACTGCACGCCCCACGCCGACTCGCCCCAGCGGAAGGCGTGGCAGTCGTCGTGGGCCGCGCGCGCCAGCACGGTGGCGCCCGGTGGCGCGCGCAGCACGCTCTGCAGGTGGGTGGCCTGGGCGGGGAAACGGCCGGGCAGCCCGGCGAACAGCGGGTCGCCTGCGGCCGCCGGCAGCAGCTCGACGGGCACCGTGCCCATCGTGCGCCCGTTCGGGTTGTCGCCGACCTCGCCGCCCAGCGCGTGCGCCAGCAGCTGGTGGCCGTAGCAGATACCGAACACCGGCACGCCGGCGTGCGCGGCGTCGCGCAGCCAGGCCGCGCTGGCCTCGCTCCAGTCGCGGCGCTCGGTGACCATCGCACCGGAGCCGGTGACGATCACGCCGGCCAGACCGTCGCGCGGCGGCAGCGGTTCACCGCCCTCGACGTCCACCGCGTCGACCTCGCCACGCCCCAGCCCGGCGGCGCTGCGGATCCAGTGCGGGAAGCCGCCGTGGCGGCGCATCGAGGGCACCGGCTGGCCGGTCTCGACGATCAGGAAGCGGGGGTCGGGGGATGCGGACATGGCCGTGATTATCCCCGCCGCGGCGCCCCGCGTCGCCGGGCCGGGTGACCCCGCCCGCTATACTGGCCGGCCTTTTCCCGCGACCGGCGCCAATGCAGGGACCCACCTTCCAGCAGCTCATCCAGAAGCTCAACGCCTACTGGGCCGCGCAGGGCTGCGTGCTGGTGCAGCCGCTCGACCTGGAGGTCGGCGCGGGCACCTTCCACCCGGCCACCTTCCTGCGCTCGCTCGGCCCGGAGCCGTGGAACGCCGCCTACGTGCAGCCCTGCCGCCGCCCCACCGACGGCCGCTACGGCGAGAACCCCAACCGCCTGCAGCGCTACTACCAGTACCAGGTGGTGATGAAGCCCTCGCCCGACAACATCGTCGAGCTGTACTTCGACTCGCTGAAGGAACTGGGCATCGACCCGTTGGTGCACGACCTGCGCCTGGTCGAGGACAACTGGGAGTCGCCCACGCTCGGTGCCTGGGGCCTGGGCTGGGAAGTCTGGCTCAACGGCATGGAAGTCACCCAGTTCACCTACTTCCAGCAGGCCGGCGGGCTGGAGTGCCGGCCGGTGCTGGGCGAGATCACCTACGGCCTCGAGCGGCTGTGCATGTACCTGCAGAACGTCGACGACGTGTTCGACCTGGTGTGGACGCATGGGCCGGACGGCACGCCGGTGACCTACCGCGACGTCTACCACCAGAACGAAGTCGAGCAGAGCGCGTACAACTTCGAGCATGCGGACGTGGCCGAGCTGTTCCACCGCTTCGACGCCTGCGAGGCCGAGGCCCTGCGGCTGGTCGAACTGGGCCTGCCGCTGCCGGCCTACGAGCAGGTGATGAAGGCCTCGCACAGCTTCAACCTGCTCGACGCGCGCCGCGCGATCTCCGTCACCGAGCGCCAGCGCACCATCCTGCGCGTGCGCAAGTTGTCGCAGGCGGTGGCCGAAAGCTACCTGGCGCAGCGCGAGAAGCTCGGGTTTCCGGGGTTGAAGCAGGCCGCGCAGGCGGCGTGAATCCACACTCCCTCCCCTTCAAGGGGAGGGCTGGGGAGGGGATGGGGTTCCGGCACGACGCGGCACCGTCGAGGAAACCCATCCCCTCCTAAATCCTCCCCTTGAAGGGGAGGACTTCAGAGCAAAGGCCTCCTCCATTTGAAGGGGAGGACTTCAAGGCAAGAGGCTTTCGATGTCCGACACCACATCCCTGCTCATCGAACTGGGCACCGAGGAACTCCCGGTCAAGGCGCTGCCCGGACTGGCGCAGGCGCTGTTCGATGGCGTCATCGATGCGCTGGGCAAGCGCGGTGTCGCGGTGGAACGCGGCGAAGCGAAACCGCTGTACTCACCACGACGGCTGGCGGTGATGCTTCCGTCCGTTGCCATCGAACAGCCCGAGCAGGCCTCGGAAGTGCTCGGTCCCTACCTCAACATCGCGCTGGACGCCGACGGCCAGCCCACGCGCGCGCTGCAGGGCTTCGCGGCCAAGGCGGGCGTGGAATGGACCGCGCTCGAGCGCACCACCGACAACAAGGGCGAGCGCTTCGTGCACCGCTCGGTGAAGCCGGGCGTGGCCACGCGCGCGCTGCTGCCGGAGATCCTGCGCGAAGCGGTCGCGGCGATGCCGATCCCCAAGCCGATGCGCTGGGGCGACCACGACCACGCCTTCGCGCGGCCGCTGCACTGGCTGGTGCTGCTGCTGGGCGAGGAGGTCGTCGAAGGCGAGCTGTTCGACATCCGCGCCGACCGCATGAGTCGCGGCCACCGTTTCATGCACGACAAGCCAGTGTGGGTCGGGCGCGCGGAGGACTACGTCGACGCGCTGCGCGGGGCGAAGGTGCTGGTCGACCCCGACGAGCGCCGCGCGCGCATCGTCGAGGAAGTCGAGGCCGCAGCGAAGCAGGCCGGCGGCAGCGCGCGCATCGACGCCGACAACCTGGCCCAGGTGAACTGCCTGGTCGAATGGCCGGCGGCGGTGGCGTGCTCGTTCGAACCCGGGTTTCTCGCCGTGCCGCCCGAAGCCCTCATCACCACGATGGAAGCCAACCAGAAGTTCTTCCCCGTGCTGGGTGACGGCGGCCGCCTGAGCGAGCACTTCATCGGCATCGCCAACATCGATCCGAAGGACCCGACCGAAATCCGCAAGGGCTACGAGCGCGTGATCCGCCCGCGCTTCGCCGACGCGCAGTTCTTCTTCATCGAGGACATGAAGCAGGGCCTGGCGTCGATGAACGACGGCCTTGCCAGCGTCACCTACCAGGCGAAGCTGGGCACGGTGGCCGACAAGGTCGCGCGCGTGGCGAAGCTTGCCGAGGCGATCGCGCCGCAGGTCGGCGTCGACCCGGCGCTGGCGAAACGCGCGGCGGCGCTGTCGAAGGCCGACCTGCAGTCGCGCATGGTCAACGAGTTCCCGGAGCTGCAGGGCATCGCCGGCCGCTACTACGCGATGCAGGACGCCGCGCTCGACGACCTGTCGCACGACGACCGCAATGCGCTGGCCAATGCCCTCGATGAGGCCTGGCAGCCGCGTTATTCGGCCGACGACATCGCGCTGTCGCCGCTGGGCAAGGTGCTGGCGATCGCCGAGCGCCTGGACACGCTGGCCGGCGGCTTCGCCGCGGGACTCAAGCCGACCGGCAACAAGGACCCGTTCGCGCTGCGGCGCAATGCGCTGGGGTTGGCGCGGACGGTGATCGAAAGCGGCTTCGACCTCGACCTGCCGCAGTTGCTGGACGCGGCGATCGCAACGATCGGCCCATTGCCGACGGGGAAGAAGGACGGCCCGGCCGTGCCGGCCGATCGCGCCGAGGTGCATGACTTCATCCTCGACCGCCTGCGCGGCTACTACGCCGACAAGGGCGTTCCGGCGCAGCATTTCAACGCCGTCGCCGAGTTGCGGCCGGCCTCGCTGTACGACTTCGACCGCCGCGTCGACGCCATCGGTACCTTTGCCGCGCTGCCCGAAGCCGAGGCGCTGGCCGCGGCCAACAAACGCATCAACAACATCCTCCGCAAGGCCGGCGACGACGTGCCGGACGCGGTCGATCCGGCCCTGCTGAAGGAGCCGGCAGAAGCCGCGCTGGCCGAAGCCGTCGAGGCGGTCTACGCCGAAACCGGCCACGCGCTGGCCCACGGCGACTACGTCGACGCACTCGCGCACCTGGCGCGGCTGCGGCCGCAGGTGGATGCGTTCTTCGACCAGGTGATGGTCAACGTCGAGGACGCACCGCTGCGCAACAACCGGCTCGCGCTGCTGCGGCGACTGTCGGAGCGGTTGGGCAGCGTGGCGGCAATCGAGCACCTGTCGGGCTGAGCACGGACCCCGTTGCCATCGCTGTTGTAGAAGCGGCGGAAGCCGCGAGCTTT